>WANX01000073.1 GCA_015521565.1 Candidatus Hydrothermarchaeota archaeon
GGGGGGAGGGTGGTCAGGCTTCCCTCAGGCGTTAAGATACCCCACATGGGCTGGAACTCCCTGGAAATAAGGCGCGAGTCCAGGCTGCTCTCGGGAATAAAGAGCGGAGACTACTTCTACTTCGTCCACTCCTACTATGCCCTGCCGGAGGAGGACGTAACCGTGGCCACCACCAGCTACGGCACCGAGATACCCGCTGTGGTGGAGAAGGGCAGCATTTTTGCCACGCAGTTCCACCCCGAGAAGAGCGGGAAGCTCGGGCTCAGGCTGCTTAAGAACTTTGTGGAGGTTGCGCGGGGGTGATCACGCCGAATCAGGCGTTTTCCGGCGGTACCTCAGGTAGCCGAAAACAGCCAGGACAAGAGAGTAGGCGAGAAGCCAGGAGAAGCCGGTGAGCAGCAGGCTGCAGGAGAGCAGCGCAAGCAGGCCGGCGCACCTATCGCGGCGGCTCTCCGCTACCTTCAAGAACGCCAGCACCGCCGCCGCGTACAGGATTATAAAGCCCTGCGTGGTTAGCAGAAACAGGTAGGATAGGGGCACCTGTGCAGCCTCGACCACCAGCATCACCGCCAGGTAGTAGAGGGCGCAGGCAATGAGGCTGTTCCTGGGCAGGCGGCGGTGCAGCCTCGACATAGCCCTGGGCAGGAGCCCCCTCCTGGCTGCTGCGTAGGCGATGCGGCTCACCCCGAGGGTCCAGGAGATGGAGTTGGCCACCAGCACGCCCACAACCACAGCCAGGAGGAGGCCGCGCACCGCCCCGCCCCCGAAGAGGGCCGCAAGCCCGCTCAGCCCGGTGACGTCCGCCCCGCTGTAGGAGGCGGCCGAGACCACCCAGATGAAGGGCAGGTAGATCACCAGGATGAGGAGGAAGCTCGTCCAGTAGATGCGGGGGATGCGTGAGGGATTCCTGACCTCCTCCAGCACGAAGGAGAGGTTCTCCCAGCCCTGGAAGGCCCAGAAGGCAATCGCCGCCCCCAGCCAGAGGCTGCCTGCTGAGTAGGAGGAGACGTCAAGAATCCTGTCCGCCATGAGCATGCTCTCCCTGCGGTACACGGGGAGGTAGTATGCTGTGAGACCCAGCACAAACACAACCGTCGCCGGCACGACGACCCTGTTCAGGAGCGCCGCCCTCTCGGGCCCTCTGAGGTTGAGCAGCGTCGCGAGCACCACAACGCCTGCGGCGAAGACTGTCCTGTACTCCTGAGGGGGCAGGGAGAAGAGCTCTGCCAGGTAGCTGCCTATCACCAGGAAGAAGGCGGGCATGCCCATGGCCACCGCCCCGCAGGCCACAGCGCTGAAGCTGTACATCGCCCACCTCCCGAAGAATACCTCCGCGTACCTGGCGACGCCCTCCGCAACGGGGTAGCGCACCCCCAGAAAGGAGAAGACGTAAACAAGCGGAGCCACCGCCAGCGCGGCCAGAACCCAGCCCAGCACCGCCTCGTGCGGCTCAACGCTCTGCAGGATAACCCCGGGCAGGCCGAAGAGCCCCGAGCCCACCACCATGCTCACTGCAATTCCCACGCCGGTGAGGAAGCCGATTCGCCTCTTAAGCCGCGCCATCCGCACCTCCCCAGCTTTTGGGTCTGCAACTTACCGGTGGTATATGAGGACTAATACGGGTATAAATAAAGTAAACTTTCTTTTTAAATCTTTTTGGTGGGATATAATTTTCAAAAAATTCATGAACAAAGTGTTCAGATGAAATAAACAATAAGTAATGTGAAATCAGCCTTTAAAAATATAACCGAGGTAGAAGCCGAGAGCCACCATCAGCAAACCGAGACCGGTGAAACCTATCTGCAACATAGCCCTAATATCTCTCTTTGACTCTTGGATTTCAGCCCTGACTCCCTGAATCTCTGCTCTTAGCCTTTCTTCAGAAGCTTTAATCTCCTCTCTAACATAATCCTTTGTGGCAACATCTCTGAGCACGGCGTTTATTATTCTAAGGTTCACAATAAAAAACTATTCTGGTCTGTGGTAATTCACAAGTTTTATCTGGCTCGATTAATTTTCACCTTAACCGGTTAAATAAAGTTTGCCAAAAGGGGCAGAGCCTAAAACTTCTCGAATTTCCTGTTTCCAGGACGGACTACCAAACCTGCAGCTCGAGCGCTTTCCTGAAATCTATCCTGCCTGTGTAAAGGGCTGAGCCTATCACCACGCCGAAGGCGCCCAGCTCCCTCACCTTTTTTATGTCCTCCAGCGAGGTGATGCCGCCTGAAACTATAACCCTCGCGGAGGTTGCGCTTACAACCTGTCTAACGGCACTCAAATCCACGCCCCGCATTCGCCCCTCCACGTTCACGTTGGTAAACAGCAGCTCGCTCGCATAGCGTGCGAATTTCCTTGCAGCCTCGCCTGCGCGCAGCCGCGTTCGCCTGCGCCACCCGCGCACCACCACGTAGCCGTCCTTTGCGTCTATTGCCACGATTACCCTTTCCCTGCCGTACTCTTCGAGGAGCCTTTCCAGAATCTCAGGCTGCTCCAGCGCGGCCGTGCCCAGGATAACCTTCGCGGCGCCCAGCTCCAGGAAGTGCCTCGCCTCTGCAAAGCTCCTTATTCCCCCGCCCAGCTGCACAGGTATGCTGAGCGCGGAGATAATCTCCTCCACCAGGCGGCGGTTTGCCGTGCTCCCCTCTATCGCCGCATCCAGGTCGATGAGGTGCAGGCGCCCTGCTCCAAGCGCCTGCCAGCGCAGGGCTATCTCCACAGGATTCTCCAGCTCCACCAGCTTCTTACCTGGGTCTCCTCCTATGAGCTGGACGCATCTCCCTTCCTTGAGGTCCAGGGCGGGAATAACCAGAAAGCTCATTCTATAATCCTCTCAATGGGGAGCACCAGGATATCCCTCGCGCCAAGCTTCTTTGCTCTGTTGATAATCGAGTAAACCTCCTTCTCCTCCACCACCGCATTCACCGCATACATGGGCACAGCCGCAGCTACCTCGGCTATCGTGGGCCCCGCCATGCCCGGCATTATCCTCTTTATCTCCTCCAGCGCCGCCTTGGGCACGTTCATCATTATCAGCTTCTTGCGCTTTGCGGCCAGCACGCTGGAGAAGGCTGTGATTACCTCCTCCACCTTCTCGCGGTTTGCCCTTATTGCTTCTCTGTTGCCTATAAGATAGGCGGAGGTTTCCAGTATGGTCTCCACCTCGCGCAGCTTGTTCATCTTGAGCGTTGTACCTGTGCTGACGAGGTCCACTATAAGCTCTGCTAAGCCAATGTGCGGAGCCACCTCGCATGCTCCAGAAACGCGCACCACCCTGATGCTTATCCCGCGCTCCTCGAAGAAGCTTCGCGTTATGTTTGGAAATTCGGTGGCGACCCTCGCACCTGGCTTTATGTCCTCCATGTTCTCTATTCCGGAGCTCTCAGGTGCGGCCACAACCAGGCGAGCCCTACCGAAATCTAAATTAAGGAGAAGCTCCACATCGTAAGTAGACTCCACCACCACGTCGTAGCCGGTTATGCCGAGATCAGCCACACCATCGTAGACAAACTCGGGTATGTCTGCGGCGCGCACAAAGAGCACCTGAATCTCTGGCATGGAGGTGGTTGCAAAGAGGCGGCGCTCATCGCTGAGCACCACCATGCCAGCACTTCGCATCAGCTGCATCGCAGGCTCGTGCAGCCTTCCCTTGTTTGGAACCGCTATCTTTACCATTCCGCTTACCTCGGGTGATGATATGGATGTGCTCATAAAAGACGGAATTCTGGTTACTATGGATAAGGAGCGCCGGATATTAAAAAACTTTTCTCTGGCGATTGAGGATGGAGCGATTGTGGAGATTGCCCGCGGAATAAAGGGGGAGGCGGACTTTGTCATAGACGCCAGGGACAGGATAGTGATGCCCGGTTTGATAAACACCCACACCCACGCGGCAATGACCCTCTTCAGGGGCAGTGCTGACGACCTTCCCCTAATGCGGTGGCTCCAGGAGGAGATCTGGCCGGTGGAGGCAAAGCTTGAGCCGAAGCATGTTTACGCAGGCTCTCTTCTCGCGTGCCTGGAGATGCTCAGCAGCGGCATTACCTGCTTCAACGACATGTACTACCACCTGGAGGAGGTTGCGAGAAGTGTTCTCGAGTCAGGGATACGCGGCGTCCTCTCGTATCCCCTGCTGGACATCGCGGGCGAGGAGCAGGGTAAAGAGCTCCTCAGGCAGGCGGAGCGCGCCCTCAGGGCGCACTCGGGCAGGAATCCGCGCGTGAGGGTGTTCCTGGGCCCGCACGCACCCTACACCTGCTCCGCCGAGCTTCTGCTCAAGGCGAAGGAGCTGGCAGAGGAGCACCGCACCGGGATACACATCCACGTTTCCGAGACCAGGGAGGAGGTTAAAAACTTCCTGGAAGAGAAGGGGAAGCGCCCCTTCGAGTACCTCGAGGAAATAGGCTTCCTTGGCAAAAATGTGCTCGCAGCGCATGCGGTGCACGTGACCAAGAGGGAGATGGGGATTATGAAGAGGCGCGGCGTCAGGGTGGCCCACAACCCGGTGAGCAACATGAAGCTGGCAGCTGGCATAGCGCCTGTGGCAGAGTACGTTAAGGCAGGGATTACCGTCTCCCTGGGCACCGACGGCGCCGCGAGCAACAACACTCTGGATCTATTCCAGGAGATGAAGACCTGTGCGCTGCTCCAGAAGGTTTCCACGGGCGATGCGAGCGCCGTGCCCGCGCAGACTGTGCTGGAGTTCGCAACCATCGGCGCCGCGAGGGCTCTTGGGCTGGACAGGGAGATAGGCTCCCTGGAGGTGGGCAAGCGGGGCGACGTTATCCTGGTGGACCTTCGCAGGCCAAACCTCAAACCCCTGAGCAACCCCGTCTCCCACCTGGTTTATGCTGCAAGAGGCTGCGACGTGTGCACCGTCGTGGTGGACGGCAGGGTTGTAGTCCACGAGGGAAGCTTCAGAACCCTGGACATGGCTGAGGTGTGCAGGTTCGCCGAGGAGGAGGCGCTGGACCTCTTTAAGAAGGCAAACAAGGCTGAGAAGCTATTCCTGGGTGAGGAAGCTGCTTAGGCGCGCTATTGCGCGGTACTTCTCCCTTTTGCCGAGCTTCGCCTCCTCCAGAGCTTCTCTAAGCAGGGAGATGCTCCTGTCATAAGCCTCGCGGTCCACCGGGTAGGGGATGCCGTCCTTGCCCCCGTGGGCGAAGGCATACTTCGCCGGGTCCCGCCAGGAGCACTCGGCGCCGAAGAGAAGCTCCGATAGCAGCGCGAGGGCGCGCAGCGTCTTTGCACCAAGCCCGCGGAGTGCCACGAGCTCCTCATAGCTCGCCGGCTGCAGCTCGTGGGCGCGCATTAAAGCGCGCCAACCCTGCTCAGAGATGTCCACTCTTCTGAGCTCGTGTCTCGCTGGCAGGGCGAGCTCCTGCACCGCGTGGTCAAGGGTGAGCTGCCCCCCGAGGTACCTCCTCAGCTTCAGCGGGTTGTCCTTCACCAGGTCCACGCTGGTCTTGCGCACCTCCTCGCCTTCCCGCGCCACGAGGTTGAGCACCCCCTCTTCCCTCCTCTCGCTGGCTATGCCGGCGTGAGGCTCGCGGGTGAAGCTCTCCACGCCCTCGCTGAGCCAGTGGTAGCGCCTGGCGTAGCGCTCCCGCATGCCCTGCTGCACCACGCACCACTCACCGCGTGAGGTGAAGAAAAAGGCGTGGTGGTAGAGGGTGTAGCCGTCCTGAACGCACGCGTTGTCCACCTTTGCGCTCAGCCTGCTCGCCCTTATCAGCTCCTCCTCCCGCGGGGGTGAGAGGCCCAGCACCTCCGCAAGCTCCCCTATCTCCTCCGGCGCCCTGCGCGATGCTCTACCCTTTCCCCCTGCCACGGCTATGCCGTGCTCCTCTGGCGAAATGGCAAGCTTCAGCGCTCCCGTGGTGGTCGTGGTGGTACCCGAGGAGTGCCAGTCGAAGCCGAGGGCGCAGGCGAGAGCCTGAAACCAGGCGGGCGAGGCGAGCCTGCGGATAAGCTCCGCCTCGCCGTACTCGTAGACGATGTAATCTGCGATAGCCCTGCTCAGCTTCACCATTCGTTTGAACAGCCAGGGCGGGGCTCTGCCATGGTGAAGCGGAAGCTCGGCTATACCGGTGCGCCTCATACCAGGCACGTAAAACTTAACGAGGGTCAGAATGGCGCTGCAATAAAGTTTTAATTTGTTAGTGTGTGTTCAACAAACACGAACATAAATTGAAAAGAGGTGAGTGAAGTGTGCAGAAACATTACACCCCAGGAGGCGTATGCCATGATTCAGAAGGGCGAGGTGGAAATCCTCGACGTCAGAACCCCGCAGGAGTTCTATGGCGAGGGTCACATCCGGGGCGCGAGGCTCATACCGCTGAATGAACTTCAGTTCCGCCTTAAGGAGCTCAACCCTGCCAGAAAGTACCTGATATACTGTCGCACAGGGCACAGGAGTGCGCAGGCATGCAGGCTGCTCTCCAGGATGGGATTTGAGCACACCTACAATCAGCTCGGCGGCATTGTGCAGTGGGCAAGGCTGGGCCTTCCCGTTGAGGGCGCTGCAAGGAGTCCGGGTGGCGGCTTCCTCGGCTTCAGTGCATTCGTACCCTGAGGGTAACCATGCCGGTGCTTGGAATGCTGCTGGCACTGCTCGCAGCAACAGCGAGCAGTGTTCCTGTGTATGCTCAGGAGGCGCCGGGTTTTCTTGGAATTCCCGGTGCCCCCGAAATCAGTCTGGAGCTGGGCTTCCTGTGGGCGGTGCTCGTGGGCTGGGTGTTCTCCACAGTCGGCGCCTTTGGCGGTGTGCTCTCGGGTGTGGGACATCTTACCATCTTCGGGCTTGGAGACTTTGCCTCCAGCCTGAGGAACACGAATCCGGAACTGAGCACCAGGGTAACTGACAGCATCAGAGTTTCCAACCAGTGGCTCGTGGGAACTTCGGCTGTTATATCTGCACTCAACTACTACAGGATGAGACGCATCGTCGTTCCCCTCGCCCTTGCAATGGGCTCCGGTGCGGTAATCGGAAGCTTTGCTGCACCACTTCTCACCGCCGGAAAGCTCTCCCTCAGAGCATACCTGGGATACTTCGGACTCTTCACCCTCCTGGTGGGTTTTGTGCTGCTGTATGAAACCACGCCCCGCGCTCAGGCGTCGCGGAGGCGTGCGTATGAGGCGGCGCGGGCCTTTGAGGAGAAGATGAAAGAGCTCGGGAAAAGTCAGGATGAGGAGGTGCTGAGAAGGGAGGGCGTACGCATATCAGAATTCAGCCTGAAGAGGGTGAGATTTACCTTCTTTGGCCAGGAATTCTGCTTTAACCCCTTTCTGCCCTTTCTCGGGGGCCTTGCCATCGGCGCCCTGGCGTCGCTGCTCGGTGTGGGCGGAGGCTTCCTGTATGTGCCTTTTCTGACGAGTGTTGTAGGTCTCCCCTACTTTATTGTGGCAGGTACATCTGCACTGAGCGTGGTGATAGGTATGGTGGTAAGCATCTTCAGCTACATGATAATAAAGCAGGTGCCTGTGCACCTGCCTCTGCTCATCGCAGAGATACTCGGCGTTGCGCTTGGCTCCTACATCGGACCCAGGACCTCCCGCTACCTTCCGGAGAGGTACCTCAAGATGCTCTTTGCGGTGCTCGCCTTCTACGTGGGCATAAGGTACCTCACAAAGGGCTTCCTGGGGAGAAGTCTGGTACCGCCCTATTGAAGCAGCCATCCGGCACCGGTGTATGAGGTGGCGAAAAGTTTTTGTTTTACCTTTTTAATATTAGTTAATTAAGTTAGTCCAGTTCCGGTTACTCTGAATCGTCAGCAAAAGCCAAAGCGTGGCGTAGATAATCGTCGATATTGCTTTTACATACCATTAAAAATAAAAGGCAGGTGAGAGAGATGGGTGATGACGATGACAGTCATAGGAAAGCATATCATAGCGGAACTCTACGGTGTGGAGAAGGAGCTGATTTCCTATGAGGACAGGGTGAGAGAGATTACAGAGCGCGTGGTAAAGGAGGCAGGGCTTACAAAGATAGGTTCGGTGTACAAGCAGTTCGAGCCCTACGGCGTTACCTGCGTTGTGCTTATTTCAGAGTCCCACGTTTCGCTGCACACCTGGCCCGAGTATGGCGTTGTAAATCTTGACATCTTCACCTGCGGCGACCACAACAAAACTGAGCGTGCTTTTGAGCTGTTCCTGAAGCAGTTCAGGCCCAAGTCCTACAAGCACTACGTTCTTACAAGGGGATAGCCGTGAGGAGACGCACAGAGGTGCAGCTGCTCCAGAGGCTCAGCCGTGGCGCTGCCTCGGTGTGGGAGCTTGTGGATGCCCAGGACGCGTCGCTTAGCGAGTTCTATGCGGCCCTGGAAGCCTTAAAGAAGCGCGGCCTGGTGGAGGTGGATGGAGGCAGGGTGTCCCTTACGCGCGCAGGCTGTGAGCATGCCTCCAGGCTGAGGGCGAGGTTTTATGACTTCAGGTGCGCAGCATGCGATGCAAGAGGCTATGTTATCCCCGGCGAGCTTGAGGAGGTTGCCAGGTCTTTTTATGAGATTGCCAAGCACCGCCCCCTGCCCAGGGAGGAGTACGACCAGGGGTACATCTCGCCAGAAGACGTGCTTAAGCGTGTGGCCTTCATGTACGAGCGCGGAGACCTGGCCGCGAGTGAAATCCTTGTGATAGGGGACGACGACCTGCTCAGCGTTGCCGCCGCCTTAACGCGCCTGCCATCCCGCGTGGTGGCACTGGAAATAGACGAGCGCCTGGTGAGGTTTATAAACCGCGCAGCTGAAGAGCACGGCCTTAGCCTGGAGGCGAGGGGCTACGATGTCAGAGACCCCCTGAGCGAGGAGCTCGCCGGGGGCTTCGACGTCTTTGTGAGCGACCCCGTGGAGGCGCTTGAAGGGATAAAGCTCTTCCTCTCCCGTGGTGCTGCCTCGCTGCGAGGCGAGGGAAGCGCCGGCTACTTCGGCCTGACCACCCTGGAGGCATCGCTGAAAAAGTGGTATGAGATACAGCGCATGCTCTTCGAGATGGGCTTTGTTGTCACAGACATAAGGCGCAGGTTCAGCGTCTATCCCTGCGAGGAGACCAACTTCTTCCGCTATCAGGAGAAGCTGCCAATAGTTAAGAAGCTCCGCACCCCCTGCGACCACGACTGGTTCAAATCAGCGCTCTACCGGATAGAAGCCGTAAGAGAGCCTGAGCCCCTGATTGAGGGCAGAGCAGAGCTCGGCGAGGAGTTCTACCACGACGAGGAGTGCTGGGCAACGCCAGAGTAGACGCCGTTGCTTTGCCCTCTCAAGCCCAATCTTAAAGTTTGCCGGCTTTCATGGGGACGTATCACCCGGAATGCTGTTTATCTCTCCTTCCTCTTGCTTGCATTAAGTACGGTTATGCCCACAACCTCTCCCTTTTCGTACCTCACTATTATGCCGTCCTCGATTAGTTCTGCGTCATCTGCCCGACTCGGCTTCTTAAAATTCACATAGAGTACATCCGCCTCCTCATCATAAGTCACCCACATCCTTCTGTGGGGAATCTCCAGCAGCTTT
Organism: Candidatus Hydrothermarchaeota archaeon; assembly: GCA_015521565.1. Classification (GTDB taxonomy): domain Archaea; phylum Hydrothermarchaeota; class Hydrothermarchaeia; order Hydrothermarchaeales; family BMS3B; genus Pyrohabitans. The sequence continues at coordinate 9,504 of WANX01000073.1, forward strand.
GGCACAAAGCTCATAATTTTTTTTATCTCTATCGCTGCCATATTTTCTTCCTCTTTTCAAGCTGCTTTTTTCTCCTCGTCAAAAAGGCTGTAATTATAAACCCGTCGCTACTGCTCACCTCCTTATAAACAACAACGATGTATTTTCCTTTTTCTATTTCCCTCACGGCCGGGTACTCTCCTTTGAATAATTACGGATGCGCGTAGTAGGCGATTATCCTCTCCCCAGCCTCGTCGATGCGCGCGAAGCCGTAGCGCTCGAACTGCACCATGTCTCCGGGCTCAACCTCACCCAGTGCGGGTTCGCCATAACCGGTGTCCCTCCCCTCAGGCTTAACAACCGTTACGGGCACAGCATGCGGTGCGGGCACCCAGTGTATCAGCCTCGCCCGCCTGCGCTTCGCCTCCTCAAGCTCCAGGCTGTGGAAGCGCGCTCTCATCCAGTGCCTGCGCTTCTCCTGTATCACCACGTTGAAGCCCTCCATCAGTCGGACAAATTCGCCCTGGCGCAGCTTCGCATAGTCGCCTTCAGCTATGAAAATCCTGCCGACGCCCGCCTCGGGCTTTACCACCAGCCTCCTGCTTCCCCGCTCCGGATAGCTTGGGTGAAGCCTCACCTCCCGCGAGAACTCCGGCATGTGCTCAATCACCACCTCCACCGGCGAGGCCACGAAGAAGTAGCGGTTCGCAATGGGCTCGACAAGCTCGCGGTTGTAGGCGAAGAGGTTCTTCCAGCTGAAGCTTATGTCGCTCTGCTTTATCCCCACCTCAAGCATGGCCCTGCGCACCGCCTCGCTCCTGAAGCCGCGCCTCGCCAGGGCGCGCAGCGTGCCAAGCGCGGCGTCGTCCCAGCCGCTGTATTTACCCGCCTCTATGCCCTCCTTAATCCTGGAGGTGCTCAGGGCGACGCCCTCTATCTTCAGCCTGCCGTAGTGGATGAACTCCGGCATGGGCCAGCCGAAGAAGCGGTACACAAAGGCCTGCTTTCTTGTGTTGACAATATGGTCCTTGCCGCGCAGCACGTGGGTAATGCCCAGCAGGTGGTCGTCTATGGCTACTGCAAAGTTCATCAGCGGATAAACGCGCGCGCTGACGCGGGGGTGCTTCGCCTCGGAGATGCGCATAATCGGGAAGTCGCGCATAGCGGGATCGCTGAGCTCCACGCCCGTTTTCAGCCTGACCACGGCCTCGCCCTCTTTAAATTCGGTGAACATCCTCTCAAAGTCGGCGAGGTTCTCCTCCACGCTCTTCCCGCGGTGCTCACACTCTTGCTCAGCCAGCTTCAGTCTCTGAAACTCCTCGCCGGTGCACTCGCACACGTAGGCGTGGCCCCGCTCTATGAGCTCGCGCGCATGCCGGTAGTAAATCTCAAGGCGGGAGCTCTGCACAACCACGCGGTGGATGTGAACCCCCAGCCAGTGCAAATCTTCTTGTATCATCTCGTAGGCAGGAGGGTAAACCCTCGCGGGGTCTGTATCCTCGAGGCGCAGAATCAGCGTGCCCGAGTAGCGCTTCACATAGGCGTCGTTGAGTACCGCTGCGCGCGCATGCCCCAGGTGCAGCGGCCCGCTGGGGTTTGGGGCGAAGCGCATTACAACACCGCCCTCTGCTCCTGGAAGCTCCGGCAGCTCTCGCCTGCGCTCCCTCTTCACCTCGAAGCTGTAGCCCGAGATTTCCCTCTCAATCTCCTCCCTGCCCAGCGCGTTTACCTCGGCCACAACCTGCTCCACGAGGGGGAGGAGCTCTCTGACCCTGTCCCTGAGCTCTGGCTTTTCGGCCAGCACCTTCCCGAGCACCGCCTTTGAGTTCGCTTTTCCGAACTCCAGCGCATTCTTCAGCGCATGCTTGCGTATGAGCCTGCGCATGCTCAGCTACACCTCCAGCCTCTGCCCGTTCCTGAGCAGGAAAACCTCGCGGTTAATCGCATAGCCCAGCGTCTCCGCAAGCTCCGCATACATGGCGAGCATGTCAAGCGTACCGTGGGTTGGGATAATCCTCTCCGGCTGGAGCATCTTGAGCAGGTCGTAGTGGTCCTCCCGCGACGCGTGCCCGGAGACGTGCAGCCCCTTGAAGAGCCTCGCCCCCTGCATCTTGAGCTTCGTCTCAAGCGCGTAGCGCTGCGCCACGTTTATGGGATTTGGAATCACATCCGCCGAGAAGACCACCTCATCGCCCTGAGAAATGCGGTACTCAAACTTCTTGTTGGCTATCTTGGTGAGCAGCGCATCCTGCTCGCCCTGGTGGCCTGTGATTATGAGGATGTAGCGCTCCCTGTCGCGAGCCGCCCGCTTCAGCGCCTTCTTTATCGCATCGCGGCCGCCGTAGAGGTGCGCATTCTCAGGCAGGGAGATAATGCCCCTGCGCTCGGCGATGCTCACGTACTTCTCCATGCTCCTTCCCAGCAGCAGAGGCTCCCTGCCCAGCTTCTCCGCTATATCCAGGATGCTTTTTATCCTCGCGATGTGCGATGAGAAGGTGGTGACTATGAGCCCGTGCTCCGGACTGCTCTTCAGCAGCGTGTCCTCGAGCAGCGTGCGCGCAACCTGCTCCGAAGGGGTGCGCCCGTCGCTGGCAACGCGGGTGGTCTCTATAATAAGTGCCCTCAGCCCCTCTTTGCCCAGCTCAGCTATGCGCTGGTAGTCGGGCTTCTCCCCTATCACGGGGGTATCGTCCAGCTTGAAGTCGTTGAAGTACGCCAGGCTTCCCTCAGGTGTGTGCACCACCAGAACGGCGCAGTCCGGGATGCTGTGGGTGATGCGGACGAACTCAATGCTGAGCTTCGGCGCCACCTGGAGCACCTCCCCCGCCTCGAGCACATAGAGCGGGTTCCTGCTCCTGCCCCTGAGCTCCCGCTTCACAAGTGCTATGGTGTAGGGTGTGCCTATTATCGGCGCCATGGGAAACTTCTCCGCTAAGATGGGCACCGCTCCCAGGTGGTCCAGGTGTGCATGTGTGAGCACAATCGCCTTGACATCGCCGTAATTTGCTTCCACACTCGGTATTATTCCACGCCTCGCCAGCTCTTCGACGGAAAGCTTGGATATATCCGTATCTTCGTGTATAAGCACTCGGTCGAGGCGGATTCCCATATCTATCACTATAGCATCGTTTTCATATCTGACAACCGTCATATTCCTGCCTACTTCCTCGTAGCCTCCTACAGCAATAATCTCCATAAAAATCACCTTAGAATTCCTCTGGCCTCAAGCCACTCTCTGGTTCTGCCAAGAATCACATGCCTCGCCCTGGAGAGCTCCTCCACGCTGCGAGAGCCCGTCAGAAATGCGGCCACGCGAAGCTCACATTCGACCCTGCGAAGAGCCCTAACCACACTCTCGCTGTCCCTAACCGCATGCCTCAGCAGCGGCAGGGCTATGCCGCAGGCGCTTGCTCCAAGCGCTATGGCTTTTGCAACGTCCACGCCACTCCTGACCCCGCCGGTGGCGAAGACGGGCACATCAACACTGGCGGAGCACTCCACCACGCTCACTGCTGTGGGTATGCCCCAGGATGCGAATCTCCTCCCCAGTTCTCCTCCCCTGTAGCTCTCCACCAGTGCAAAGCTCGTGCCACCGGCTCCGCCCACGTCGATGGCGCTCACCCCCGCCTCCTGGAGCAGCGCCGCCTCTTCGGCGGCTATACCGGCGCCCGTTTCCTTCACTATCACCGGCACATCAAGAGCCTCGCACAGCTCTGCTATTGCTTCACCGGCACCCTCGAAGCTTGTATCCCCCTCCTTCTGACACGCCTCCTGCAGCGGATTCAGGTGCAGGGCTATTGCATCCGCGCTGATCATATCTATCGCCTTTTCCGCATGCTTCACCGAGTACCCCTTTGAGAACTGCACCGCGCCCAGATTGGCGATGAGATACGCCTCCGGAGCGACCTTTCTCGCAACGCTGAAGGTGTCAGCAAGCCTCTCATCTTCTATGGCAGCGCGCTGGCTCCCAACGCCCAGGGGGATATCCAGCTCCTGCGCCGCAAGCGCGAGATTCTCATTTATCTTCCTGGCCTCTTCATGTCCACCTGTCATGGCGGCGATAAAAACAGGCATTGCGATGCGCCTGCCCAAAAAGCGGGTCTCAAGTCTGACCTTCTCCAGGTCCACCTCCGGCAGGGCGCTGTGAATCAGCACCACATCCTCAAAGCCGCTCGCACCTGCCTCTACCTCTTCGCTGAGGCATATTCTTATGTGGTCCAGCTTTCTCCTGTCGGTACTCACCGGTAGTCTCCCCTTTCCACAACTGTGCATTTCACCCGCTCGCCTAATAAAGCTTTCTTGAGCCTCCCCTCCACCATCGCGTTCACTATAACAGAGCTGTACCCCTTCCCCGCAATAGCAACAAGTTCGCTAAGCTTTCGGCGCATACCCCCGGTGGCATCTTCACCGGAGGGGAGCGCTGCAAGCACCTCCCTGTAGTTCGCCGGCGTTATCCTGGGTATGAGCCTGGCCCCCTCCTCCGCGGGACTTCTGTCAAGTACGCCGTCCACGTCGGCGGCGAGCACTATGCGCTCGGGTTTGAGCCCCTGTGCAAGCCCCGCCACGAGGGTGTCCCCCGACAGGATGCAGACGCCACGGGCACTGTCCAGCACCACATCGCCGTAGAGCACCGGGGTAATCCCGAGCTCAAGAAAACCCCTCACCGGAGCAAGCTCAAGACGGCGCAGCTCACCGTCTTCGCACGCCGCTATGGCAGAGGTCTGCACCCCCACGGCGTTGAGCCCTGCCTCTATCATGGTCTCCACCACCAGGAGGTTGAGCCGGGTCATTGCACCCCTGGTCAGCGCCACCCCGCGCAGCTGCTCATCCCGTGAAATACCCTCTGCGAGCCCGTACTCCACTGCAAGAGGGTGCCCGAAGCTTCCGCCACCGTGCACAACCACCAGCTCCACCCCGCTCTGGACTATTTCCCGCGCCACCCTGCGCGCAACCTCTTCGCGGAAGGAGAACTTCCTGCGCTTGTCTGTGAGCAGGCTTCCGCCCAGCTTGAGCACAATCATTCAGCATCCTCCAGAAGCACGCCTTCGAAGGTGACCTCAGCCGGCATCGCCTGGCACTCCCTGCCCAGGGCACGAAGAACCTGCTCATGTTTTCTCCGGGCGAGAGCGAGAATGCAGCCTCCGCCGCCGGCGCCTGTGAGCTTCGCACCCTCCGCGCCGGCGCTTCGTGCCACATAGACCAGATGGGAGAGCTCCTGTGTGGAAACTCCCAGCGCCTCCAGAAGACCGTGGTTTATGTTCATGAGTTCGCCTATGCGCTCCAGCTCTCCATTTTCAAGGCACCGCCTTGCCTCCCTCGTAAGCGTGCCTATGCTCCCTATAATCGGGTCAACCACCTCCGGCATGCTCTCTCTCAGCCTGCGCACCTTCGCCACAAGGAGCTTCGTGGAGCGCTCCTTTCGGGTGTTTCCCACAACAAGCGGAAGCCCCTCTCCCGCACCGAGCCGCTCTATCCCCCTTCCGGGATGCACCATGAGCACACCCCCATAGGTAGCGGCAGCTGTGTCGGTGGGTGAGGCGGAGCCCTGCACCTCAAGCTCAACGCGATGGGCTAAAGATGCCAGTTTCTTCCTGCTCACGTCCTCATGGAGCAGAGTCAGCACGGCCTTAAGGGTAGCCACCGTCACGGCGGCACTTGAGCCAAGTCCTGACGCGGGGGGAAGTTCAGAGCTTATCCAGAGCTCTATTCCCGCCTTTTCTCCTGCCTCCTCGAAGGCCATGCTCACGGCACGCTTCACATACCTCAGAGCATCCTCACCCTGCTCCAGCTCCTCAAAACTGAAACTCTTTACCCCGCCAGTTGCGTCGGAGCGGATCCTCACCACCTTCTGGTTCAGCGCCCTTATTCTCACCCTGACCCTTCTCTCAATCGCACCAACCAGTGCTGGTTCCCCGTACACAACCGCATGCTCTCCGAAGAGTATAACTTTTCCGGGGGCAGAGACGGTGAGCATATTTTAAAAACAGCACAGAGATTAAAAAAGATTGTTGCGATAATAATCTCCGCCCACGTTAAAGCTAAGCTCAGGGGACATGTACTACGTTGGCAGAAGTGCTGTGCTGGGAAGCTTTGAGAAGCTGGAGAACTATGAAAAGCGGCTTCTGGAAGAAGCCTTCAAGCGGGCAGAGTTTGTATATGTTGGCATAGCCGCTGACGACGAGGACAGAAGGATTAAAGCAAAGGTCAGAAAGCTCTCAAAGCTTCTGGCAGCGCGCTATCCGGGACGCTACCAGGTGGTCGAAGTTCGTTCAGAGTTTGCGCCGGCGGTTGAGGATGAGGAGGTGCATACCCTGGTTGTACCCTCGGCGGAGCTTGCCAGAGGGATAAATGAGACGAGAAAGGGCCGCGGCTTAAAGCCCCTGTTGATTGTGGAGGTGCCTCCTCAGGCATCACAGTCCGGGCAGGAAGCTCCGCAGAAACTTGATAAAGATGGATAACATCCACTTTACCCTAAGCCCCTGCGACCAGTCCAGCTCACGCCGGTCTATCATAAGCCTCTCGCGCAGCTCGTACAGCGACTCACCGACCTGCTCCTCGCCCAGGGTTCCCTGTGTGCGGTGGTGCTCCACAAGCTGAATCATCTGTCTGGAGATGGCTATCCCTCTCTCTATCTCAGCGAGTTTTTCGCCTGTGATGAGCCGGGCCTCCGCCTTTATCCTGGCAAGCCTGAGGGCAGAGTCGTAAGACAGATTGACTATATCGTCTCTGCTCAGGTGGGTGGTGCGATAGCTCAGAAAGTCCTTCCAGGTCAGGCCATTTTGAAGCAGTGAATAGTGGTCCATCAGCGAACTGGCATACTTAACAAAGCCGTGCAGCTCGGGGTGTTCGAAGGCTATGGAGCCCGGGTCAAGAAAGGGGGCATAGGGTGAGATGAAGGGGATGAGCCGACCGTGGCTGTACTCCTCCACCAGCCTTCTGGCAAGTTTTATTGTGAAATCCACACTCTCTCTGGTCTGCCCTCCAAGACCTATCATGAAGTAAAGGTCGAACTGTCTGCAACCTGCGCTGAAGGCGCTGCGCAGCATCTTTTCAAGTTGTGCGTTGGAGTAGTTCCTGCCTATCTTTGCCCTGACCTCCGGGTCCCCAGATTCCGGGGACATCTCTATGGTGAAGTCGCCCACGCTCCTTGCCAGCTCCCTTATAAAGCCGCGCGGAGGAGGTGTGAAGAACTCGAAAACGAGGGGAATATCCACCCTTTCCCTTCTCAGCAGCTCCAGCACACGCCTCCCGTAGCCCTCACCTCCCATCGCCAGGTCGCCCAGCACGAAGGCAGGGGAATTGAACTCCTGTATCTTCAGTATGTCCTCCACCACCATCTCCGGTCTGCGCAGAGCCACGCTGTGGCGGTTGCAAACCCTGGAATATGCATAGGATGAGCCGCCGCATGCAATGCAGTTGCTTTCACACCCCTTGCGGGTGAGCACCGCCATTATGGGTCTCTCCAGAAACTCGTAGAAGGGCAGCGCATCCAGACTGCGCGTCTTTATTATGCTCCTGAACATGTACTCATAGTCCAGGCGAAAGTCATCCAGGTTGTCGGGGACATAGCTGAGGGGATTTATCACCACCCTCGAACCCTCCCTGTAGCTGAGGTTTGGTACATCGCTCAGCTTCCCCTCACCTGAGATCGCCTCCATGAGCTCTACCATCGGCCTCTCTGTGGAGTCTCCGCGCAGTACAAAGTCCACCTCAGGCAGGGATTCGAGAATCTCCCTGTGGAAGTAGCTTGCCGACAGACCACCCATTATTACAGGTACATTTTCATGAAGGCGCTTGCACATCTTTGCCAAATTAACCGCACCGTGCACATGGGGCATCCAGTGCAGGTCTATTCCAAAGGCTTCGGCCTGCATCTTTTTTATGTAGCGCTCCGGGTCAAAGCTCTTGCTGTTGAGCATTCTCAGGGCGAGGTTGACTATCCTGACCCTGTACCCCTGCTTTTCCAGAGTAGAGGCGATGGACACGAAGCCAATCGGATACATTTCAAAAACGGGAGTGGAGGGTATGAGGTCGTTTATAGGGCCCCAGAGAATCGGCCTCTCACGGAAATCGAAGATGCTGGGCGGATGAAGCAGAATGAGGTCAGCTTTCATAACCACCACTATTAAATCCTGGCATGTATTTAAAACCTACCCTCCCGGGGAATGATAGAGCCCGGCGTGCTGCCACACAGGGGGCGAAGCCGGGAATTCTAAGGTGCCGCCACTTCCTCTATAAAGTAGCGATGCAGGCGGGAGTCGCGGGTCAGCTCCGGGTGGAAGGCGCACGCCAGGTATCGTCCCTGTCTGGCGAGCACAATGGCGTCGTTGACGCGGGCGAGAACCTCCACGCCCCCGCCGGCACGGGTTATTACGGGCGCGCGGATGAAAACCGCGTGGAAGGGCTTCTCTCCCAGCTGTGGTATTCTCAGCTCTGCTTCAAAGCTCTCCCGCTGCCTGCCGAAGGCATTTCTCGCAACAGAAATGTCCATCAGCTTGAGGGAAAACTGCTCATAATTCTCTATCTCCTTTGCCAGGAGGATCGCACCCGCGCAGGTGCCGAAAATTGCCAGCTCCGGCTTCGCGAGCACAGCTTTGTCGATGCCGTACTTCTGCATCAGCTTGCCTATGGTGGTGCTCTCTCCTCCGGGAATCACAAGAGCATCCAGCCCCCCCACCTGCTCGGGCTTCTTCACCGCTATAACATTGCCTTTACCGCGCACAGCGCGCTTCATTGCTGCGATATGCTCTGCAACGTCGCCCTGAAGAGCGAGCACACCAACCTTCATTGCTCAGTCCCCTTTAGCGAGCTCAGCGTCTATTATTGCCTTGAATGCCTCGAAGGGCTGCGCCCCGCTCAGCGGGATGCCGTTTATGAAAAAGGTGGGCGTACCTGTTACTCCGGCTTCAATCCCGTCCTGCAGGTCCTTCCTCACCTCCTGCTCGTACCTGCCCGAGGCAAGGCAGGCCCTGAAGCTCCCCACATCCAGGCCAAGCTGCTCCGCGTACTCCACAAACGCCTCTTCGCCGCGCTGCGACCACTCTGGCTGCTTCTCGAAGAGCAGGTCGTGGTACTCGAAGTACCTCCCCTGCTCGCCGGCGCAGTTCGCGGCTTCCGCGGCCTTGAGCGCGTATGGGTGGATGTTCTCTATTGGGAAGTCCCTGTAAACGAAGCGCACCTGTCCTTTATATTCTTCAAGTATCCTGTCCAGGGTCTCCAGCGCAAATTTTCTGCAGTAGGGGCACTGATAGTCTGAGAACTCGATAATAACCACCCTGGCGTCCTCGGGGCCAATTGCAGGGTCGTCGTCCTGACTCACATTAACCCTCTTCACCCCTGTCCCCTTCTGCCCAGCACCCTCAACAGGCTCCGACATGTTTACCAGCTGCAGCACCAGTATTTCGCCGTCCCTGGTTACATATACGGGAGCAACGTCCAGCACACTTCCGGAGCGGATTATTTCAATGTCGAGGCGGTACAGACTCGGGCCATAGGGTGAGGAGTTCAGAATCCTTCCATCCAGCCCTCTGGGCGACAGGAAGTTCTGCTTGAGGTAGGCAAGGGTGCTCTTCCCGAGCTCCTCTGCATCCACATCCTCTGTGCCATCCCCCTGGGGTGCCGTTAGATAGCCCAGAGCGAAGCCGGTTAGCAGACCTGCCAGGAGAAGCACCGCACCCCTGTAGTACTGCTGCGTTTTAAACACCTCTTACCTGAAGCAGCTCCTTCTCGCTGAGCTGGCGCACATCTATGCCCTTCATGGGCTCCCCTATGCCCTTGGAAATTTCTGCAAGCAGCTCAAAGTCGTCGTAGTGCGTCGTTGCCTCAACTATCGCTTTAGCTCTCGCCTCGGGGTCTGAGGACTTGAATATGCCCGAGCCCACGAAGATGCCGTCAGCGCCCAGCTGCATCATCAGCGAGGCGTCGGCGGGCGTTGCTATGCCGCCGGCAGCGAAGTTCACCACCGGCAGGCGCCCGAGCTTCGCTGTCTCGCGCACCAGCTCAAGGGGAGCCTGAAGCTCCTTGGCGGCGTAGTACAGCTCGTCCTCCCGCATGCCCTTCAGCCTGCGTATCTCCCCCATCACCAGGCGCATGTGGCGCACCGCTTCAACGATGTTCCCGCTTCCAGCCTCGCCCTTGGTTCTTATCATCGCCGCCCCCTCGGCGATTCTGCGGAGCGCCTCGCCCAGGTTGCGCGCACCGCACACGAAGGGCACCTTAAACTTGTGCTTGTCTATGTGGTTCTGCTCGTCCGCTGGGGTTAAAACCTCGCTCTCGTCTATGAAGTCAACGCCCAGCGCCTCAAGTATCTGCGCCTCGGCGAAGTGGCCTATCCTCACCTTCGCCATCACGGGTATGCTCACCGCATCCATAATCTCCTGAATCTTCGCCGGGTCTGCCATTCTCGCCACGCCGCCGGCGGCGCGGATATCTGCTGGCACCTTCTCCAGCGCCATCACCGCAACAGCGCCCGCGTCCTCGGCTATGCCCGCCTGCTCCGCATTGGTGACGTCCATTATTACTCCACCCTTCAGCATCTGCGCCAGCCCGCGCTTCACCTTAATGCTGCCCTTCTTCATCTCAATTCCTCCTGTATAAACCTCTTAACCGCAAGCTTCTTGCGCACCGCCCTTGCGGCGGCTTCCTCTATCCTGCGCTTCATCTTCTCCATATCTCCGGGTTCCTCCTCTCCTACAACCTTTTTAACCTTGGTATATGCCGCCTCTCTGAACCTTCTCCCGAGCTCACGCTCACCTCCATCGGCAGCTATGTACACTCCTCTGCCTACTTCTACCCTTCCTGCCTCATAAACTTTTGCCACGCCGCGCAGCGCCTCCTTAACCCTGGAAGCCGCCTCTTCAGGCAGAATAAGCATAAGCGAGTCTGTGCTTATGCCGAGAGGGTCTATCTCCAGCTCCTGCAGCATTCTCAAAACTCTGGTGTTGATGGAGCGGTACAGCTCATCCTCGAAGAATACAAGCTTCCTGCCGGCAGTTCGGGATATCTCCCAGGCGTCGCCGCGCACACCGCCGTTGGTGACGTCGCTCATGGTGTGCACCTCTCCAAGTAGCCCCCTGCGGATAAGCACCTCGCAGGCCTTCATGAACTCCACATTCAGTGTTTCCTTAACAACGTCGTAGCGACGGTGGTAAATTGCAATCGTCGTAACCGTGCCTCCACCCCTGCCCTCGGTGAGCAGAATCACATCCCCGGGCTCGGCATTGCGTCTCGCCTTCGGCGGCTCATCACTCGTGCCAACTGCTGCGACGCTCGCCACAAGGCGCTCTCCAAACACCATGTCCCCGCCCACGCGCAGTGTGCTCCCCGCTATCAGGGGCGCCGAGCACAGCTCGCCAACGCAGGCCACACCTGCGGTGAAGTCGAAGAGCTTACCTACGTCGCCGTCATCCGCGAGATGCAGGTCGCTTATCAGCGCTCTTGGTTTGGAGCCCATCACACACACGTCGCGCAGCGCCGCTCTTGCGGCATGAAAGCCTGCGAGGAAGGGGAACTCACTTAAGCGGGAGTGCATACCATCCACGGCTACTGTTATGTATCCAGCCCCCCCTTTTATCACACCGGCGTCGTCCTGCTCCCCCGGGCCAATCACGGCGCTGGTAGAGCCCACAATCTGCGCAAGCCTGCGGTGCACAAAGAAGTCGCCCTCGCCGCGCGAGCCAACACCGAACTCGCCCATGCTCACACCGGCGCTGGCGTAGCCCAGAAGCTCCTTCAGAAAGCCATCCTCCAGCTCAAGGTAGCCGAGGGACGACCTGACCTCCTCCACCACCGCACCGGCAAAGCGCAGGCGCTGCTCCCTGCTCCAGTTCTTGAATTCAGATATGCGCTCCGCAAGCGCATCAGCTGCTTCAGCATCGTCGCAGCCAGCCAGCAGTCTCCTCCTCACAAAGCCTTCCAGGTCCATCAGCAGCTCACTCTGCAGCGCCCTGAGACGGGCTTTTAATAAAAAGGTTAATATATCGACTGCAATATTTTATAGCGGGTGCTGAGATGAAGGTCAAGGAGATAATGCACGGCATAACGGTGGTAAAGCCCGAGACCAGCGTCAAGGAGGTGGCGGAGATAATGACCGCCAAGCGAATAGGCTCTGTGCTTGTCGAAATTGCACCGCTGCGCTACGGCATCCTCACCGAGAGGGACATCCTCACCAAGGTGGTGGCCAACGACGTGGACCCGAGGCAGGTAAGGGCAAAGGAGGTGATGACTGAGCTCCGCGTGACCATAGATGCGGAGGCAAGCGTGGAGAAGGCATCGGAGATACTCAATGTGCACCACATCCGCCGCCTGCCCGTGATGAAGGACGGCGAGATTGTGGGGATGGTCACCGCTCGAGACGTGGCGAAGGCATGCATGCGGCTCTTCAGACGCCCATAATGGCCACAAAGTATTTATAATGAAAAATCGTGATAATTGTTAATAACGGTGATTGTCGTAGAGGTGGAGAAATGAAGCTTGCCTATGTGGGATTGCCCTGTCAGCTTCAGGCGCTGCGAAAGCTGCAGCTCTTCAGCAGGGAGATTGGACAGGACTGGGCGGGCAATGTAAGCCTCACAGTGGGGCTCTTCTGCCGGGAGAACTGGGCGTACTCCTGCCTGCGCGCTCTGGTGGAGGACGACTACGGCATAAAGCTGAGTGAAGTTGAAAAGTTCGACATAAAGAAGGGGAAGATGCTGCTGTACCGCAGCGGTGAGGTTATCCAGGAGATACCACTGCCGGAGACCAAGCCCTACGTGCGCGTGGGCTGTGAGGTGTGCCTGGACTTCTCTGCGGAGCTCGCAGACCTAAGTGTTGGTGCAGTTGGCTCGCCGCCGAAGTACAGCACAGTCATAGTGCGCACAAAGCGGGGAATGGAGCTGCTCCGCAAGGCAGAGCGCCAGGGCTACGTGGAGGTGAAGCACATCAGTGAGGTAAAGCCCGGCACAAAGCTTGTGCTGAAACTCACAAAGGAGAAAAGGGACGAAAACCTTGCCGAGGCAGAGCGCAGAGAGCGCGCTGGCTACGCCGCGAGGCACATCTCAACCATGGGGGAGCAGGAGCCTGCAAAGCTGGTGGCAGAGGCGAAGAACAGGAGTTTCGCAGACCTGGAGGCGCATGTGATAGATGCGGGGATGTGCGTCTCCTGCGGTGCCTGCGTTGCCGTGGCGAGTGAGCAGCTGGAGATGGTGGATGAACGTCCGCGGCTGAAGGAGGGTGCCGATGGAAGGGTTGAGAAAGCCTACCTTGCCTGTCCCCGCACCTCAATGCCCGTGATGCTCATGGCAGAGAGGCTCTTCCGGGGTGAGGATGTCAAAAGCGATTCTCTGGGCAAGTACATAGACATATTCGCCGTCAGGGCGACGGAGAAAGCAGCGCTGAAGCGCTACCAGGACGGCGGTGCCGTGACTGCCCTGCTGCTGTGTGCCCTCAATGCGGGGGATGTGGACGGTGCCATCGTGGCGAAGCGCGACCAGAACTGGCGTCCCATTGCAGCGTTTGCGGAGAGCGAGGAGGAACTTCGCGAGAGTGGAGGAACTCTCTACTGCTATGTGACCAACCTGCCACTGCTCAGGGAGGTGGCTTCGAGGTGAAGGAAATACGCTTCCACGGGCGCGGGGGTCAGGGTGCCGTTACTGCGGCCGACCTTCTTGCAATGGCTGCCTTCTATGAAGGCAAGTACTCCCAGTCCTTTCCGAGCTTTGGTACAGAGCGCAGGGGTGCACCCGTACTCGCCTTTGCAAGAATCTCGGACTCCTTTATAAGGAGGAGGTGTCAGATATACTCCCCCGACTATGTTGTTGTGCTGGACCCGAGCTTGATAGAAGTGGTGGACGTGGCCCAGGGGATTCGCACAGATGGCAGCATACTGGTCAACTCCGAGAAGAGTCCCGAGGAGCTGGGACTCGATACCCCCTCTGAGGTGCATACCATCAACGCCACCAAGATAGCTCTGGATGTGCTGGGCGTTCCCATAGTGAACACGGCCATGATAGGTGCCTTCGGGGCGATGAGCGGTGAGGTGTCCCTGGAATCCATTGTCAGGGCTGTGAAGGCGAGATTTAAGGGCACGCTGGCAGAAAAGAACGTCCGCGCAGTTGAGGTGGCCTTTGCCAGGATGGAGGAGAAGCTATGAAGCCGGGGGCGGTTATCTCAGAGCCGGGAAGTACTGTTAGAAACAGGACAGGAGGATGGCGTGTCTTCCGTCCGGTTTTTGATATGAAGCGCTGCATAGACTGTGGAAACTGCTGGATATTCTGTCCAGAGTGCTGCGTATCCAGGAGTGAGGAGGGAGAGTACTCCGCCAATCTGGACTATTGCAAGGGCTGCGGCATATGCGCCAACGAGTGTCCTACCGAGGCAATAAGTATGGAGCTGGAGGAGAAGTAGATGAGGGAGATGCTGCACGGTTCTAAGGCGGTTGCGAAGGCGGTGAAGCTGTGCGACGTCGACGTGGTTGCCGCTTATCCCATAACCCCCCAGACCCCAATAGTGGAGTACATCGCCCAGATGGTGGCGGATGGCGAACTTCGTGCGGAGTACATAATGGTGGAGAGTGAACACACTGCGATGAGCGCCTGTATAGGCGCAAGTGCCACGGGAGCGAGGACCTTCACCGCCACGTCGTCGCAGGGCCTGGCCTACATGCACGAGGTGCTGTGGATAGCCTCCGGAATGCGCCTGCCCATAGTTATGGTGAATGCAAACCGCGCCCTGAGCGCACCGATAAATATCTGGAACGATCAGAGCGACTCCATGGCGGAGCGCGACTCGGGCTGGGTGCAGATATATGTGGAGACCAACCAGGAAGCGCTGGACAGCGTAATCCAGGCCTACCGCATAGCTGAAGATAGGGAGGTGCTCCTGCCGGTTATGGTGTGCATGGACGGTTTTGTGCTCACCCACACAATGGAGCCGGTGGATGTGCCCCCGAAGGAGGAAGTGGACAGGTTTCTTCCGCCCTTTGAGCCCGAGGTGAAGCTGGACCCCGAGGAGCCCGTCACCATGGGAGCACTGGGCGAGCCCCAGTGGTACATGGAGTTCAGAAAGCAGCAGGATGTGGCGATGGAGAGGGCGCTGCACAAGGTCAAAGAGGTGGACGCGGAGTTCAGCAGGGTATTCGGCAGAGGCTACGGCGTACTGGAGGAGTATGGTGATGATGATGCAGAGGTGGTGCTCCTCACCCTGGGCTCTCTGGCGGGGACAATCAAGGACGTGGTGGACGGGCAGGAGAACGTGAGGCTTGTGAGGCTGAGGCTGTTCAGACCCCTTCCAGAGGAGGACATTGCAGAAGCACTGAGGGGAGCCTCTGTGGTGGGCGTGCTTGAGAAGGACATAGCCCTCGGGCTTGGAGAGGGAGCACTTTGCACAGAGGTTAAAAAGCTGTGCTACGACTACGGAATAGACGCCAGGGTTCTGAGTTTTGTGTGTGGATTGGGCGGGAGAGACGTGAGGATGGAGGATGTGGAGCATGCAATACAGGTGTGCAGGCAGGCCGCAAGGGGGGAGAAGGTGAACCGCACCACCTGGCTGGGGCTGAGGGAGGTGGCGCCATGAAGGTGGTTGCAGATATACCGAGCTATGTGAAGTGCAGGCACACCTGTGAGGCAAGCCTGAGTGCAAGCAGATGCTTCAGGTTCAGACAGCTCCTGAAGGAGGTGAGCGATGAGGAGCTGTTTGCAAGCGGACACAGGGCATGCTCTGGCTGCGCATGTGCCCTCGCGATACGGCTTGCGCTGAAGGCGGCCGGCAGGAATGTGATTGTGACACAGCCTACTGGCTGCATGGAGGTGGTGAGCACCCCATATCCTGAGACAGCCTGGCGTGTGCCCTGGATTCATGTGGCCTTTGAAAATTCAGCCGCTGTTGCGAGCGGTGTTGAGGCGGCGCTTAAAGCTCTCGGCAAGAAGGACAGGGTTAAGGTGCTCGCCTTCGGCGGCGACGGCGGCACTGTGGATATAGGATTCCAGGCACTGAGCGGTGCTCTTGAGAGGGGCCACGACTTTGTGTACATATGCTACGACAATGAGGCGTATATGAACACGGGCATACAGCGCTCCGGTTCAACACCCTACGGTGCCGCCACCACCACCTCGCCTCCGGGCAGGGAGAGCTTCGGTAACCGCACCTTCAAGAAGGATATGCCCCGCATCGCGGCAGCGCACGGCATACCCTACGTTGCGACGGCGAGCGTTGCTTTTCCCCTGGACTACATGGAGAAGGTGAAGAAGGCGCTGAGCATCAGGGGTCCCGCGTACATACACGTGCACGCCTCCTGTACTCCCGGCTGGGGGATAAGGGAGGAGAAGAGCATAGAGGTCCTTCGTTTGGCTGTGGACAGCGGGATGTGGATACTCTACGAGGTGGAGCACGGCAGGGAGAGGGTTACCTACAAGCCCGCGATGAAGCGTCCCGTGGAGGAGTACCTGCGGCTGCAGAAGCGTTTCAAACACCTCACCGATGAGCACATTGCGGTGCTTCAGCAGTACGTTGATGAACGGTGGAAGGAGGTATTTGGTGAGGGGCCTTCACCCTGATTTTACCACAATTTTTTAACTCTGTTTTCTGGCCAGCCTCGGAGGTTCGTCACCAAAAGCAGCCCGCATCCCTTTTTGTTGAATTCCGTCCTCTGTGCACAGATTCCTGCGGCCGGTTAATTGAGTAAACGATTTAATTTACAATTCATGAATATTTGCACAATATTTATATAGTAGTGTTATGCTTTTACCTTACACAAATTTTAAGGAGGTGCAGCATGAAGGCGAAGCAGCTGGGATTGGTTTTTGCCGTGCTTCTTCTAATGCTGAGTCCGGGATGCACCGCACAGAAGGAGGGTGCTGCTCCTGAGGCGGTGGCAGAGGAGGCTGCACAGAATACGCCAGAACCGGGAGAGATGCCCAGGCTGGTTCTCGCAACTACCACCAGCACCTACAACTCCGGTTTGCTGGGTGTGCTCAACTCAGAGTTTCAGAAGAGGTACGGCGTGCTCGTTGAGGTGCACGCCGTTGGCACCGGGGCAGCGCTGCGAATGGCGCGCGACGGAGAGGCGGATGTCGTGCTTGTGCATGCGCGCGCAAAGGAGGACAGGTTCCTGGAAGATGGCTACGGGATAAACAGGCGCAATGTGATGTACAACGACTTTGTTATCGTAGGTCCGCGGAGCGACCCTGCAGGGATTAGGGGGATGAAGAGCGCAGCCCAGGCCTTTGCAAGGATAGCCCAGGCGAAGGCAAAGTTCCTGTCCAGGGGCGATGGCTCAGGCACGAATGCGAAGGAGCAGGAGATATGGAGGCTCGCGGGGATAACACCCAGCGGCGAGTGGTACGAGCAGACGGGACAGGGGATGGGCAGGACTTTAACAATAGCCAGCGAAAAGCAGGCGTACACCCTAACCGACAGGGGGACCTTCCTCGCCTATAAGGGCAAGCTTGAGCTTGAGGTTCTGGTTGAAGGCCCGGTCAGGGGCGGGGATCCGGTGCTTGCGAACCCCTACGCGGTTATCGCTGTCAACCCCAAAAAGTATCCGGAGCGAAACTACGAGCTGGCCATGCTGTACATAGGCTTTCTCACCTCGCCGGAAGGACAGAGGCTCATCGCAGAGTACAGGAAGAACGGAGAGCAGCTCTT
Source organism: Candidatus Hydrothermarchaeota archaeon (assembly GCA_015521565.1). Lineage (GTDB taxonomy): Archaea > Hydrothermarchaeota > Hydrothermarchaeia > Hydrothermarchaeales > BMS3B > Pyrohabitans. The sequence goes on from WANX01000073.1 coordinate 27,102, forward strand.
TTATCCCGACGCGCTTGTGGACAGGGAGAACTACAACCAGTACCTTCCCGTGACCATACACGGACTCTACGATGAAGAGGGCGAGCCCTATACTGGTGTTACTCTGCCGCCCAGGGGCTGAGCCCTTTTCCCTTTTTGGAGTTATTTTTATATTCAGGGGCTGAAAGGTGTCCTCATGGAGTACCTTGTTGAGGGCGTGCTTCGTGCTGTAAAGCTGCTTATAACCATGGACCCCTACGTTATAAGCGTTGCCAAGGTTCAGGTCCTGGTCTCCACCAGCGCGGTGCTGCTCGCCTCCGCCACAGCGGTGCCGCTGGCGGTGCTCTTCTGCTTCAGAAGTTTCCCGCTTAAGAACTTCCTGCTGACGCTGATAAACACGGGTATGGGACTGCCACCGGTTGTGGTGGGTCTGGTGGTCTTCGTCATCTTTATGCGCCGCGGTCCTCTGGGCTTTCTCGACCTGATTTACACCCGGGAGATTATGGTGGTGGCGCAGTTTTTACTTGCCTTCCCCATAATCCTCGGCGTGAGCATCGCGGCCATCAACGCCGTGCCCGAGAGCATACGCGAGACCGCCTACACGCTGGGTGCCCGCGACCGGGAGGTTGCACTGCTCGTAGTTAGGGAGGCAGCCTTCGGGATAATCACCGGCATTCTTGCTGGTGCAGGCAGGGTGTTCGCCGAGGTGGGTGCCATTCTTACAGTTGGCGGAAACATCGCCTACGACATGGTCACGCCGGAGGGGATAATCCAGGTGTCGAAGACTCGCACCCTCTCTACTGCGATTCCACTGGAGACCAGCCAGGGCGATATCGCCGCGGCGATAGCCTTCGGCCTGATTCTGCTCGCAATAACCTTCATCCTTAACCTTCTGGTTAGTGTGCTGCGCAGGAGGGCGGGTGTTGCGTAGCATTGTGCGCCTGGAAGGGGTGAGCAAGCGCTTCGCCGGCAAAGAGGTGCTCAGCGGTATAAACCTGGAGATAAGGGAGGGAGAGCTCCTCACCCTGCTCGGGCCCAGCGGCGCCGGCAAGACCACCCTAATGCGGATTATCAACCTCTTCACCAGGCCAAGTGAAGGCAGGCTCTACTTCAGGGACAGGGATGTGGCACAGCTGAGGGGTGAGGAGTTGCTTAAGGTCAGGCGCAGCATGGCGATGGTGTTCCAGAAGCCGGTGATGTTCACCGGCAGCGTGTTTTACAACGTGGCCTACGGCCTAAAGATAAGGGGCTATTCCAGGGCTGAGGTTGAGCGGCGCGTTGACGAGGCACTGCGCCTGGTTGGGCTGGCTGGCTACGAGGCACGCAGCGCACACACGTTGTCGGGAGGAGAAGCCCAGCGCGTGGCCTTTGCCCGTGCGATTGTAATCCAGCCAGAGCTTCTTCTGCTGGACGAGCCCACCACCAGCCTTGACCCGATAAGCGAGGCCAGGGTGCACAGCATAATCAGGAGGGTAAAGGAGCTGGGGATAAGTGTGGTGCTTACCACCCACAAGCAGCACGAAGCTCTTGCTCTCGGCGACCGCGTGGCGGTGCTCAAGGACGGCAAACTCCAGCAGGTGGGTCCGCCTGAGGAAGTTATTTATGCGCCACAGACGCGCTTCGTGGCAGAATTTACAGGTATGGTGAATATCTTCGAGGGCGTGGTGGAGGAGGTGGCAGAGGTCTGCAGAGTCAGGGTGGGCCAGGTGCAGCTGGAGATGCCAGCCTTTGAGGCCTCTCCCGGAGAGCGTGTGTGCGTGGGAATACGCCCGGAGGAGGTGATGCTCCTGCGAACCGACGTGCCCCTAAATCCCAGGCACAGGAATGTTCTTGAAGGCGTGGTGGAGGAGATTCTGCCCCAGGGCAGCGCCATGCTGAGGCTGCGCATAGGGAGCGGGGGCCTGAGGATAAGCGCCGACGTGCCCAGGCACGTGGTGGAGAAGATGGATGTAAGGGAAGGCGGGAAAGTGCTATTTTCCCTCAAGGCATCCTGCCTGCGCAGGCTGGAGGAGTAATTACGCAAAAAGCAAGATTCATCGATATTAAAATCACGAAGATACCACCAATCAGCCTGTTCCCTGTGAGGCTCACCAGAGTCTCGAGAATCACCAGCAGACCCACAGCCTTTTACGATTTTTA
>WANX01000074.1 GCA_015521565.1 Candidatus Hydrothermarchaeota archaeon
CCGAGGCAGAGGTGCACGGGGAGGTGGTGTTCTGCACCAGCATGACGGGCTACCAGGAGGCGCTCACAGACCCGAGCTACGCTGGACAGGTGCTCCTGCTCACCTACCCCTTAGTGGGCAACTACGGCGTCAACTCCTACGACAGCGAGAGCACGAGGATACAGGTCGAAGGCTTTGTGGTGCGCGAAGCCTGCGACAAGCCGAGCCACCGCGACGCCGAGGCGACGGTGCACGAGTTTCTCAGGCGGGAGGGTGTGCCTGGCATAGCTGGAGTTGACACGAGAGCGCTTACCCGGAAGATAAGGAGCTACGGGGTGATGAAGGGCGCCCTTAAAACCTCTAAGAATGCGATAGACGCGCAGGCTCTCTTGGAGCGGTGCAGGTCTGCGCCCGACATAGGCGAGCTTGACTTAGTTAGCAGGGTTACCTGCTCTGAGGTGCAGCACTTTCCCGGGAAGGGCCCAAGAATAGCGATTCTTGACCTGGGGATGAAGCTCTCAATACGGGACAACTTCCTTAAGCGCGGGTGCGAGGTTTACGTGCTTCCCGCGAAAACACCCGCGAGGGAGATTCTCGCCCTTGAGCCCCGGGGCGTGGTTGTGTCTCCTGGCCCAGGAGACCCCAAGGCTGCGCCCTACGCCATAGAGACCGTCAAAAAGCTCATGGGGGAAGTTCCCCTCTTCGGAATCTGCTTAGGGCACCAGATGCTCGCCCTTGCGAGCGGGGGCGAGACCTACAAGCTCAAGTTCGGGCATCGTGGAGCGAACCAGCCCGTGAAGGACCTGCGCACGGGCAGGGTTTACATAACCTCCCAGAACCATGGCTACGCTGTAGATGCGGGCTCTCTGCCAGAGGACGAGCTGCGGGTGGACAAGCTCAACCTCAACGACTCCACCGTTGAGGGGATGCGCCACCGCAGCTTAGAGATAATGAGCGTGCAGTACCACCCCGAGGCGAACCCCGGCCCAAAGGACAGCGAGTACCTGTTTGACGAGTTTTTGAGGATGGTGAGCCATGCCGAAGCGTGAGGACATAAAGAAGATCATGGTCATAGGCTCGGGTCCGATAGTAATAGGCCAGGCTGCGGAGTTTGACTACTCTGGTTCGCAGGCGTGCAAGGCGCTGCGCCAGGAAGGCTACGAGGTGGTGCTGGTCAACTCCAACCCGGCGACTATTCAGACCGACAGCGAGATAGCAGACATAATCTACCTTGAGCCCTTAGAGCCAGAGATAGTGGCGAAGATAATCGCGAGGGAGCGCCCCCAGGGCTTCATAGGCACCATGGGCGGGCAGACGGGCTTGAACTTAACCGCCCAGCTCGCGGACATGGGGGTTTTTGAGGAGCACGGCGTTGAGGTTCTGGGCACGAGCGTTGAGACGATAAAGCGCGCCGAGGATAGAGAGCTCTTCGCTGAGCTCATGCGGGAGATTGGCGAGCCGATTCCGGAGAGCTACGCTGTGAACACCGTTGAGGAGGCGCTTGAGGCAGCCGAGAAAATAGGCTACCCCGTGATAATCCGCCCCGCCTACACCCTCGGCGGAACAGGCGGAGGCGTGGCTCACAACGAGGCCGAGCTCAGAAGCATCGCTGAGCGGGGGCTTAACGCGAGCCTCGTGCACCAGGTGCTAATAGAGAAGTCCCTTCTCGGGTGGTATGAGTACGAGTACGAGGTTATGCGCGACTCAGCGAACAACTGCATCACAGTGTGCAACATGGAGAACATAGACCCCATGGGAATTCACACCGGCGAGAGCATCGTCGTGGCACCCGCTCAAACCCTGAGCGACGAGGACCACCAGCGCCTGCGAAGCGCCGCGCTTAAAATCATCCGTGCGCTGCGCATAGAGGGCGGGTGCAACATTCAGTTCGCTGTTAACCCCGAAACCTGGGAGTACTACGTCATAGAGGTGAACCCCAGGGTTTCAAGAAGCTCCGCTCTTGCGAGCAAGGCAACGGGCTACCCCATTGCGAAGATAGCAGCCAAGATAGCTGTGGGGCTAACCCTTGACGAAATCCCCAACGACGTGACAAAGGAGACGCCCGCCAGCTTTGAGCCGGCGCTGGACTACGTGGTGGTAAAGATACCCCGCTGGCCCTTTGACAAGTTTCCAGAGGCTGAGAAGCGCATAGGCACGCAGATGAAGAGCACTGGCGAGGTAATGGCGATAGGCAGAAGCTTTGAGGAGGCGCTGCAGAAGGCCATAAGAAGCCTTGACATAAAGCGCTCTGGCATCTGCTGCGATGGCAGGGAGTACGAAGCTAAGCGGGAGGTGATAGAGGAGGAGCTTCGCAACCCCACGGATAAGCGCATCTTCTACATCTACGACGCTCTTCGCATTGGCATGAGCGTGCAGGAGATCAACCGCCTCACCGGCATCTCCCCCTTCTTCATAGAGAAGATTAAGAACATCCTTGAGGTTGAGCGCTCCCTCGCTGGCAGGAGCATGGAGGAGGTGAGCCAGGAGGAGCTCGCGAGAGCAAAACGCCTCGGGTTCAGCGATGCCCAGCTTGCTTTTCTCTTAGGCTGCGAGGAGCTGGAGGTTAGAAGGAGGAGGAAGGCAAGGCCGGTTTACAAGATGGTGGACACCTGCGCCGCTGAATTCGAGGCCAAGACGCCCTACTACTACTCCGCCTACGACAGCGTGGATGAGGTAAAGACGAGCTCAAGGCGCAAGGTGCTGGTGATAGGCGGCGGACCCATACGCATCGCCCAGGGGATAGAGTTTGACTACTGCTGCGTTCATGCGGTCGTGGCTCTCCGCGAAGCCGGAATAGAGGCGATACTCCTGAACAACAACCCCGAGACGGTTTCCACCGACTACGACACCAGCGACAGGCTTTACTTTGAGCCGATTACGCTGGAGGATGTTCTCAACGTGATTGAGAAGGAGCGCCCCGAGGGGGTTATAGTCCAGTTCGGCGGGCAGACGCCACTGAACCTCGCGGTGCCTCTTGCAAGCCTCGGGGTAAAGCTTCTTGGCACGAGGAGCGAGGACATTGACAGAGCCGAGGACCGCGAGCTCTTCACGCAGGTGCTGCAGAAGCTGGGGATACCTCAGGCGCCCTACGGCACCGCAACCAGCGTGGAGGAGGCGAAGGAGATAGCCTCGCGCATAGGCTACCCCGTGCTGGTGCGCCCCAGCTACGTGCTCGGCGGCAGGGCGATGGAGATAGTCTACGACGAGGCGCAGCTTGAGCGCTACATGAGGCTTGCGATACAGGTGAGCGAGGCTCACCCAGTGCTGGTGGACAAGTTTCTTGAGGATGCGATAGAGGTGGACGTTGATGCGGTAAGCGACGGGGAGGACGTGTTCATAGGCGGAGTGATGGAGCACATTGAGCAGGCTGGTGTGCACAGCGGCGACTCCGCGTGCGTGCTGCCCCCGCAGACGCTCCCCCGCGAGGTTCTGGGCAGGATAAAGGAGTACACCATAAGGATTGCGCAGGAGCTCAACGTGGTGGGGCTGCTGAACATCCAGTACGCGGTTAAGGAGGGCAGGGTTTACGTGCTTGAGGCGAACCCCAGAGCCTCGCGAACCGTGCCCTACGTGAGCAAGGCGATAGGCGTGCCCTTGGCCAAGCTGGCGACGAAGGTCATGCTGGGGGAGAAGCTGCGCGACCTGGGCTACGTGGGTGAGCGAAAGGTTCGCCACGTGGCGGTGAAGGAGGCGGTGTTCCCCTTCCTCAAGCTTCCTGGAGTTGACCCCGTGCTGGGGCCCGAGATGAAGAGCACTGGAGAGGTCATGGGGATAGACTTTGACTTCGGCAGAGCCTACTACAAGGCGCAGCTCGCCGCAGGAAACCGCCTGCCCACCCGTGGCAGGGTGTTCATAAGCGTGGCAAAGCGGGACAGGGAGGCGATTATTCCCATTGCAAAAAAGCTGCACGAGCTCGGGTTTGAGCTCCTCGCCACCGACGGCACGAAGGCGAGCCTTGAAAGTGCGGGCATACCCGCAAAGCTGGTGCGAAAGGTGAGCGAGGCAAGGCCCAACATCCTGGACGTAATGCTCCGCAGGGAGGTGGATTTGATAATCAACACACCCACCGCTGGAAAGGTGCCCTTCACCGACGGCTTCTACATAAGGAGGCATGCGGTTGACCTGGGGATACCCTACATCACCACCGTAGCCGCGGCGCAGGCGGCGTGCATGGCGATACAGAGCGTGCTCAGCGGGGAGATAAGCATCCGCAGCATAAACGAGTACCACCGCAGGCACGTGCACGAGCTGCGCTTAGAGGACTTCAGCAGACGATTGGGATGAGATTTACGAGTAAAATTTTACTTTTTACGTCTTCTGAACCCGTGGGTGAACTCTTTGTTATAGAGCCTTGACCTTTCCCCCTGCTTCTCCAGGAAATCTCCCACCAGAATCAGAGCACTCCTGCGTATCCCGGCCCTTTCCACCAGGGGTGCAATTTCTCCCAGGCAGGAGCGTATCACCATCTCATCCTCCCAGGATGCGCGGTAAACCACGGCCGCAGGCGTGGCGGGAGGATAGCTTCTAAGAAGCTGCTTTACCACCTCCTCTATATGAGAGGCGCTCAGGAAAATCACCATGCTTGCCCTGTGCTTTGCGAGTTCTTCCAGCCTCTCCTTTTCAGGTACGGGAGTTCGCCCGGCAATTCTGGTGAGAATCACCGTCTGACTAACCCCCGGGACTGTGTATTCAACTCCAAGTCTGGCCGCCGCAGCGAGGAAGGAGCTCACACCCGGCACGAGTTCGCACTCAATCCCGCGCTTCTTCAGCTCCTGAATCTGCTCTCCAGCGGCACCGTAGATGCTCGGGTCACCGCTGTGCAGACGCACCACACGCCTTCCCTGTCTTACGGCTATCTCCATGATTTCCACAATCTCCTCAAGTGTCATGCCGGAGCTATCATAGAGCTCCGCCCCCTTTGCGAACTCCAGAATCGCGGGATTGGTAAGAGATCCGGCATAGATCACCACGTCAGCACTCTCCAGGAGGCGCTTTGCCTTGAGCGTCAGCAGCTCAGGATCTCCAGGGCCGGAGCCAACGAAGTACACCTTCATCCGCGCAGCCTCCGGAGCAATATCATCGACAGGTAATCCACCTTCCTGCCCCTGAACGACTGGGGTTCGCCGGAGGTGAAGGCAGGGGTTCCGCATTTTGCTGCAAAAACCGCCCTTTCGTCCAGTCCTGTTTGCCGGAGTCTCTCCAGAATGCTGTCAAAGCTGCGTGAAACCTTCATTAGGACCACGGTGTCAAAGTTTCTGGCAAGAAGCTCCAGGTTATCCGTACCATATGCTGCGGGCACAACTGCAAGGCTCTCGCCGCCGGATACCAGAGGAATGCCGAGATTCGCAGCACACGCCGTTACAGAGGTAACACCCGGCACAACCTCAATCTCAACTTCCGGGTGCGCGCTCTTAATTCTCTCCATGACATAGGTAAAGGTGGAGTAGAAGGTGGGGTCGCCGATGGTGACAAAGGCCACATCTTCGCCTTTCCGCAGCTCTCTGTAGATCGCCTCACTGGCACGCTGCCATGCCTTTTCCAGAACCTCCCGCCTTTTTGTCATCGGGAAGTGCGGCCTGAGCAGCCTGAACTCCCGCTTCACAGCCCTCCTTACAACATCCAGGGCTCTGCTCTCTCTGCCCGAGTCCGGAGCACAGAGGACACTGACCCTTTTCAGCACCTTCACTGCTTTGAGAGTCATAAGCTCAGGGTCGCCTGGACCGACGCCAACACCGTATAGCTTCCCCGTCATGGGTTTAAAAAAGCAGGACGCTCTTTATATCATTTTTGCAGTGGTTTGCTTAATGAGAAGCATCACCTCTGCCAAAGTCGCCAAACACAGCGCATACCCCAACCACCATAAAACTTTCGACCTCAACTAATATATTTTACACAGGCGTAAGTATTTCTCATGCAACGGCTCAGTGTAAAGGTCGGGTTTGCAATTCTCATCATCTCCTATCTGGCGAGCTTCATCATAAGCTACCTCCTGATACCTGCCGGTAGCTACACCCTGGAGGAGTACCTGATTTCCCCCGCCTTTATTGCGGTACAGGGCACCTTCTCAGTGTCGATGCTCCTGCTTACTCTGCTACTGTCCAGAATTCAGGGATTTAAAATCAGAGAGTTTGGATTCGACTGGGGCATCAGGAGGATTGCCCTGGGAGCCGCTCTCGGTTTTGGGATGTTTCTGCTGGAGAGGACTGGCTATCATCTGCTCCAGGACTACATAGGGGAGAGCCAGCTGCAGCGCGCCCTGATTGAAGCCGCCAGAAGTGAGCAGGGGCTTGTGGTCATGCTGCTTGTTGGCGCAGTGCTCGCACCGGTGAGCGAGGAGGTGTACTTCAGAGGCTACATGCTAACCGCCATTTCAGATAAACTGGGAGTGAAGGCGGGTATTCTGCTAAGCAGTGCCTACTTTGCGGCGGTGCACTTTGACATGAAAGCATTTATCCCGATTTTTTTCCTGGGGACGATTCTCGCCTACGTCTACGCAAGAACGAGCTCCATTGCGATTGTTATAGTCGCACACACTGTGATAAACTCCACCACCTTCCTGCTCAGCTACCTCGGAATGGAGGTGTAGTGAATGATGGGAGGCAGAAGTCCCGCCAAGCTACTTGGAGCTCCTTAATGCCGCATGCTGCTGTAACTACAACAGAACTGCGGCATCGCTGAACCGTCAGCCCTTTTTGATGATCTCAAGCAGATTCTTTGCTTCTCTCTCCAGCTGATTCAGAATCAGTATGCTCGGGTTTTCCTCGAACTCTACCGCCAGGTGGAGCAAATCGGAAACTTCTTCGCTCAGGTTTTTCATGCTGAAGGCAGCTATTTTTTCCACCGCAAACTCTCCCAGCGCCGAGGGCTCCTCTTCGCCTGCGCGTATTCTTTTAATCAGAGAGAGCATCTCCTCAAGGATTCTCTTTTCCACGTCTCTAAAGGCTGGTTTGAGTATCAATACCTCGCATTTGTTCCTGGTGAGAATGTTGAGCACGTGCCCGGCCTCCTCATCAGGCACCTCTACCAGTAAGCTCGGTCTGAACTTATGAAATTTCCCCAGGAACCTGCTGAGGTTAACCTTCTTACCCTTCTCCCTGGGGAATTTTACGGCTATTAGCATTCCCATCACTTTATACTAATAGCTGACATTAGACGGTATATAAACAGAAACACTCATACTGTGGGATTACGTTATATACCTTCATGCTCTACGCGGTTCCTGCCACATTCGAGCGCTACCTTTCTGAGTTCAGCAGTTTAAGCTATCACCAGCGCAGGTTAGTGGCGCAGTAC
>WANX01000075.1 GCA_015521565.1 Candidatus Hydrothermarchaeota archaeon
GTTGCCAGGATTATCGCGTCTCCCAGCCCGAGCTTCATCCTGTGCTTCAGCTTTGCGCTCTCTATAGCAATCCTCTCCGTAACCTCTATTACCGTGCACCTCTGCTTCATAGCCGCCACCTTCTCCTCCGCCACCTCCTCAGGATAGAACCTCAGAACCCACCTGTACACCTCCGCCAGGTTGATTGTGCTCACCACCGCCTCCTCCTCGCCCTCTATGAACTCCCTCGCTCTCTCGCCTGCCTCCGAGCCCCTGAAGTACTCAACCCACGCCCAGGAGTCAATCAAAACGGTCAATTTCCTCCCTCTTGAAGGACTTCAGCTCCGGCAGGGTGCCGAAGTGCGACCTGTCAAGACGCTTAAATCGCCTGATTATGATCCTGAGCACCTCGTCGTAGGACTCCGCTCTTAGCTCCTTCCTCAACCTTCTGAGCGCCTGCAGCACGTCCTCCTTCACCATTATCGTGGTTGACTCCGGCAATTCCACCACCTTCAACATATTTTTATATTGCTATATTCATATAGCTATTTAACGTCGGAGGCTATTCCGGTGAGCTTCTCAGGCATCGTTAAGCTGGGCACCGCGCTGGTTGGGCTGTTTATGATGCTGGACGCTTTGCTTGCGTTCCTCCTCGGCAGGCGGTACATTTCGCTGGGGCTAAGCTATGCCCCGCAGTGGTACCGCAGGTTCATCCTGCGCCTTCTGGAGCTTCCCCGCGGGCGGCTTCTCCTGGTGGAGCTGGCGGAGTTTTCCCTGGGTCTGGCGCTGCTCCTGCTTGCAGGGTGGCTGTGAAAAGAGCCAGTAAGAAGGACGCCACATGGCACTGTTCCCGCCAGTGCTCGGGCGCACCACTCTTTGAAGAGTCTCTCCGCTGCTGGCTGAGGTAATTACCGGCTAAGCCTCAGCAGCCACTTCCACAGGGGTATGAACCTTATCCTGCCAGTCCTGCCAAACCAGCTCAGCTCTTTCTCCGCCTCATAATCCCAGGTGACGCATACGAGGTTTTTGCATTTCAGCAGCTCCCCGGCTTTGAGCAGGCCTCTCCACTCTCTTCTGTCAACCTCATCAAAGGCAGATGCGTAGGTCACCTGAATCAGCTCCCCAACGGCATTTAACCGCTTAATCACAAAATCCACCTCGTACCCCTGCTGGTCCTTGAAGTAGTAGAGATCCGTTAGTGGACTCATCCTTCTCAGAAGCTCAATAAAAACGGCATTCTCCATGTCTCTGGCGATGTCCTTGCTCCCAAAGAGGCCAAAGCCCGTGTCTATCAGGTACATTTTCCTTGGAGATACGATTCTTGCCTTAACAGAGGGATAGTACCTCCTCACGAAGAAGAATATCATGGCATCCTCAAAGCAGTGGAGGTAGTTTATGAGCGTGGCTTTGGTTATCTTTATCCTCTGTTTGAACAGCCTGAAAAGGGAGTCGTAGGAGACGAGTATAGTTATGAATACCAAATTTATAAATTTTTGGTCACATATACTAATTTATGAAAAAAGGTCAGGCGTACCGCTCCGGGCTACGTAGTCATGAAGCCGGCGAAGGCGCCTTGCTCCCGCCGCTCCTCGTCCCTCTCCGCCAGCTCGTCGTGGATGGGTATGCCACTACCTCAGCCTCACCTCTTCGAAGTACACCCTTCCAGAGCCCACAAGCTCCTTAATCCTGCTCTGCCTCCTCGAAAGTTTTGAATTTCCTGACTTGAATTCTATGAAGATTATTCTGTCCTCCTCGAACTGTACGCCATCCACAGGCGAGCCCAGGAAGCGGAAGTTCTCCGGGCTATATGGATATTCTTCGAGAAAGGGCAGGAACTGCTCGTATATCCTGCCGTGCCGTGAGGCAAGGCGCTGGCGCAGTGAGCGCTCCCTCCGCGCAGCCCTTCGGTAGTGCAGCAGGAGCAGAAGCTCGGCGATTGCCACGGCAGCGAGCAGTACCACTGGGTCCATGGTAGAGCCTATAAGCGCCGGTGTAATATACTTTCCGGGTTAGACCAGGAGCTTTACTCCCAGCGCCACGAGCACCGCCCCGGAGATTTTTCGGAGGTGCCTGTGGGCGGGGCTCCTGCCGAGGAGGGCTCCGCCCAGCAGTGTGGTCAGGTAGCCCGCGAGCACGGAGAGCAGCACCGCCACGAGGGTGCCGGGCTCAACCACAAGCTCCACCTTGCCCGGAAGGTGGAGCAGGGAGTAGGTCGCTGCTACGGCGAGCCCAACCTTTGCCACCTCAGCTGCGCTTATCCCTGGCCTTATTCCGAGCAGCTCAAGCCCGAGGGTTATGAGAAGAAGTGCGGAGAA
>WANX01000076.1 GCA_015521565.1 Candidatus Hydrothermarchaeota archaeon
ACAATATCTCATCCCGGAGGTTCTCTGGATGCTTAGCATAAGGCTTCCTCCCCGGTCTTCTGAGTACAGGAACCTCACCAGTCTCCCTGTAGTGCTTAACCAGCTGCTGAACCCTGCGCCGGGTAACTCCAAACTGCTTCGCCACAAACCCAGTACTGAGACCATAGTCAACCACCCGCTTTACTATCTTCTCTACATCATCCTGATTCAGCTTCATCAAAGGCTCGTGCCTAATACCGCACAAGCGAAATGTTTTGCAGATAACACACTCACAGCTGTGAGCGTGCAAGCTTTTAAGCGCTCACCTCTGGCATGATAGCAAGCCTGCTCTCGGGCAAGGGCGGCACGGGCAAGAGCACACTTGCCGCGAACCTCGCGTATGCCGCCTCTCGCCTCACCGCGAAGAGAGTTATTCTCGTGGGCGCCGATCCCGCGAGCAGGAGCGTGGAGTTCCTCGTAGAGGGCAGGGACCTGCCGGAGTACGGCTGGATCGAGTACCTCACCACACCGGAGATGCACTTCGAGGAGATAGTGGTGCAGAGCTCGCTCACCGGGAACCTTTTCGTTGCATACTCCTCCCGCGAGAGGATTCTGCACGGCGAGTTTGAGGACCCCAACCTGGTGGCTGAGAAAATCTCCCGCTTCAAGGGCTACATCGCAAGGACGGGCGACGTAGTGATAATCGACTGCCCTGCTGGTTTAGCAGTTGACCACCTGCTCTACGCGCTGCTTTTCGACAGCTACGTGGTCACGACGCCTGCAGGCGCGGATTTGGCGGGAACGAAGAACTTCGTATTCACCATAGAGCGCGAGGCTTCGCAGTACGGCATAGCCAAGCCCTTCAAGGGTGTTGTGGTGAACATGGTTCGCGGGAGAGGCGAGGGAGAGGCGGTGGCAGAGGAGCTTGCCCTGAAGCTCATCGCCGCCTTACCGGCGTCGCCGGAGGTGGAGAAAGCTACAGCGAAGCGTCAGCTTATCGCCAAAGCCTACCCGCGCTCCAGCTTCACGCAGGCTATCTATGAGCTTGCAAGCAAGCTGGGCTTGGGGGAGAGGCATGCTAAGAAGATGAGCCTCCTCGACACCCTGCTCAATCTCTGGAGGCGGTGAGCGTGGACTTCTTCGGGATAAAGAAGTTTGCCTACGCAAGCTTCGCCACGGGCGTGCTCCTGTTCCTCATCGTCTTCCTCACCAGCTTCTCCCTGCCCTTCCTCTTCCTCTCACTCCTGCTCATCTTCTCAACCGCAGTAATCCTGAAGGTGGGAGACTGGGTTATTCCTTCCCTGCTCTACCGTCTACGCATCCACCCGCTCTTCGCGAACATGGAAGTGACCGACGAAGCGATTGTCGTAAAGGCGGAGGATCGTTATTTCGCCGCTGGCGGTGCTGAGCTTCTCATTACGAGGAGCATCGCTGAACTACGCGAGGAGGAGCGCACCACCCTTGCGAGGAGCTGGCACAGCTTTTTAAGCGCGGTGCGCTTCCCCTTCAGGATAATCGTGATAAACACGCCGGTGGACATAGCCAAGGAGTTCGGCGACGTGCTCAGGGAGATAGAGAAGGCGAAGGTGAGAATCGCCGAAGCTAAGAAAAACGACGACAGGTACACCGAGATAACCTACGAGAAGAAGCTTGCAGAGTTTGAGAAGATAGCCGCCCGCTTCAAAGCGGAGACTCCCTACGACACCGTTTTTCTCATGGCAACCCACGGCGAGGGCTATTCGAGGGAGGAGGCGGTGAAGGCGCTGCAGGAGCGCTTGGGCGAGCTCACCACGGCAATAGCGGTCAGCTTGAACGTGGAGGCGAGAAAGCTAAGCGGAGTGGAGCTTCTCAAGCTCTTGGAGCTGCACCTCTTCACGCCTGCCTCGCTGGAGGACTATCTGTTCTGACATAGAAACCTCCAGCGGGTTTCTATTACTTCCAGCAACCATAGATTCAAAATTTTATTCACGAACGTAAGAGAGAAGGTGGAGATTGGCGTTGATTGTGCTCGTGCACACCGAGCACGCGTGGGCTATCTGCTCCTTGCTCAGGTCTATGCCGTACTTAATGCAGACGTAGTAAATCGCGAGCGCGCAGCGTGTGCGCAGCTGACGATTGGATATCTGCCGCATTACCGTCGCAGCCACCTCGTAAGCCGTGTAGCCGTTCTCAAGTTTTAGCTCGTGGATGTCCAGGCGTTGCATGCACCAGCGCAGGTAGTCCTCATCGCTCCTGCGGAGCCTGCGCATGTAGGGTAATACCACGCGCTCCACTTTCCGGATGTCCCTCCACTTTATCCCGAGGGGCTTCTGGGGAAACTGACCCAGCTCGTGCTTCTTCACGAGATACTCCGCGATCGCCCTGAGCTTCTCCTCGCTCATTTTGACGCCCTGCCACATGGCAATGCCGACAACGTGCCTGACCCTGTCCTTCATCTCATCGCTGGGAATCGTGAAGACCACCTGCACCCTTCTCCGCGGGTAGTGGTGGTTCGTCGTTACCTGCGGGTAGTACTTCGCCTCGTTGGCAATGACATCGCAGAGCACGAGACCACAGCCTGAGCAGACGACCTCGCCGTTCTCCTGCCGTGCCTCGGAGCCGCACTCTGGGCAGTGATCACGGGGAAGCACCGCCACCACCCCCGTCACCCTGAGCTGCGCTCAAGGTAACTCCACAGGTGTCGCAGAAAATCAGGAGCCTGCCCTCCCGCTCAACGTAGGCGGCGGAGCCACCGCAGGCAACGCAACGCCCACGAACCATAGCCAACAGCAGCCCTGCGACAGCCCTCTCAAGCTCCGACCCATGCCTTCGTTTGGCTTCAAGCGCCTCCTGGAAAAGAGGCGACTCCCGAAAACTATTTATCTCCGACAAAACGTTATTTTTACCATGCATGTGGAAATTGCGGCAATAATGGGGTATATAAACAATTTTCATGTTTATGGTTTAAGTGAAGTGTTTGAGTATTACTCAGAACAAAAATGTTTGCAGAAAATGTTATCTAATAGTTATGTAGAGCGTTTTTATTGTTTCATCATCTTTTAAAACTTTTTCCAGTAACCAGACCTTATAATCAGCTACCACTATCTTTGTATTGTTTGGAAGGTTTTATTTCTTTCACAATAGACACCATTTACTATTAAGTACTTTACTACTATATAAATATTTATATCAAAATCTCATAAATTAAAGGCCATGAGCCTCCTCGAGCTCCTCGGCGATATTGAGAGCCGCGAGAGGGTTCTCCGCCGCGTGGCGGAGCTGTGCTCAGGCAGGGTGCTGGACGTGGCCACCGGCTCGGGCTACTTGGCCAGGAAGATCCCCGGCAGGGTGGTCTGCCTGGACATCGACGCCTCGAGGGTTGCGAGAATTGGCGATGTTGTGGTGGGCGACGCCCGCAGGATGCCCTTCCGCAGCGAAAGCTTCGACGTGGTCGCAGCGTGGTCGGCGCTGGCGCATATAGCGGAGTGGAGGGAGGCGGTTGCGGAGATGTTCCGCGTGGCGAGGAGGCTTGTGATTACCGCGGAGCCGCGCGGAAAGCTTGCGCTGCTCGCCTTCCGCGACTTCCGGTGCGAGCACGAGCTAAGCGTGGAGGAGGTGGCGGCGGAGTTCGAGCGCTACGCGAGAGTTGAGGTAAAGAACTACAGTTGCTTCACAGTTCTCACAGGCCGGAAGCGCACAGGCTGATGAGCTATCCCTTCCTCTTCAGAATCTCCTCCACCACCTGGATAAGCTCACTCATCTCAAAGGGCTTGTTTATATGAGCATCTGCCCCCGACTTTACGCTCTCCTCCACATCGCCCTCGCTGGTCCGGACGGTGAACATAACCACAGGTATGTCTCTCATTCTCCGGTCAAGTTTTATCCTTCTGCACACCTCCCATCCCTTAATACCCGGCATCATCACATCCAGAAGGATAAGGTCAACCCTTTCCTTTTCCAGCTTCCGCAGGCACTCCTCCCCATCACCCGCCTCCACCACATCGTGTCCCGCCCTTTCAAGTATCCTGCGGGTTATATACCTTATCTCGGGTTCATCATCCACCAGCATTATCCGTGCCATACCAACCACCTCTTTCAGATTCCCGCTTCAGCCTGCAGGAATAAAGATATGGAAGGTGGAGCCCCTGCCCACTTCCGACTCCACCCATATTCTGCCACCGTGGGCTTCCACAATCCTCCTGGTAACCGCCAGCCCCGTGCCTGTGCCTCCGTAGCGCCTGGTGGGTGATGGATCAAGCTGGGTGAGGGGCTTGAAAACCTCCTCAAGCCTCTCTTCGGGGATACCTATGCCGGTATCGCTTACACTTATCCTCACACCCCCCTCCTCTTCCCTCACCTCAACCCTGACCCTGCCTCCTGGCCTGTTGAACTTTATGGCATTGTCCAGCAGATTCAGAATCGCCCTCTTCAGCTTGAAGGGGTCCACCACCACCTCGCCCCTGTACTCAAGCTCAACATCCACCCTGACTCCCCTCTCCTCAGCCTGCTCCTTCCTCTCCTCCACAGCGCTCCTCACTATGTCCTCAATTCTGGTGCGCTTTCTGTGGAGCTTCAGGCTTCCGCGCTGAACAGTCGCTATCTCTATCAGGTCCTCCACGATGTCGTTGAGTCTGTGCAGCGCTTTAATTGCAGATTCCAGCTCATTCCTTCTGTCCTCCTCGTTCTCCTCCACCATGGCAAGCTCTATAAAACCCTTGGCTATGGTTATTGGGGTGCGCAGCTCGTGGGAGACGTTGGCGATTATATTGCTCTTGAGCTCATCTATCTCCCTGAGCTCCTCATATGCACGCTTCAGCTTCTCCTGCGCCTCCTTCTGCTGGGTTATGTCCACAAAGGAGACCACTGCGCCATTGATTCTGTTCTCCTCGTCCCTCATGGGGGACATGGAAACATAAACTGCCCTGCCAGAAAGCAGCGTCGCCTCCAGGGTAACAGGCACCTCCGCCTCCCCACTGAGAACCTCCCGCACCTTTGCCTCAACCTCAGGCTCCAGGAAGTGCTCCCCAATACTGGTGGTGAATATCTCCCCCTCACTCTTCCCCAGATATTCCATCGTCTGGCGGTTGAAGTAGTTTATGTTGCCCTCCGTGTCCGTGGTGAGGACTGCCGCGGGTATTGTATGGAGTATGCTGTCCATCTCCCTGAGCAGTTCCCTCAGCTTCTTCTGGGAATCCTTCAGTATCTCTTCTGTGCGTATCCTTTCAAAGGCGGCTGTGATGATGTTCGCCACCGACTGGAGAAAATCTGCATCCGCCTGGGAGAACTTGCCCTTCCTCCTGGAGTGAACCCCCATGACACCGTACACCTTGTCCATGTATATCATCGGAACGCTTATACCTGAGGCCACACCGTGCTCTCTGAGCAGGTCAGGAATGCTGAACCTCTTCTCTGTGGAAAAATCCTCCACAAGTACGGGCTTCCTGGTTCTGAGGGTATATCCCGCCTGGGAGGATGTGTCTGAGCAAACAGTGGCCCTGCCGACCAGACCCGGGCGCCATCCCACACCCGCAATAAGTCTGAGCCTGTCGTCCTCAAGCCACAGAATCTTGCAGAACTCGGCTCCAAGCGCTCTGGCAACCAGCCTCACCGCCTCCTGCATCAGCACGTCCACGCTGGCACCCTTCATAAAGAGTTCTCCAAGCCTTGCTATCACCGCATGCTGCTCCACGCTCCTCCTCAGTGCTTTCTCAGCCTGCCGCTTCTTTTCCTCGTCCTCAATCACCCTGAGCGCAAAGCCCAGGTCCTCACCCACCCTGGTTAAGAGCTCTATCTCCTCCTCCGTAAAGACATTCACAGATTCGGAATACACATTTATGGTGCCGTAAATGTGGTCGCCATAAACAATGGGCACAGCTGCAGAGGAGCGATATCCCCTCTTCATCGCCTCATCGCGCCAGGGAGCATAGTTTTCGTCCCTGGATATATCCCGCACCACCTGGGGCCTGCCCGTCTTGATTGCCATTCCCGTAGGTCCCATGCCGGTTTCGGAGTCGTCCAGGGTAATTACAATCCTATTCAGGTAGCCGTCCTCGACACCCGCCTTTGCAACCGGCACCACCCTGCGCGTATCTTCGTCAGGTACACCTATCCACACCATCCTGTAGCCCCTCACCCTCTGGAGAATCTCACACACCGACTGCAGAAGAGAATTCGCATTCTTCTCTCTTGTTATAACGCTGCTCACCTCATTTATGGCCTTGAGCACCCTGTTGAGGTGCTGCATCTCCCTCTCAACCTGCTTCTGGCGTGTTACGTCCCTGTTTATTTCAACTATGCCCACCACCCTCCCGCTCTTATCCCTGATTGGTGTGGCTGAAATTTCTGCAATCCACTTTTCTCCCGTGCCTCTCAAGTGCTCGTGAATTATTCCCCTGAGCACCCCTGCCTTTCGGGACTCCTCCAGAGGGCACAGCACCTCCCTGCATGGCGCATCCTCCCCATGGATTACCTCGTAGCACTTTCTTCCTATGAGCTCCTCCCTGCTCCGTCCGAAAAGTTCCAGAGCTGCCGGATTCACCTCGACTATGGTGTGCTCCCGGTCTATAACAACCACGCCCTCCCCTATTGAATTAAACACATCTTCGAGAAGGTCTCTCTTCTCTGTTTTAGACAACTTTTCCAAATTCTCATTTACCTCCACAGTTATTTTCGGCATATTGCCCAGTGCCAGGTGTTTATGTATTATTGATGGAGTACAATAAAAATTTTTTCTAAAACAAAATTTTATAAACTCTACCGGCCATCTCCCCGGGTCTGTAAAACCTCCACACCACTGAACCCTGCCTCTCCCAGCACCCTCTTCACATCCTCCACCCCCATGCCGCAGAGCACAGCCTCCACGCGCCTGGTCCCGGGGTCGACGCTTACCTCACGCACCCCCGCCTTCCGGAGCGCCTGCTCAATCGCAGTGACGCAGGCTTCGCAGTGCATCCCGGAGACCAGTAGGGTCACCTTCCGTCCCGCTCTGCCCGGCAGGAGCCTGCCTGCGAAGGAGTTGAGCAGCACCCCGCTAACGCTGGCGAGCATAGCAAACATCGCCCAGTAGGGGTGCACCATACCGGTGGTGGCGAGGGGCACGCCTATGCCGTTGAAGCTGAAAGCGATGGCGAGGTTCTGAAGCGTCTTCCTGTAGGAGCGTCCTGCAATGTGATAAGCCTCGGGTACTGCGGATAGCCTACCCCCGACCAGCACAACGTCGGCGCTCTCTATGGCAACATCAGTACCCGAGCTCATGGCCATGCCCACGTCAGCCTGCATTAAAGCAGGGGCATCGTTTATACCATCCCCTACGAAGGCCACCACCTCCCCCTTCTCCTGGAGGGAGCGCACTATCTCCGCCTTCTGCTGCGGTAAAACACCGGCGTGCACGGATTCGATGCCAAGCCTCTTCGCCACCGCAAGCGCAGCTCCGTGGCTGTCACCGGTTACCATAACCAGCTTCATGCCCAGCTGCCTGAGCTGGCTCAGCGCCGCACAAGCGTCCTCCCTGATGGTGTCGGCAAAGGAGATTATACCAAGCAGCCTCTGCCCTTCTGCCACGCCAACCACACTCCTGCCCGCAAGCTCCATGTTATGCGCATGGGCTTCGCCTTTGCCGACCTCCACCCCCTCATCCCTGAGGAAGCGGAGGCTGCCCACCGCAACACACCTGCCCTCAACCCTCGCTCTCACACCGCCCCCGGGTACAGCGACAAATTCAGACGGCTCAGCGAGGATTATCCCCTGCTTCTCCGCATACTCAACAGTAGCCCTCGCAAGCGGGTGCTCACTCAGCCTCTCCGCAGAGGCGGCAAGTTTTAAAACCTCCTCTGGAGAAGCCTCCAGAGCGAGCACCTCTGCCACCCGGGGTGTGCCCTTTGTGAGCGTCCCCGTCTTGTCGAGAACCACAACGCTCACATCCTTTAAAGCCTGGTAGCTCTGGGGTGAGCGCAGCAGTATTCCCCGCTCCGCAGCCTCGCCGCTGCCCCGGATTATCGCCAGGGGCGTGGCCATTCCCAGAGCGCAGGGGTAGCCCATCACAAGCGCTGCGAGCATGGCGAAGGCGGCCCGCTTCAGGTTCACTTCCCCCGCTATCAGCCACGCCCCCAGCGTCCAGAAAGTGAAGCCCAGGAGCGCAAAGGCTACAACACCGGGCACGTAGTACTTCAGCACCCTGTCGGCGAGCTGCACCACGCCTGGCTTGAGTGCCCTTGCCTCCTCAATGTGCCTCGCCACCTGCTGGAGAAAACTCTCCTCGCCCACTCGCGTTACCCTGACCACAAGGCTTCCCGTGAGGTTGACAGAGCCCCCTATCACCTCGTCGCCGGGAAACTTCTCCACCGGCATGCTCTCCCCCGTTACCAGGCTTTCGTCGAGGCTGCTGGCGCCACTCACCACCACGCCATCCACGGGCACACCTTCGCCTGGCTTAATAAGCACAAGCTCCCCTCTGCCAACCTCCTCCACAGGTACCTCCCGCTCCCTACCATCGCGAAGCACCCTCGCCACCGCGGGCTGGAGAGAGAGCAGCCTGCGCACCGCCTGCGAAGCACGGGTGCGCACCAGCAGCGAGGTGTAGCCAGAGAGGATGTGGTAGGTGGTTACAAATACGGCGACACCGAAGAAGTCTGCAGTAGGGAAGCCCTCTACAAAGAGTCCCGCAAGACCTCCCACCAGGCCGGAGAAGGCGGCCAGCTCCATCAACACGTGCTGGTTGAGGATACCCCTGCGCAGCGAGTGTGCGGCCATCCTCAGTATATAGCCTCCCGCGCCAAAGACATTGGCAAGGGCCAGGGCGAGCATGGCAAAGGGGAACCACTCCCGGCGCACACCCAGCCACATGGCAAGCATCAAAAGCGCCGCCAGCAGGGTGAGGATGCCAGCGAACACCAGCCTGCGCCTCTCTCTGCGCAACTCTTCCTCTTCCTCCTCGTAGCTCCTGACCCTGCGTGGGTCGCGTATGACATAGCCAAGCTGGCGCAGCACCCGGGTTAGCTCTTCGGGTGTGACCCTGTCCGGGTCATAGTGGATGAGCACATCCTCATGGGCATGGCTCACCCTCACCTCTGCCACACCATCCACACCGCCTACCGCTTTTCTGATGCTTTCCACGCAGAAGGAGCAGAAAATGCCGCCCACTTTCAGCTGGAGCTTCTCCATAACACACCCTCAGATCAGCCTGTTGAGCTCTTCCAGAAGCCGTCTCAGGTCAATCCCCTTCTCTCTGGCGAGCTCCTCCAGGGTCATCTCCACACTGCGCTTTCCAGGGCTCTCTCCGAAGCTGCAGCCACATACGCCCAGTTCCAGGAAGTAGTCAACCGTGGCAGGATAGCGCCTCATCACCTGGCACACCCTTGCCATCGGGTGTATCATCTTCTCACCCCTATCCTGAAGGTTCCTGCCTCCAGGGTGTCGTAGAGGAGCTGGCAGCCCCAAATACGGAGAGCCATGAGAATGGGTTCGTGCGTATCCGGGTCGTCCATAATTATCTCTGCCCTTGCCCCCTGAGGCAGCTTCTTGACGATGTCCCTCACAGCAATTTGCAGGCGTGCCCCATCCAGCCCCTGCAGGTCTGCCACCAGGGTCCCATCCCCGCGGCGGATTAGCCTCATTTCCTGAGCATCTCCCGGAACTCCTTCCCTGATGTGGCCTCCGCTGCGGCACGGTTCAGCACCTCAATTAAAACGTACTCCACAAAGTGCTCGTCGCTGCAGTGGGGACAGGGCTTCAGAGACCTGGCGACCTTCAGCACATCCTCGCCGTGCCTCTGCATGAGCTCCCTGAAGAGCTGCAGCAGCGCTCTGCTCGCCTCTTCCACCGCATCCCCGAGCACCTCCTCAAAGTTCTCAGGAGCAGAGTGGTGCACCAGCTTGACCCTTGAGGCATAGTACTTCAGAACACCCCCGCGGGAGCTGACCAGCCTGGTGAGCTGAACAAGCCCCGCCCTTTTCAGCACGTCCACATGGTGGCGCACCGTTGTGGGGGCCAATCTGAAGCCCCGCCTCTCCAGCTCCACCTTTATTTCTGCAATTGAGGCTTCCCTCTCCGAGAGTATCTGCAGAATCGCCGCACGTATCGGCTCCGCCAGAGCGCGGGCTTTTCCGGGCTCCGCTACGAGAAGGCTGCGCTGCGTGACCTCTCTCTTAAATATCTCGTCCATAGCAGATGCTGAAAGAATACCGTTACAAAAGATATTGTAACTGTACAAAAAATCATGTATATTGTTAGTAAATATTGTACGTGTACTATGAACTTTGTAACAGTAATTACCACCCGCATGAGCTGCGAAGGAGGAATCACTGCCCCAAGGTGCCTCCTTCTCCGCGAGGACCTCTCCCGGATAGAGGCGGAGATTCCAGGGGGATGGTGGCTGAGCTGCTCAGAGGCACGGGCTTCGTGGTAGAATGAAGGAGCATCTTACCCTCGCCGGCGTCTTTGCCGTCCTCTCCGCGATAATGGCTGGCGGATGGTACCTCTGGCAGAGCGGCTACATCTTCAGCAGCACTCAGGACAGCCTCTATCTCTTCCTTGCCTTCCTTGCAGGTATAGCCAGCTTCTTCTCCCCGTGTGCCTTTGCCCTGCTGCCGGGCTATATCTCATACTACATCGGCCTGACCAGCAGCAGAGCTGCTTATACCGGAATACTTGCAGCGGCTGGAATACTTACCTTCTACCTGGCCATCGGTTTGCTGGTTTACCTGCTGGGCTCCGCGGTGAGCCCCTATCTGAGGTACTTCAAACCGGGCGTGGGGATTGTATTTATATTCCTCGGAACGATGCTCTACTACAGCTACACCGCCCGCTTTCCCGGGATTCCCCTTCCGGCACCGAAAGGAGATGCCGCTTTCTTCCTCTTCGGTGCAGCCTATGCAGCAACCGCCATGGGGTGCACCCTTCCCGTATTTCTCGCCCTCGTTGTGTACCCCCTCTTTACAGGAGAACTTCTCACGGGATTTTTCGCATTTTTAAGCTACTCCCTTGCCAAGGCGGTGTTAATGATAGCCGTCACCTGCCTGGCAGCGTACTCAAAGGAAATTCTTACACGTCTTTCCGTCTCAACAGTAAAGATAAAAAAGCTCAGCGGCCTGGTGCTGGTGCTCATAGGAATATATCTTCTCTACCTGGGAACTTAGGGATACTTCACCGCAGAGGCTCCTGTCACCAGCATGGCGAAAGTATTTATCGTGTGAGAGCGAAGATTATATTGAGGGAGGTGAATTGTGTGAAGGGAGAAAGTTTGATAACAAGAGAAAAGCGAGAGATTGAAGGGAGGGCAGATTCTGACAAAACCATCGACCCTGCAAACCTTGATATGCTCCAGGTAGCGAGGCGTTCGGGAGTTGAGACTGTCTTTGACCGGCTGGAGAGGCAGGAGCCCAAGTGTCCCTACTGCTACACCGGCGTTAGCTGCAGAAACTGCGTCATGGGGCCGTGCAGAATCACGGCCAAAGCGGACCGCGGGGTGTGCGGAGCCACCGCAGATGTGATGGTGGCCAGAGGTCTGCTGCGGAACACCCTGGGTGGTACTGCCTCGCATGTGGACCATGCAAGGCACGTGGCGCTCACCCTGCTGCACACTGCAAGGGGGGAGGCGCCCTATGCCATAAGGGACGAGACAAAGCTGCGCAGCATCGCCAGAGCACTCGGAATTGAGGACGCGGAGAACATGGAGGTGAACAGGCTTGCTGAGCGTGTGGCGCTAATCGCCCTGGAAGACATAGGCGCAACCCATGCCAACGGCGCAAGATGGGTTAAGATGCATTCAACGCAGGAGCGAATAGAGACCTGGACAGAGCTGGGTGTGCTACCTGAAGGAGGGATGCTTCCCATCCTGGAGGGGATGCACCGCACAAGCATGGGAAACGATGCCGACCCTGTGAACCTTGTTCTCGGATGCATTAAAGCCGGCATCGCGGACGGCTTCTACGGTCTGCACATGAGCACAGACCTGCAGGATGTGCTATTCGGCACGCCGAAACCAAAATTTGCAAGAGCAGGGATGGGTGTTATAGAACCTGAATTTGTGAACATCGCCTGCCACGGGCATGTACCAATTCTGAGCGAGAAGATTGTGGAGGCCGCAGAGGCGCTGCAGGAGGAGGCCAGAACAGCGGGTGCCAGAGGAATAAAGGTTATTGGCATATGCTGCACTGGCAATGAGATTCTGGAGCGTCAGGGCATCCCTGCTGCAGGAAATGAGCTGAATTCGGAACTGGTGATAGCCACCGGCGCGGTGGATGCAATGGTGGTGGACTACCAGTGCATCTTTCCATCTCTTGTCCAGGTTGCGCAGTGCTTCCACACAAAGCTCATAACAACAGCCCCCATAGTCAAAATTCCGGGAGCCGAGCACATCGAGTTTGATGAGCGCAGAGCTGATGAAGTGGCGAGGAAGATAGTCAGGCACGCAATTGAAAGCTTTAAACAGCGAGACCCGGGCAGAATCCATATCCCCCAGTTCAGCAGTGAGGTGATAGCGGGCTTCAGCGTAGAAGCACTGCTGGAAGTGCTCTCGAAAATAAACAACCGGGACCCGCTCGCACCCCTTGTGGAGAGCATCACAAAGGGTGACATCATGGGGGCGGTTGCAATAGTGGGGTGCAACAACCCGCGCGTTACCCATGACCTGATGCACGTGGAGCTTGCAAAAGAGCTGATAAAGCGGGACATCCTTGTGCTTGCTACCGGATGTGCTGCGCATGCACACGCAAAAGCGGGACTGATGAAGCCTGAGGGTTGCACCATGGCTGGAGAGCGACTGCAGCGCGTGCTCAAGGCTCTTGGAGAAGCGGCTGGTATCGGGGCTATGCCACCAGTGCTGCACTTCGGTTCATGCGTTGACAATTCGAGGATAAACCAGCTCCTGAAGGCGCTGTCCGAGAAGCTGAATGTGGCTATAAAAGACCTCCCCGTGGCCGCAAGCGCCCCCGAGCTCACCACAGAGAAGGCGATAAGCATAGGCACCTGGGCGGTGGCGCTTGGTGTAACCACGCATGTGAACCCGCTGCCCCGCATAATGGGGAGTGAGCTGGTCACCAGGCTCCTGACTGAGGATGCCGAGAAACTGCTGGGGGCAAAGTTCATCCACAGTCCTGACCCGAAGGAAAGCGCCGACATGCTGGAACAGGTAATCCTGGAAAAGCGCAGGAAGCTGGGGCTTCAGACCTGAACCCCTTTCTTTTTTTGTTGCAATAGCAGTTCCTCAGAAAAAGCCTGTTTGAGGAAAAGGAGATGTGATTGAGATTTGACCTGCTCCCGTGGAGCACATCGCAAACCTTTATATCCATCCATCCCAACCTTTTCTTCATGGACCTCTCCCTGTTTGAGCTCACGGACTCAAGATACTTCAATGCGGCGGTGCTCCTTTTTGCAGGCGTGGTGGTTGCCAAGCTGGTGGACATCTTCTTTACCCGTGTATTCTCCAGGATGGTGGCACGCACCCGCTTCACCTTTGATGACCGCCTGGTGGAGATACTCCACCGCCCCATCTTTGTGAGCATAGTGCTTTTCGGCGCAGCCCAGGCGGTTTATTACCTCCAGCCTCCTGAGCGGGTGGAGTTCTACACAGTAAACCTCCTCAAGAGCGCAGCCGTGCTACTGTGGGTGGTGGCACTCTACCGCTCCATATCAATAGTGCTTACGGGCATTGCCGTGCGCATCGTTGACGTCACCGGTCTCGGGAAGGAGCTCGTGCCGCTGCTTGAGAACATAGCCAAGGCGGTCCTGCTTGCGGGCGCTGTTATGGTGCTGCTCTCAGTGTGGGAGAGAGACGTAACCCCAATCCTCGCCTCTGCGGGTATCGCAGGTTTTGCAGTCGCCTTCGCGGCGAAGGATACCATAGCAAACTTCTTTGGCGGGGTGAGCATCTTCATGGACAAGCCCTTTAAAATCGGAGATTACATAATCCTCGACTCCGGCGAGCGCGGCGAGGTGGTGGAGATAGGGCTAAGAAGCACAAAGATTAAAACGCGCGACGACGTGCTCATAAGCATCCCCAATTCGATTATAGCGAGTTCGAAGATAATAAACGAGAGCGCCCCGCAGCCGCGCTTCAGGGTGCGTGTGCCAATAAGCGTCGCCTACGGTAGCGATATTTCACGGGTGGAGGAGCTGCTCAAAGAAATTGCGCTGAGCAACGAGTACGTGGTGGCGCAGCCATCGCCCAGGGTGCGTTTCCGCAGGTTCGGCGACTCCGGCTTAGAGTTTGAGCTTTTGTGCTGGGTTGTGGAGCCGCGCTACAAGGGCAGGGCAATGCACTACCTGAACAGTGAGATATACCGCCGCTTCTCGGAGGAGGGTATAGAGATACCCTACCCGAAGATGGACATCTACCTGAGGCGGCAAGAGGGATAGTTTTTTATCACAATGTTTTTAACCCACTGCATTAAGCTATTTCTCATGCCGGAGATAACGCCCATGATGCGCCAGTGGCACCGCTTCAAGCGGCGCTACAGGGATGCGATAATCTTCTTCCGCGCGGGCGACTTCTACGAGATGTTCCACGAGGACGCGGAGATAGCCGCGAGGGAGCTCGGCATAGCTCTGACCTCCCGCGGGAGGGAGCGCGGCAAACCCGTGCCCCTTGCGGGGGTGCCCTACCATGCGATGGAGACCTACTTAGCCAAGCTGGTGAGGAAGGGCTACAAGGTTGCAATCTGCGAGCAGGTGGAGGACCCGAAGCAGGCGAAGGGTGTTGTGAAGCGCGAGGTGGTGCGCGTTGTCACGCCGGGCACGCTGATGGAGGAGAGCATGCTGGAGGAGAAGAGCAACAACTACCTGGCGGCGGTGCTGGTGGAGAAGGGCAGAGCCGGCGTTGCCCTTGCTGACCTGTCCACTGGGGAGTTCGCCTGCGGGGAGTTCTCGGAGGAGGAGGCGCTGAACCAGCTCACAGCGCTCTCGCCGGCGGAGTGCCTTCTTCCAGCAAGCGCGGGAGAGCTCGCGGAGAGGCTGCGAAAGCACCTGCGAGAGACCTTCTTCAACCCCATGCCCGAGGAGAGCTTCGAATCGAGCACTGCGAAGGCGCTGCTGGAGGAGCACTTCGGCGTCGCAAGCCTCGAGGGCTTTGGTGTGGCGGAGTTAAAGCTTGGCGTAGCCTGCGCGGGCGCTGTGCTGCGCTACCTGCGCGAGACCCAGAAGGGTGCGCTCCCCCACATCACCAGGCTGCGCAGACTCTCGACGAAGGAGCACATGCTCCTGGACGCGAGTACGCTGCGCCACCTGGAGATTACGCGCAACCTGCGCGACGGCTCTGCGAAGGGAACGCTGCTTGAGGTGATGGACCGCACCGCCACTGCAATGGGGGCGAGGCTGCTCAGGCGCTGGCTTCTAAGCCCGCTAACCAGCGCGGAGAGGATAAACCGCCGCCTCGACGCTGTGGAGGAGCTTTACAGCGACTATCTCCTGCAGGAGGAGCTTTATGAGGCCCTCCGCGAGGTTTACGACCTGGAGAGGCTGTGCAGCAGGATAGCCAGCGGCTCCGCCAACGCTCGGGACCTGGTTGCGCTCAAGAACTCGCTCAGGGCGGTGCCCGCGATAAAGAAGCTCCTCTCCGGGTGCAGAAGTGAGCTGCTGCGCGAGATTGCTGCGCAGCTTCGCGAGCTGGAGGAGCTGGCGGAGGAGATAGACCTCGCCATAGTGCCTGAGCCTCCGGCGAGCGTACGGGAGGGCGGGATAATAAGGCAGGGCTACAGCGAGGAGCTTGATAAGCTGAGGGAAGCAGCGACGCAGGGAAAGCGGTGGCTCGCAGAGCTGGAGCAGCGCGAGAGGCGGCGCACTGGAATAGCCTCGCTGAAGGTGGGGTACAACAGCGTCTTCGGCTACTACATACAGGTGACAAAGCCCAACCTCCACCTTGTGCCCAGCGATTATATACGCAAGCAGACCCTGGCGAATGCGGAGCGCTTCGTAACGCCGGAGCTAAAGGAGAAGGAGGCGCTCATCCTCGGCGCCGAGGAGCGCGCCGCAAAGCTGGAGTACGAGCTCTTCTGCAAGCTCAGGGAGAAGGCGGCCTCAAAGGTGGAGGAGCTGCAGAGCACCGCCCGCGCCCTCGCAAAGCTGGATGTGCTCCTTAGCTTTGCGCGCGTAGCAAGGGAGAGGGGCTACGTTAAACCCGAGGTGGACGAGGGCGAGGTTATTGAGATAAAGGAGGGCCGCCACCCGGTGGTGGAGGTGTATGAGCGCGAGTTTGTGCCCAACGACGCCTACCTCGACGGGAGGGAGCAGATTTTAATCATCACCGGACCCAACATGGCGGGCAAGTCCACCTACCTGCGGCAGGTTGCACTAATAGTGCTCCTCGCCCAGGCGGGAAGCTTTGTGCCCGCCAGCAGCGCGCGGATAGGCGTGGTGGACAGGATATTCACCCGCGTGGGGGCGAGCGACGACCTCACGCTTGGAAGGAGCACCTTCATGGTGGAGATGCAGGAGGCGGCAAACATCCTGAACAACGCCTCCCGCAGAAGCCTCGTGATCCTGGACGAGATAGGTCGCGGAACCAGCACCTTCGACGGGCTGAGCATCGCCTGGGCTGTGGTGGAGTACCTGCACGAGCGCATCGGGGCGAAGACGCTCTTTGCGACGCACTACCACCACCTCACGGAGCTGGAGCAGCTCCTCCCGAGGGTGAGGAACTACCACATAGCGGTGAAGGAGCAGGGCAGCGAGATAATCTTCCTGCGCAAAATAATGCCGGGCTCGGTAGACAAGAGCTACGGAATACACGTGGCCAAGCTTGCAGGTCTGCCCAGGGAGGTGATAGATAGCGCAACGCAGGTGCTGCGCCGCCTGGAAGAGGAGGAGGTGGCGGACGATAAAATCATAGCGAAGCGCCTGCGCAAGCGCAGGCTCGCGAAGGTTTTCGCCGACAGAGCGCAGCGCACCCTCTTCGAGAGCATACCCGCAAGGCCATCGCGCGTGGAGGAGGAGCTGCGAAAGCTGAACCCCAACGAGATGACCCCTCTGGAGGCGCTTCAGGCACTCTTCAGGCTTAAAGAGATGCTGCGCTAAGCGTGTACAGAATTATATTTTTTGCACATATTACTGGCAAAAAGTTAAAATATATGCTGCAGAAAGTTTGCCTTATGGAGGAGAGGCACAGGAGGCTGCTGATAAGGCAGAATCCCTGGTGGCGGGGTGAGAAGCCCAGCCTGCCGCAGTTTGAACGCGACCTGCTGGGGGAGCTGCTCAGGTATGTGGACTACCCGCAGATACTGGCAGTGGTGGGAATGAGGCGTGTGGGAAAGACCACGCTGATGAAGCAGCTCATACAGAAGCTGAAGGCGCCGGAGAAGAACATCTGCTACATATCCTTTGACGATATAGATTTTCAGAAGTATGAGGTTGCGGATGAGCTTATAAGCTATTTTCTTGAGTTTTCTGACGGCAGCACCAGGAGGTACCTCTTTCTGGATGAGGTTCAAAAGCTTCCCCACTGGGCGGAGCTTCTGAAGACCTACTACGATTCAGAGGATAACCTGAAGATGTTTGTCTCAGGCTCGGCGAGCCTCGAGATAAAGGAGTATAAGGAGACCCTGGCAGGGCGTATTCTGACCTTCCACCTTCCGGTGCTGACCTTCAGGGAGTTCCTCAGGTACCGGGGCATGAGGTGGCAGATTTCACGGGAGAACCTCTTCAGGGAGTACGACCTGAAGTTTGCAATGCACAGAGAAAAATATCAGAGATATTTTGAGGATTACCTGGAAAAGGGTGCTTTTCCGGAGCTGCTTGATGTGGAGGACAGGGAATTTATAAGGAGATATATAAAGGAGGCGGTGGTCGAGAAGGCAATCGCCGATGTGGCAAGAATCACCGGCGATGACGAGAGGATAATCTATGAGCTTTTCAGGCTCCTGGCGAAGAGCAACGCACAGCTTTTTGAAATAGTAAATCTGGCGCGCATCCTTGGGGTAAACAGAAATAAAGTTTCAAAGTACCTGAGTCTGCTGGAGAAGGCATTTCTGATAAGGATAGGCTACAACTACTCCCCAAGTGTCGCGAAGCAGCTGAGGAAGAGGAAAAAGCAGTACATAAGCCACAGTTGCATAGTAATGGCTCTTCTGGACTACCCCCGTGAGATATTGAACACGGAGGTGGCGGGGCAGCTGGTGGAGGCGTGCATTGCAGGCCACTTTGAGAAGGTGAATTTCTGGAGGAGTCCGCAGAAGGATGAGGTGGACCTGGTGGTGGACGGGGACGGCCTCCTCGCCGTAGAGGTGAAGTACAGGAGTCACATATCCAGGAGGGAGATTGGAGGGCTTCTGAAGTTTGTCAAGAGGTATGGAGCGCAAGGGGTCGTGGTGACGAGGGAAAGGCTTGAGAGGGGGCAGTTCAGGGGCGTGGATGTGCTCTTCATCCCCGCCTGGCTCTTCCTCCTTCTCGACTCACCCGCGTGAGAATAGCTTCATGAGTATGAGCACGAGTGCAACAACCAGCCAGAATTGCACAGCATTGCTTGCGCCGAAGACGAAGAGCAGGAAGTTGAGGAGGAGCAGTGCAGCAAGCACGAGGGCGAGGGCCCTGCTCATTGCCCGGCCTCCAGCATCTCGAGCAGGCGGGGGAATTCCAGCACCGCGTAGCCCCTGCGGTCGTCTTTGAACCTTATGAGCAGCCCCTCACCGCGCTTCGCAGCCTTGAGCACCTCCTCCTTCTCTATCCCCACCGAGTTCCTCGCCCAGGTGCGCTTTTCGGAGAGCTTCGCATTGAGGTTTAGTAGAGTTTCGTCTACAACCGCATAGAGCCTGGGATGCCTGTAGAAGGAGAACACCAGCATGGGGACCTCTCCCTGCGAGGCCTCCCGTAAGAGCTTCTCCAGCGAAGCGCGGGAGATGCGTATCCTGGCGCCGCTGCGCGTGGACTTGGCGTCTATCCTCAGCTTAAGCGACCCCCTCTCTGCTATCACATCCCCCTTTATAGCCGGTGCAGAGCCGCTCAGCGGAACTCTGCTCGCCTTATATCCACGGGAGATGAGAAAGTCCTTCACGCGGTACTCGAACTTCTTCCAGCTCTGCATTAAATTAAGAGTCTCGCTGGAGGATAAATCCCTTTCGGTTTCGCGGGGTTTTAATAGGACGTATGACTATAACTCCCGTAAGATGCACGACGTAATCGTAATAGGCGCGGGTCCCGCCGGGTTAGCGTCGGGATACCTTGCAAGGGTATAATCAGCATTAAGTCCAAGGATGTGTGTAATCGCCTCCTCTGGCACGTTAAGTTCATGCGCCATTTCGTCAATGCGCTTTTTTAGGCGTTTAGGCCAAACGAAGCGTAACCGTATGTTTGCTTTCAGATGATATGTTTATCGTCATTTAGTAACTAACACTCAAATATAGGAAGTCTTCGGCAAAAAATAATAATCTTTTACACCGACAATCTTGTGAGCTCTGCGAGGGATCAGAATGGAAAAGGGAGAAAATACCCCCGGTGAGCAAGGCGAGGCATGCTCTGCATGCGGCGCAGGCGAGGCGAAGCATGAACCCGAAGCCACCTTCGCCGCTGTGAGGGCGAGGATGAAGAATGTGAAGCACAAGATTGCGATAATGAGCGGAAAGGGCGGAGTGGGCAAGACCACGGTAAGTGTTAACCTCGCCCTGGCGCTGGCGAATAAGGGCTACAAAGTAGGCCTGCTGGACGCCGACGTAACCGCGCCCAACGTGGCGAAGATGCTGGGCATCGCAAACCCGGAGCTCTTCGCAACCCCGGCGGGGCTCTTCCCGCCCGAGGCGAAGGGTGTTAAGGTAATCTCAATGGCGTTTCTTGCAGATGAGAACCAGGCGATTATCTGGCGCGGTCCCGTGATAATGGGGGTGATTGAGCAGTTTCTGAGCGATATAGTGTGGGGTGAGCTGGACTACCTGCTTATAGACCTGCCCCCTGGCACCGGCGATGAGGCGCTGAGCATCATGCAGCTCATCCCGGACTTAGACGGAATTATAACTGTCACGACACCGCAGGAGGTTGCGGTGCTGGACACGCGCAGGAGCATAGACATGGCCAGGGTAATGCGCATCCCTGTGATAGGCGTGATTGAGAACATGAGCGGCTTCGCGTGTCCCAGCTGCGGTGAGGTTACGGAGATATTCAGGAGCGGAGGCGGTGAGAAGGTGGCAGAAGAGCTGGGTGTACCCTTACTGGGAAGCATCCCCATAGACCCGCGAATCGCAGAGGCCGGCGACTCGGGGGAGCCCTTTATCGCCACCCATGAGGGCGCAGCAAAAGAAGCCTTCGAGGCGATAGTGGAGAAGGTTGAGGAGGCTGTGAAGAAGCGCGCCGCCGAGAAGGAGCGTGAACTTTCTTCACTTTTTAAGGAGTGAGCTGTGCTCAGGCCAAAATTTTCGAAAACCTTATAAAAGCCAGCGCCAAGGTAGCTGCCATGAAGCTCCTCCTGCTTCACGTGGACTACATTGAGTTTAAAGCGAAGCAGAAGACCAGGGTGGCGGAGCAGGTTGCAGAGGATATGCTCGCCGGCAGAGCCGAAGAAGCGCTTGCCGCCTTCGTGGCGGTCGAGAAGGCGGACGAGGGCAACACTAAAGAGGTGGTAAGGCGGGCCGCAGAGGAGATAGAGAGGGTCCATTCTCAGGTAAAAGCGCATCGCGTGGTGCTCTATCCCTATGCGCACCTGAGCTCCTCGCTGGCGAAGCCTGCGCTTGCTGTTGAGGTGCTCAAGCGCCTTGAGGAGGAGCTCAAGGCAAGGGGCTACGAGGTGCTGCGCGCGCCCTTCGGGTGGTACAAGGCCTTTGAGCTACGCTGCAAGGGGCATCCCCTGAGCGAGCTTTCACGGGAGATTAGCGTCGGGGAGGAGAAGAAGGAGAGTCTGGCGCTCAAGGCTGAGAAGAAGCTTAAAAGCGAGTGGTACGTGCTCACGCCTGAGGGGGAGCTAATCCACGCCGAGCATTTCGACTTCTCGAAGCATGAGGGTTTGAGGATATTCTACGAGTACGAGACCCGAGGCACTCGCGCCGTAACCGAGGAGCCTCCGCATATTAAATTAATGAAGGAGCACGAGCTTGTGGACCACGAGCCGGGCAGTGATCCGGGCAACCTTCGCTGGTACCCCAAGGGCAGGCTCATTAAGAAGCTCCTGGAGAGGCGCGTTACTCAGCTGATGCTTGACTATGGCGCCATGGAGGTGGAGACGCCGGTGATGTACGACTTCGCCCACCCCAAGCTGAGCCGCTACCTGCACCGCTTTCCGGCAAGGCAGTACGTGGTTATAAGCGACGACAGGGAGTACTTCCTGCGCTTCGCCGCGTGCTTCGGGCAGTACTTGATGATGCACGACATGACCATAAGCTATAAGCACCTGCCGCTTCGCCTCTACGAGCTCACCCACTACTCCTTCCGCCGGGAGCAGAGCGGCGAGCTCGCTGGCTTAAAGCGCCTGCGCACCTTCACCATGCCCGATATGCACACCCTGGTAAAGGACATGCAGCAGGCAAAGCAGGAGTTCCTGCGCCAGTTTGAGCTGAGCATGCGCTGGATGCAGGAGCTCGGCCTGGAGTACGAGGTGGCGATACGCTTTGTGCGCGACTTCTACGAGCAGAACCGGGAGTTTGCGAAGAAGCTGGCGAAGCTGATAGGAAAGCCCATCCTGATAGAGCTCTGGGACCAGCGCTTCTTCTACTTTGTGATGAAGTTCGAGTTCTCTGTTAATGACGCGCAGCGCAAGGCGGCCACGCTATCTACGGTGCAGATAGACGTGGAGAACGCTGAGCGCTTCGACATAACCTACGTGGACGAGCACGGCGAGAGGCGCCACCCGCTTTTGCTGCACGCGAGCATAAGCGGCGGCATCGACAGGAACCTCTACGCCCTGCTTGAGCAGGCTTACCTCAGGGCCAAACGCGGTGAGAAGCCCTCGCTCCCAACGTGGCTGAGCCCGACGCAGGTCAGAATCATACCCGTCTCCGAGCAGCACCTCGCGTATGCGGAGCAGCTTCTGGAGTACTTTAAAAAGCGCAGGGTGCGCGCCGACCTGGACGACCAGTCTGAGACGCTTCAGAAGAGGATACGCAGCGCCGAGAAGGAGTGGATACCCTACATCGCCGTCGTGGGCGCGAGGGAGCAGGAGGGAGGCTACCTTACTGTTCGCGTGAGGAGCACGGGTGAGCAGGTGAAGATGACGAAGGAGGAGCTCGCTTCGCTGGTGGAAGAGCAGAACGAAGGCAGGCCCTTCGAGAGGCTATCCCTGCCGGAGAGGCTCTCACAGAGACCCAGATTCAGATAAATACAATTCATGACAGTTTCGGCTGACGTAACAAATTTTGAGAGATAATTTTTATTTATGCACAGTTAAGCCTTTTTATCATTAACCATATTACCGGACCCTCTATCTGAGAGGTTGAACTTATGGGTGAGGCGGCGCAGCAGAAATTCTCATTCGCAATGCCCAGGTGTCTCATTCCCGCTGAAAGAATAAATATGGGCGTGGTGGTGGTGCAGAATGGTGTCATAAGGTTTGTAAATTCTAAATTTGAGGAGCTTTCAGGATTTGATAGCGGGAGTCTTATTGGAAAATCCTTTATAGAGCTTATCTCTCCAGAATGGAGGACCCTCTATGAGATAAACGACAGTCCTGAGTACGAGGTTGAGATTCTGACCAGAGCCGGTGAAAGGCTACCCGCAGAGGTAAGCACTTCTTTAATAGAGTTCAACGGCGCACCTGCAGAAATGGCACTTATCAGGGATATATCGGAGCAGCGGCGTCTTGAGGAAGAGCTTTTCAGAAGACAGGAGGAGCTTATAGCAATGACATACGAGCTGGAACAGTCCAATTACCTTAAGGACCTGTTCCTGGACATAATGCGCCACGACCTGCTTAACCCTATAGGTGTCGCGGGTAACTTTGTGGAGCTTCTGCTGAGTGATGAGGATGACGGGGAGAAAAGGGAGCTTCTTAAAGCGGTAAAGAGGAGTCTGTCAAAGGCTGTGGAGCTGGTGGAGAATGCAACGAAGTTCGCAAGGCTGGGTTCAACGAAGAACCTTGAGCTGAGGGAACTGGACCTCAAAGAGGTGGTGGAGGAGGTGGTGCATGACCTTGCCCCGCTTGCGGCCAAGGCGGGAATGCGCATAGAGAACCGCATAACTGAAAGCCTGCCGGTCAGGGCTAACAGGATAATCGCAGAGGTGTTTGCCAACTTTATCTCCAATGCTGTGAAGTACGCCCCCGAGGGCAGGAGGATAGTTGTGGAAGCAGAGCGTGGAGACGACTTTGTGAGGGTGAAGGTGGCAGACTTTGGCAGCGGAGTGCCAGATGAGGACAAGGAGAACATCTTTGAGAGGTTCACGCGAAGGGATAAGAAGGGTGTTAAGGGCTCCGGCCTGGGGCTGGCGATAGCAAAGAAGATTATGGAGCTGCACTGCGGCAGGGTGTGGGTGGAGGACAACTCCCCGCGCGGAGCGGTTTTTGTGGCAGAGCTACCCGCGCACAGAGCGTAAAGGTTATCTTTGGTAGAGGCTATTAAAGAGCATGTACCTGGGCCACGGGGAGATTCTGCGCAGAATCCGCGAGCAACGGCTGCTTGAGAACGTGGAGGAGGCGAATGTGCAGGGCGCTGGCGTGGACCTGCGC
>WANX01000077.1 GCA_015521565.1 Candidatus Hydrothermarchaeota archaeon
AAGGGAAGGGGGAAGGCCTACGTTAATGGCGAATGGGTTGACATAGGGGCGGGTGATTACATTTTTGTTCCACCGGGAGAGGAGCACGGGGTTGAGAACACCGGCGATGAGGAGCTCATTCTGCTTGCGACCCATGCACCGCCGCTGTTTTAAAGACTTTTTTGGAAAGTTGTTCCGAAGGAGGTGAGCGCCTCTGCAGGCCGACTACCTCAACCCCTTGAACGCATACCTCAGGTCTATCTTGCCATCCCTGCGTACCGGCGAATCCACCGGTCCGGGCTTCTTCTCTGGCCTGGACTTCTTTCTGGGGCGCTTTATGAGCACGTCGTCTATTCGCAAGATGGAGCACGCCACCTCCACAGCAGAGCTTAAAGCATTCCTCCGCACCTCGTAGGAGTCCAGGATTGCCTTCACATAGGCGTCGCCCATTCCGCGGCGCATCGCATCGACGCCATAACCCTTCTTCCCCCTGTGGTGCCACTCCCTTATCTTCAGCACCGCATATGTGGCATCCATACCCGCATTCATGGCTATCACATGGGGTATCTCCTCAAGAGCATCTGCGAAGGCCTCGATGGCAAGCTGCTCCTTGCTCTCCACACTGCGCGCAAATCTGCGCAGGCGTTTCGCCGCCTCGCCCTCAACTGCACCGCCGCCCGGCACCACCCTGCCGTGCTCACGGAGAGCGGCGAACACATCTAACAGGTCTTCAATTTGACGCTTGAGCTCCAGCACGAACTTCTCATTGCCACCCCGCACCAGTATGGAGGCCACACCCGCATTCTTGCACTTGCGCACATACATTATCTCTTCCAGGCCTATCTTATCCTCCTCCACGTATCCCGCGTAGCCCAGCACCTGCGGGGACACCTCCCTCACATTCCTCACTATCTGCGCACCAGTAGCCTTTTCCAGGAGGTGCATCACCTTCCTCTCCACGTCGCGCACACCAAGAATGCCCTTCATCGCAAGATAGTACATCGCCACATCTGCGATGTTCTTCTCGCAGAACACCACATTTGCGCCTGAGCGGGCTATCATCTCCACGGCTATGCGCAACACCTTGCGCCTGTACTCAACAAATTCGCGTATCCTGCGCGGGTCGCCTATTTCATACCTGGCATTCTCCACCTTGCGCACGTCGAACTCGCTGCCTATAAGCAAAATCCTTGCATGCTGCACCCGCTTCGGCATTGCCGGGTGGACCCGCTTGCCCAGGTCTATGTACACCCCCTGGTATAGTGCTGTATCCCTGATCCTTCCACCCGGGCGATAGTTAACATAAACCATATCCCTGTCGCCGTCTGCGAAATCAAGAGCGGAGGCAACCACCTGGGCAAGAAACTCAGCATCTCTCTCTCCGACCCTTCCCCTGAACACCGTTATTCCCACGTCCTTTATTATTCCGGGCGTAACCCTGCGGGACAGCTCATGCATTACCTTCAGCGTCTCCTTCAGCGCAAGACGGTAGCCGGAAATTATTGTAGTTGGATGCAATCCCAGCTCCATGAGCTTCATGGCCCTCTTCAGGAGCTCCCCCCCAAACACCACACTCGTAGTGGCCCCATCTCCGTAGCGCTCGCCCATGGTCAATCCAAGGCTCTGCATCATCTTCGCAGCGGGATGAACCAGCTCCATGAGCTTTAGAATTGTGCCCCCGCTGTCAGTAATTGCCACTTCTCCGCCTTCCACCATGAGCATCTTATCCATTCCCCGGGGGCCCAGAGTTGTTTTCAGGGTCTCTGAAACAGCCAGAGCTGCAACTATGTTAGTGAGCACAGCATTCTTGCCTATGTGGCGCTCATTTGCAATCAGAGTTTCGATATCTCTGGGGGTCAGCTTCCCGTTCTGAGTCCGGGCTTTCATCTCCACCACCTCCCCTCAGGTGGTGAGCCTTCTGTATATTTCGGGCAGCTTTCTTGGAAGCTTGGCAACATCGTCGAGGATTATATACCCAATCTCGCCGAACATGCGCTGTATGTAGTCTCGGGCTTCAGTATCAATGGTTATGCAGAAGGGGCGGATGTGCTTCCGCTTGGCCTCTATCAGTGCCTTCTTTGTATCCTCTATTCCGTGGTCCCCCTTGTACTCATCAAAATCCTCAGGCTTGCCGTCGCTGAGCACAATTAGCAGCTTTATCTTCGCTGGCGTTTCTTCGAGTATCTTTGTAACGTGACGTATGGGTGGCCCCATGCGGGTGTAGTCAAAGGCGTCCATCCCCGCGATGCGCTGCTTCACCTCCTCGTCGTAGGGCTCGTCAAAGCGCTTTATTATGTAAAAATCGCACTGCTTCCGCGTCTTTCCTGAGAATCCGAAAATCGCATACTTGTCGTCCAGAACCTCCAGGGCCTCGCACATCAAAACCAGAGCTTCCTTCTCAGTCTCTATAACCCAGCCAGTTGTTGACCCGGAGAGGTCCACGAGAAAAGCAACAGCGATGTCACGCTCCTTCTTGTCCACCTTTATGTAGAGCTTGTCACTTGGCGTTGCTCCCGCCTTCATGTCAGCGAAGGCCTCAACGAAGGCGTCCAGGTCTATCTCCTCACCGTACATCTGTTTAAAGAGGCGCTTGTAGTCGGGACGCATCATTTCAAACTGCCGCCGTATGAGAGAAACCAGGCCGGAGTGTTTCTGCAGAGTCTTCTCAACAAACTTGTCGCTGCCCTTGTGCATTACCTTCTCCTTCAGGGCGCACCATGCGGCACGGTAGTTCCCCACCTTGTAGTCCCACTCGTCGTACAGGAAGGCACCCCGCTTGTCCTCTTCGGTGAGCTCTACCTGGAACTCAGTAACTTTTGCTTGAATGTTTGCCCTTATCTTTCTGCCTGCGCTGTCAAGAACCTTCATCAGCATGCTGGCGTCGATCTCGCCAAGCTCGCCCAGCAGCTTTTCTATCTCGCGCAGCAGTTCTTCCTGTATCTCCTCGGGTATGTCCAGACCAAGCCGGAAGAGAAAGTCCAGGGGTGCACCATATGCCAGGGGGTCGGGCACCTCATTCATTGCGTGCTGTATCATGCTGTCTATGTCCGGAGGCTTCTCTATACTGAGGTCCTCCAGCAGCGACTCCAGCTTCTCAGCCATCTCCTTCTTTGTCTTTTTCAGTCCTGCCGTCACCTGCTCTGGCTTTATAACGCCTCTGAAGGCAATGTCCCTGAAGCGATTGTAGGGCGTGCCGAAGAGCTTCTCCTGGATTAACTCGTATATCCTGTATGTGGCAACGCAGCTGTCCTCCACAGTGGGCCTTTCCTTTTCCAGCATCTCCTCTGCTATCTCATATGCCTTCCTTGCTATCTCCTCCAGATGAGAACTGAGCCCCTCTCTGAGCCTGCCGTATGTCAGGAGCTGCATAAGTGCCTCGAGCACCGCCTCTTTGTCGTTTAGCCTGGAGAAGTCTGGCCTGCGCTCCCACTCACGCTCCAGAAGCATGTCCATGTCTCTGGCTATACCCCTGAACTCACGGCGCAGATTTCGCTCCACACGGGCGTTCTCCACTATGCTGAAAATATCCAGAGCCAGCTGTTCCTCCGGGAAAAGGTAGATAAAGTTCTCCAGGTCTTCTTTGAGGTTGCTCACACTTCGCCCGTACTTCTGCTGGAGTTCATTGACCACCTCCTGAATCCGGTTCAGCCTGGGCTCGAGGCTGCGGTACCGCTTCTGAGCGTAGCGGTGCGCCGCCACCACCTTGTAAACCTTGAAGTTCAGCTCGTTGTTCTCAAACTCCTCCACCTTCTGAGGAAGGTAAACCACTCGCGTGTCCGTGTAGCTCACACCACTCTCCTGCACTCCGAGCTGATCGCCGCTCAGCGCGTTTATGTATATCTCCATAATCCTTGCAACGTCTTTGAATTCAAGCCCATGGGCGTGTATCTTTTCGATAGTCTCCCGGGTGATACCCTTGAAGAAATTGCGCGCAGGCACCACACCATAGGCATCGGCCAGTTCGAGCCCCATCTCCACCCACTTCTTCAGGTCCTCCAGGCTGAAGTGGGTAACCGCATCGGGGGCTGTCATAAAGAAGTTGAAGGCCATCTCCTTATCGCGCTTGGCCAACTTCTCCCCCTGCCGGTATATCTCGCGGAGCACGTCGCCGGGGAGCTCCATCAGCGCAGGCACCGCCTCGTCGATGCTCCTCAGACCACGGGCATAGTGGAAGCCTGTGAAGCGCACATCCATTACGTCTTCGCCGAAGGATGTCTTTCCAAGTATCTTGAACAGATTGCTCCGGACATCTTCAAAACTCGCCATACTCGCTACCCTTAAAATACTGTAGTTATCAGCTCTCTTATGGCACGGAGCATATCGGCGTCGTCGGTGATCGGATTTGCCATTGCTATCTCCGCCGCCTTTGCTGGCTCTATTCCCTCTCTGATGAGCTGCCCTGCATAGATAAGCAGCCTTGTACCGGCACCTTCCTCCAGCCCCTTGTCCTTCAGGTTGCGTATCTTCTCACCCAGGGTTACAAGCGCCTCAGCAGTTTCTTCGTCAACGCCGCTCTCCTTCATCACTATCTTCTTCTCCAGGTCCTTTGGCGGATAGTCGAAGTTTATACTTATGAAGCGCTGCCTGGTTGAGTGTTTCAGGTCCTTGAGCACACTCTGATATCCAGGGTTGTAGGATATTGCGAGCAGGAACTCGTCCGGTGCCTTGATTATCTCTCCCCTCTTCTCTATGGGCAGAATTCTGCGATCGTCAGTGAGGGGATGAATCACCACGGTGGTATCCTTCCGTGCTTCAACAATCTCGTCCAGGTAGCAGATTGCTCCAACCTTTACAGCGCGTGTTAGAGGCCCATCCACCCACTCGGTCTCGCCACCCTTAACAAGATAGCGTCCGACCAGGTCACTTGAAGTCAGGTCGTCGTGGCATGAGACGGTGATAAGCGGACGCTTGAGCTTCCAGGCCATATACTGCATAAAACGGGTCTTGCCACAGCCGGTGGGTCCTTTGAGCATTACCGGCAGCTTGTTCTTATAGGCAGCTTCAAAAATCTCAATTTCATTCCCCACGGGCTCGTAGTAGGGCTCCTCCGTTATTATGTACTCTTCAACTTTGAGGGTTTTGCTTTCAACCATACTACTTCAACCTCCGGTCTTTACATGTGCAGCAGGCATGCGGCAACAAAACCAACGTCATCAAAATGGTTAGAAGAAATATTTAAGTTTAACCGTCAAAAAAATTGTCAAACCTTTATATATGGGCTGCCCATACCTCTATTTATGCTGCGGGCCCTTGCGATGATGCTTCTGTTCCAGGCTGCTGCGCTCAGTATGCCAGTGCAACCTGTGGATGAGCTCATTTTCGTGGAGAATACCACATCAGGCATGGAGCTATCCATATTCTCCTACGACAGCGAATACTCCTACGGTACAACCCTCGGTCTGAAGAGGAAGGCGAATCTGAAGGTATCATTTTCGACACACCTGCTTCCGGCAGATGTGGATGGAGACGGCATTGCGGAGGTGGTTGCGGTATACAGGGACATAAAGGGATTCAGGCTTGAGATATACAGGTACAACCGGGACAAAGAGCAGCTGGTTCGCCTTGATACAGCACGCCTATCCGGCTCCGGGAACTGGTTTGCCGGGGATGTTGACGGCGACGGCAGGGATGAGCTTATGCTCACCAGGCGCGGAGCAGCATGGACGGAGGTGTACATGTACGAGTATGACCCAGAGTATTTCGACGGGCTTGCTGAAAAGCTGCGCAGGGAAGATGTGCTCAGATACGGCAGGGTTGTGAGCGGCTGGTTTGCCGGAGATGTTGACGGCGACGGCAGAGATGAGCTGATACTTAACAGGAGAGGGATTTCAGGTACCATCTTGAGCTTCTTTGTCTATGACCCCGGCTACAGGAGGGATTTCACAGAGAAGCTGCGAAAGGCTGGCGAGGCCACGCATTATCTTGAGAGCTGGTTTGCCGGCGATGTCAACGGCGATGGCAGGGATGAACTTCTTGGTGTGGAGAGTGATTATGAGACAAGAATTAGGGTGACAAGATACGAGCCCGGATACGAGTACGGCAATGTGCGGAACCTTAGGGAACTTGACGTGCTGCGGCACTACCTGATTACTCCGGTGTTACTGGTGGCCAACGTTGATGGGCAGCTCCGGATTGTGTCCAGATATCCTGCCACAGAGAGAGTACAGGTACCTCCGGATGGAGCCCTGCGCTTCCATGTGGTGGCAGAGCATACTGACGGTACAAAGCTGAGCTACCTGTGGCTCTTTAATGGCGCGGCGGTTTCTACACTCCCGGAGTTCAACTACTCTGCAGCAATGGGTGATGGTGTTGTTGAGTGCCGGATTTCTGCAGGCAGGATGCAGCAGATTCTGAGGTGGCTGGTGGAAGTGGATGCTGGGAAGAGGCAGGAGCCGGTGAAGGAGAACATGCCGCCGGAGGTTGAGCTTCTGTCTCCTGCAGAGGGCGAGGTGGTTTCAGGATTGGTTGTTGTCGGGTGGCGTGCTGTGGATAAGGATGGAGATGCACTGAGTGTGGTGGTGAAGCTCCGCTCCGTCTCCGGGGAGAAGCTGCTCTACGCAGGTGCAGATGGGGAGGGAAGCTACCTCCTGAATACCTCGGGTCTTCCGGCGGGAGTCTATCAGCTCAGGGTTGAGGCCAGCGACGGAAGAAGCAGCACAGCGGCAGAGGTGAGCTTTAATGTCCCTGCTCCGGAATCTCCTTCAGGGCGACTGCTTGTTCGCACACTGCCCCCGGGTGCGAAGCTCTACATCAACGGCAAGCATGTGGGCACTACCGATATTGAAGTAAGCCTCCCACCCGGGAGGTATCGTCTCAGACTGGAGAAACCCGGGTACCTTTCGTATGAGGGGGTGGTAGAGGTTCAGGAGGGACAGAGCACAGTTGTGGATATACGGCTTGTAAAGAAGGTGTGGGGCCTGTCGCCCGCCATTTTTTTTGCTGTCCTTCTTGTTATATCTCTACCGGGTGTGTGGCTGCTTTACAGGCTGACGCTACTGGTGGTGGAGCACCTGCGCACGCCGCGGGAGGAGCTGGAGTAATGTATTAAGAGGGGAAGAATCTGCCACAGTTGCATGATAGAATACGACGAGGAGTTCAGAAAGAGGTTTCCAAACCTGGCGAGGGAGATAGAGGAGGGTGAGTTCCTCAGGGTAGAGGTGGAGAAGAAAAGGGGAAGGTTTCAGGGATACACCCCGGGAGTAATCGACTTCCTCAACAGGTGCAGCACCGAGGAGGAGGGCATGGAGATCATACGCTACCTGGAAAAGCGCGGCGAGATAAGCTCCGACTACGCGCTGCGCCTCAGAGTACAGCTCCTAAAGCACGGCATAAGAAGCTTCGGCCCGAAGAGGGAGTGGGGGTACTACAAGTAGGATGGGGCTGCCCAGATTTGAACTGGGGTCCACGGCTCCCGAAGCCGCGAGGATGACCAGGCTACCCTACAGCCCCGAAAAGCGGAAGAATCCCGAAAGTTAACAACGTAAAGGTAAGGCAATCGCCGTATTTCTGCAAAGCTTTTGCCGAAATTGTTATATAGGCGGAGGGGTAATGAAGGAAGTGGATGGATGTACGTGAGGAGCTTTCTATGAGAATCGCCGGGGAGGTTGTGCTCTCCCCGAAGCCCGCGGCAACGCTCAAGAAGTGGCGGGAGGTCTTCGGCAT
>WANX01000078.1 GCA_015521565.1 Candidatus Hydrothermarchaeota archaeon
CAAACCTCGCAACGTCATACCCTACCTGTATGGTTTCGTTAGTAGCATTTATCAGTGCATAATCCACACTCCAGATGCCAGACTCAGACCGGATCAAATAACTCGCATAAACTGTTTTTGTTTCTCCAGGAGCAATGGCAACGGAGACGGAGAAGTTGCTCACAATGTTCTTATTTGGGTCTATGATGCTGAAGACTACCTTGGTTGCTGTGGAGTTTGCACGATTTGTTATGGTAACGCTGATGTTTGCGGTGTCGCCATGCCCATACTCGGGTATCTCCATTCCCTCGCTCTCTGCCACCGCCCAGGCGAGCAAATCCCTCACAAATGCCAAGCCGTCGCCGGTGCGCTGTCCGTGAGCGAAAGCCCAGTCTGTGTAGGCGGTGGTTGCAACAACCCAGCCCTTGCCGTAGCGGTACATTATGCCGGCGGGCATTCCGTTGGCGGTGCGGCTGAAGAGTACCGTGGCATTCTCGGGCCAGGAGGTGAAGTAGCCGTCTATGTTTATGTCCATGAGCACAGAATCCTGCCCGGCAAGCACAGGATGGTAGGTGTCTATGTACACAGCCTTAGAGAAGCAGCTCTGATCTTCAAGCCAGCCGTAGCCACTCACCTTCCCGCCAGGAAGAGCCTGGAACTCGTAGCCGTGCTGCTGGGCGAAGACTATGAGGATGCCGCCTTCAGCAACGAACTTCTCAAGCTTGGCTTTGAAGATTTCATCGCTGTCCAGGCCGTAGAGACCGCCGGTTGGGATGATGAGCACCTTTGAGTTAAAGGGTTTATCCGAAACCGCGGGGAAGTTTGAGAACTCTAAGTAGTCCACAAGTCTGTCGGCGTTGCCGTAGAAACCTCTGGTCAGGATTGCCGCATCCGTAGCTCTTACGTGGTCGTCGAGAACCACCTCAGCAACGGCGTTGAACTCGTCCAGCTTGCTGAAGTAGGTGCTCAGGAGGGAGTTCAACTCATTCCGCTGAGCAGAAGTAAGGCTGGCCATGAAGAGCTCCACATCCTGCCTGGACCTGAAATCAGGGAACTCAGCCGTGCCCGCGAATTCAACCACCTTCTGCTGAACCGCCAGTGCTGCTTTGTAGGACTCGTTTGCCTTGAGCTGGAGAAGCTCCAAGTGCTGCTCGTAGTCTGGGTTGAACTCCCGCACTTTCTGATAGAACGCGTCTATCTGCCTGTCGCAACTGGAGTCGTTCTTTAGCGCGCCCAGCAGGGTTATGAGGAAGGAGTCCATTACAGCGTTGTATTCTGTGAGCCAGAACCTGTACTCAGGGTCATCACGCCAGGGATAGAATATCGCACGTGCTCCGGAATCGGTGGTCTCATCGGGATGATCTCCTCCAGGCCCGGTTATCCCCGGGTCACCTGTGCACACCGTCTGATTCCTGTCCACATAGCAACGCTCAACCCTCGGATAACCCTCAGGGTCATCCGGATAGCTCTTGTAGTTCTTGTAGTACTCATAGCCACCCGAGAGGGCAATCGCTATGGGTATGCGTTTGGCAGCGCCTTTTCCAAGCGTTAGGGCATTTGTGGAGATGAAAACACCCCAAGCCGCGAGGGTGTTGTCTTGTTTAGTTTTTAAAAAATCATACCCTCTACTTCCAGCTTCAGCAGCTCCTTCAAACAAACTTGGATCAACGTCAGGTTTAAAATATCTGACAATTTTACCCACTATTTTAGCTCCATAGCCTGTGAGAAGAGCCTCAGACCAGATAGCTAAGTGCTTCCAGCCGCTTTTCCCGTAGGTGAGCTTGTCAATTATGGAAGCATCTTCCGTTGAATTTGCTGCTGTGGAATTAGCCTGTGCATAAACCTGAGGTGTATAAATTGCTGCACACAAAATCGCGATTGTTAAAATTAATGAAAACCTCACTTCTTCCCACCTCCATAGAATTTTTTGATGGATTTATATACGGTGATTCCAGTTATTAGCCCTATAAATGCCCCGATGTAAAATCCTGGAGATTCCCATTTTTGAAGCCAAGGAACACGAGTAGGATCAAGTTCCCAGCCACTATACCACTCATATATATGCCCCGTTATAATCCATAAACAAATCCCAGCCAAGATGGCTGTAACTCTTGAATATTCTTCCAAATCT
The DNA here is from genome assembly GCA_015521565.1 of Candidatus Hydrothermarchaeota archaeon. Classification (GTDB taxonomy): domain Archaea; phylum Hydrothermarchaeota; class Hydrothermarchaeia; order Hydrothermarchaeales; family BMS3B; genus Pyrohabitans. The sequence continues at coordinate 2,111 of WANX01000078.1, forward strand.
CTTTTCATAAAAAATATTGCTAATAAAATTGATGAGAGAATAAAATATATGAAAAAAACTATAGCTCCTAGATAAAATTCAAACTTATATATAATTGTTAATCCACCTATCAAGATTGAAGTGAACATTGACAATCGTATAACATCTGTAGCTTTCAGTTCTCTCCTCTTTGCTCTCTCAACAAACTCCCTCAACTCTTTGATATCTTCTTCAAAGACCGTTTGCATCACCTCCGGGGTAATTCCCCCTCACCTTCTCGAGCATCTCCTATAATTGCTGGTAGTATAAAAATTTTTCGTCAACGTTACTGAAGGGCCTTTAGCGCTCATATCTGTACCCTACCACTGCAAACCTCTCCGCCACACTAAATTTCGAGTTTCCCGGACAAGAAACCCATGGAGGAAGCGCATTCTGGATGTGGCCTCCTGGAGCGGAGCGCCATCCAGAGCCTGCTGTGCTTTGCGGGTATACTGCGGAGGGCAATGGGCTATTCCGCGAGCTTTGACAGAGGTGGAGGCTGGCAATACTTTAAAGAGGATGGAAGGAGTTATCTGCACTGTCGATAGGGCGAGGCTGCTATGAGTGCGCGTGATGTAATAGCTGAGGAAATCAGAAAGCGGGGAGCAATACCCTTCAGGGACTTCATGGAGATTGCGCTTTACCATGAGCAATACGGCTACTACTGCTCTGCGCGGGAGAGGATAGGCAGGAGCGGAGACTACTACACTGCCAGCAACCTTTCGCCCTTCTTCGGGGCTATGCTTGCAAAGCAGTTTGAGGAGATGCGCTACCTTCTCAATACCCGCGACTTCACCCTGGTGGAAGCCGGAGCCGGCACCGGCTTGCTCGCAAAAGATGTGCTCTCCTCCCTCCGCGGCGGAGTGCGCTACTTTGCTGTGGAGCGCTCCCCTGCGATGCGCCGCAGGCTGGCGGAGCTCGGGGTGGAGGTGGTCAGTTCGCTGCGGGAGCTTGGCAGGATTGAGGGGTGCATCTTCTCCAACGAGCTGGTGGACGCTTTCCCTGTGCATCTTGTTGAGGTGCGCGACGGTAAGCTGCAGGAGGTGTACGTTACCCTTGAGGAAGGCAGATTCAGGGAAGTGCTGTTTCCCGCCGGCAGGGAGCTTAGAAACTACTTCCGTAAACTTGGTGTTGAGCTACCCGAGGGCTTCCGCACAGAGGTTAATCTCGACGCTGTTCGCTGGCTGGGTGAAGTTTCACGGGTGCTTGAACGGGGATTTCTTCTTACCATAGACTATGGCTACCCGAGCGACGAACTCTACGCGTACTATAGAAGCGCCGGCACACTCATGTGCTACCACCGGCACCGTGCTCATGATGACCCCTACGTCAACGTTGGAGAGCAGGATATCACATCGCATGTGAACTTTTCGGCGCTGGCGCATTTTGGCGAAAGCTTCAAAATCAGGGTTGCTGGATTCACCGACCTGGCAGGCTTTCTGCTCAGCCTTGGTCTGGAGCAGGAGATGCTCCGGATAAAGAAGGAGAAGGGTGAAGAAGCGTACCTGCGCACTCTGCTGCCGCTTAAAAGGCTGATAATGCCCGGAAGCATGGGTGAGGTCTTCAAGGTCCTGGTGCAGTACAAGGGCATACAAAAGCCTCGCCTGTCCTGCTTTAAGCTGAAGGTCTTCAAGAGGTGGAAGCTGTAGAAGAGCCGCAAATTTTCAGCCGCGGGCGGCATGCTGCGGAGAGGCTGACCTGCCCCCGGAAGCGGATAAATTTTAGTATCCGCTGTACAATAATTGAAGCAGGTGTTGAGCGGTGAAAATCCTGATTTTCGGCGCAGGTGCCCTGGGCTCGGTCTTCGGCGGCTTCCTCTCACGGGAGCACGAAGTAACACTTATTGGCAGGGAGCCCCACATGCGGGCGATTGCTAGGCGAGGACTGCGCATCTCCGGCATATGGGGGGAGCATACCTTCACCCGCCTGCGCGCGCTAACCTCGGTGGAGCAGCTTCCTGAGAAGCGCTTTGATTTGGTTATGATCACCACAAAATCCTACGACACCGCCACGGCGGTAAGAGAAGTTGCCCCATTTGCCGGCGACGGCGTGTTGTCGATGCAGAACGGGATAGGTAACGAAGAAACTATCGCCAGCGTTGTTGGCGAAGAGCGTACTCTTGGAGGGATGGCAATATTCGGTGCCCGTCTATTAGAGCCGGGAAGTGTTGAAGTCACCGTTTATGCCAGCGAGTGCCTTGTGGGAGAGCTCAGTGGCGGGCTCAGCCAGAGGGCTCGTGAAATTGCTGCACACTTCACCGGCGCTGGAATTCCAACAAAGCCCAGCGAAGACATAATCAGGGACAAGTGGCTTAAAGCCTTCTACAACATCGCCCTGAATCCCCTGTCCGCCATTCTTCGGGTGCCCTACGGCAAACTTGGAGAACTGGAGGAGACCCGCAGGTTAATGCGTGAGATGCTTAAAGAAGCCTTCGCAGTTGCCGGAGCGAAGGGTATTCGCATTGGATACACCTGGGAAGAGTACTTCCGCCATCTGCTTGAGAACCTGCTCCCTCCGACAGCCAGGCACATAAGTTCAATGCTCCAGGATATCGAGCGAGGTAAGAGGACGGAGATAGACTACATGAACGGCGCCATTGTAAAGCTGGGAAGGGAGCTGGGCATTGCCACGCCCGTAAATGAAACAATAACTGCGATAGTCAGGGCCCTCGAGAGGTGACATTTTTTCCAGCAACTATTTTCCATGTGAATTTTTACCTTCTGGAGAAAAAGAGGTTTCCTTCCCGTGGGGGGAGACTTCTTTTTAAAGGAGATGTGCAGTTGTCTGAGATAAGATGTCCATCTTGCGGTACTCTTTGTTCACACACCTCGGTGGTTGGCACAACCCGGGTTTACAAACACGGCAAGGCCACATTCTATCAGGTGGTCAGCTGCGACTGCGGCAGAATCTTCAGGGGCGCGAGCGTGCCGCCTCCGAACAAAGGGTACAGGAAAAAGTAAAGGAGAGATGTAAAAATGGAAGACAAGACCTTAGTTTGCGTCGATTGCGGTGAGGAGTTTATCTTCACCGTGGGTGAGCAGGAGTTCTTCGCGGAGAAGGGGTTCGCTGATCCCAAGCGATGCAAACCATGTCGTGATAAGAAAAAGGCGGAAAGAAGGAGCAGGGGTTACAGGTTCTGAGAAGCTTGTGCTTACAGGCGCCTGCATAGCGCCCACTCTTTAATTTTTTGTAATTTTTATTTTAGCATCTATCCGGCAGATTCATCTTTTAACAGAAAATAAGTTATACTAAAACAGCAGACTAATCTGCATGACCTACGACCTCCATATGCACTCCACCTTCAGCGACGGAGAGCTTATACCGGCGGAGATAGCACGCCGCTACGCCGGGAAGGGTTTTAAGGCAGTGGCCATAACCGACCACGCCGACAGCTCAAACCTGGAGTTTATACTGCGCTGCCTGCGGGGCATTGAGAAGGAGCTTGAGGGGCACGGAATAGAGGTGGTGCCCGGAATAGAGCTCACCCACCTTCCGCCGGAGAAGATTCCTACGCTCGCGGCCAGGGCGAAGAAGCTGGGCGCACGCGTGGTGGTGGTGCACGGCGAGAGCATCGCTGAGCCTGTGGCGAGGGGCACAAACCTCGCAGCTGTAACCTGCGAGCATGTGGACATCCTCGCACATCCCGGGTTTATAACCCTGGAGGAGGCGGAGCTTGCGAGAGAGCAGGGCGTTTTTCTGGAGCTGACGTCTCGAAGGGGGCACTGCCTGACCAACGGCCATGTTGCAAGGGTGGCACAGGAGGCAAAGGCCGAGCTTATTGTGTGCACCGACGCCCACTCGCCGGAGGATATTATCACCCCGGAAGAGCTAATGGAAATCGTGCGCGGTGCCGGGATAAGCAAAAAGTATTCAGAAATTATTACCAGTGTTAACCCCAAGAGATTATTAGGTCGCCTGTAGTTTTAAATTTTATGCCCGGAGGAGTGCTCTTTGAGGATGCTGGGGACGTTCAGCCATGCAAGCAAGAGTGGAACGCTTCTTTTTCGTGGAAAGGATTTCCCTTCTCTTTATACTGATGTTTTTACAAAAAATGGTGCAAAAGTTGGTAAGGTAGTTGATATAATCGGTCCCGTCTCAAAGCCCTACTTTGTGGTAAAGCCGGAGGAGGGGGCTTTTGAGAAAGCGCTTCGTGCTGCGAAGAGCGGGGGGTTATTTGTGCTATCAAAGAAAGAGGAGAGGAGGAGGTTCCTTGGAAAGAAGGGTAGAGTACGTGGATGAGTGCCCCGAGTGCGGGAGCACGAGCTTAATGCGCGATTATGAGCGCGCTGAGATTGTGTGCAACGGCTGTGGCCTGGTGATAGACCAGGACCTGCTGGACGAGGGTCCCGAGTGGCGTGCCTTCGACCACGAGCAGGCGGTGAGGCGCACCCGCACTGGAGCGCCGCTCACCTACACCATCCATGACAAAGGGCTGAGCACAATTATTGACTGGCGCAACAAGGACAGCTACGGAAAGGAGCTTTCAGCGAGCAAGCGCGCCCAGCTTTACCGCCTGCGCAAGTGGCAGCAGCGCATCCGCGTGGGCAATGCCATGGAGCGCAACCTGGCGATTGCGCTTACAGAGCTGGAGCGCATATCCTCGCGCCTTGGCCTGCCGAAGAATGTGCGCGAGGCGGCGGCGGTGCTCTACCGCAGGGCTGTGGAGAAGGGCCTTATACGGGGGCGCAGCATAGAGGGCGTCACAGCTGCGGCCATCTACGCCGCCTGCCGGCAGTGCGGCGTACCTCGAACCCTGGATGAGATCGCCGACGCTGCCAAGCTGAACCGCAAGGAGATTGGCAGGACCTACCGCTTCGTGGCTCGCGAACTTGGGCTGAGCCTGCGCCCCACCACGCCGGTGGATTACATCGAGCGCTTCGGCACCGCCCTGGGGCTGAGCGGCGAGGTTAGGAGCAAGGCGAGGGAGATTCTGAAGAAGGCCATGGACAGGGAGCTCACCTCCGGACGGGGCCCAACCGGCGTGAGCGCGGCGGCGCTCTACATAGCGAGTGTTCTGCTGGGCGAGCGCAGGACGCAGCGCGAGGTTGCAGAGGTGGCGGGCGTCACAGAGGTAACCATACGCAACCGCTACAAGGAGCTGGCTGAGAAGCTTGACATAGAGATAACCATTTAAAGTGTATTTAGGTGACGTTAATCTTGTGCACACGAATAGGATGCTTGAGAGAGTGCTGGGAAACAAGTACCTTGTACGTGTGCGCCAGGGTGATGTGGGGGATGACGAGATAGGCTTTGCCCGGGAGCACCTCCGCGGGAGTGAGCTCTCCGCCATGGACGAGGTTATTGTGTACCCCTTCGGTGAGCTGAGACCCTACTTTCTGAGGCAGCGCCACTATGTGGTGGAGGTGGGCAGAAGCACCCACTACGGCTACAGGGATGCCCGCCGCGGTTATGCGCTGCTCTCTCCGGAGAGCATGGAGAGGCTTGAGCTGGAGAGCGAGGACAGCATAATCCTGGACCCGGTGACGCCGAAGCTGGAGCTGGGCGAGCTCCTGGAGAAGGTGAAGAGGTACCTCAGCCAGTAGCTACTCTCCCAGCAGCTGCACCACCACCCGGCGATGCCTTCTGCGGGTGTCGAAGTTTATCACCACTATCTGCTGCCAGGTGCCCAGCACGAGCTTTCCGCTGGAGAAGGGCACCGCAAGGCTGGGGCCGAGAAGCGCGGCTCTGACGTGCGCCGCACCGTTGTCGTCGCCCCAGGTGAGGTGGTGCTGGTAGCTCTCGCTTCGCGGCGCCACGCGCTCAAGAGCGCGGGGGATGTCCTTCTTAAGCCCGGGCTCAAACTCCATGGTGGTGACCGCGCCGGTGGAGCCCACGTTGAAGACCACGGCGATGCCCTGCCTCATGCCGCTTTTCGCTATCAGCTCCTGCACCTTTCCGGTTATGTCTGCGAAGCCCTGCTCAGCCTCAAGCTCCACCTCCACCTCATAGCTCTCGACGCGCATGGTGAGCACCCTACTTTTTTGTGACTATCTTAATTACGTCAAGGTGCCTGAGCGGCGCGTCGCTGGCGATTCTCCGCTTTGTGCGCGCGTCTATGGCGGCGATGAAGTTCTCGCCTATGTCGGTGTGGATCTTGTACGCCAGGTCGCGCGGGGTTGCTCCCGCGTCCAGCAGAAAGGCGTCCGGAAGCACGTTGCCCTCGCCGTCGCAGAACTTGTGCTCATCCTCCACGGGGAAAACCACTATTTTGCCCAGCACCTCGAGCACCGCGGTGTTGATTGCCTGCTGCACCCCCGTGGCTCCGTAGCGCTCAAGCACCTGCTTTTTTATTATCTCAAGCGCCTTCTTCTGCTTCTGGGAGAGGCTCTCCGGCCTGAGGACCTCAAAGCTGCCCTCTCCAGGCACGTAGCTTATGAGCCCCTCTTCTGCGAGGTTCCTGAGCATGAGCTCCGCCATCGCGCTGGTGGGAATGACCCTGGCGTGGGGAAACTCACGCTTCAGCCTTTTTATGTTCTCCTCAGCTACCCCAACGTCGGCCTTGTTCGCTGCTACGACTATCGGCTTTGCGAGGCGGCGGAGCGCCCTTGCAAAGGAGAACAGCTCCTCTTCGCTCCACTGCGCAGGCCTGGCTGAGCTGAGCCCCGTCTCCCTGAGCGCCGCCTTTACGTGCGCCTCGCGCACGCCGAGCCCCGCAAAGAGCTCCTGGAAGAGGCGCTCAAAGCTCTCGCCCGCGAGCTGCACCCTCCGGGAGAGCTTCTCCCAGTTCCGCTTAAATATCCCGAAGAACCAGAGCTCTATCTCCTCCTCTAAGAAGCGCACATCCCTGCAGGGGTCGTGCTCCCCCGGCTTGAGGGGGTTTCCCTCCTCGTCCGTAGCCCCGCTGGCGTCGACGATGTGAATCAGCGCCCCGGCCTGGCGCAGGTCGTCCAGGAACCTGTTCCCCAGGCCGCGCCCTTCATGCGCCTTTGGCACGAGCCCGGCGACGTCTATCATCTCCACCGGCACAAAGCGGTAGCCTGCAATGCTGAAGGAGTTGCGCGGATTCGGCTCAACCCCAAGCTCAGCCGCAGGCTCGGGCACGCGCACAAAGGCCACGCCCCGGTTGGCCTCGACGGTGGTGAAGGGGTAGCTGGCTATCTCCACGCTGCTCAGCGTGGCTGCGCTGAAGAAGGTGCTCTTTCCCACGTTTGGCTTGCCCACTACGCCTATCTCCATGATTCTGGGTGGGTATTCCTCCTATTTAATACCTCCCCCGGGTAAGCTTTATCTGCGCACAAAAACAACCTCTTATTCGATGCGCGCCCTGCTGGTACTGCTGCTGCTCCTCCCCGTCGCCGCGGGGCAGGAGTACTACTTCAGGGACTATGTTATCTACCTGTCTCCAGATACCAGGGGCAACGCGGTGGAGGAAATCTCCTTTACGGTGGTAAACCTCGGGAGCAATATTTCCGCTGTGGAGTATGCAATGGCAACACTGCCCGAGAGGGTACAGGTATTCGATACCCGGGGGGAGCTGGACTTCTACACCGAAGGAAACACAATCGTGGTACCCCTCCGCAGCAGACTCCTTCCGGGCGATAGTCAGCGCCTCAGATTTTTATTCACCCTCAGCGATGTGACTTCAAACTACCGGGGTGACAGCATACTTACCATGAGCTATGTGCCCGAGGTGAGAGTGGTGAACTTCACCTTCGTCGTTGAGCTGCCAAAGGGCAGTGTGCTGGTATCAGAGCAGCGCTCTGCAGGGGGTACAAGAGCGGCGGTTTATCCAACGCCTGAAAAGATTCTGACCGACGGTGAGCACATAATAATAAGGTGGAGGAAGTGGGAGCTCTCTCCAGGAGAAAGCTTCAGGATATTTGTTATGTACACTTCTGCGCAGGAGAGTAAGGCTGGCTATGCCATTGCACTCGCAGGAGTAGCTGCGGGAGCGGCTTTCACCTACGCCTACCTCCGTTTCAGGAGGAGAGACCGCGGAGGTGAGCACAGCCGGGTTCTCAAGCTGGTGCTGCGGGAGGATGAGCAGAAGATATTCGACCTGCTGGAGGAGAAGGGTGAGATACTCCAGGAAGAAGTGGTGAGGCGCACAGGTTTTTCAAAGGCAAAGGTCAGCAAGCTGGTGCGCAACTTGGAGGAGAAGGGTATTATTCGCAAGGAGCCCTACCGCAAGACCAACAGGCTCATATTAAAAAAGGAGTTCGGAGGGAAAGGGTAAAGCGGGGATTATCTGCCGCTCCATCCCCGCTCGCCTCCTGGTGGGGTGCCACCTTCCCGGGCACCTCCTGTCTCAATCTCCACCTCCGTCTCAATTTCTTCTTCCTCTATTTCAATCTCAACCCTCTCCTCTCTCTCCTCTTCCACCTCCGTCTCTCTCTCCACCGGCTCCGGGAGCTCCTCCTCCACCATCTGCAGCAGCCGCTCCACATCCTCGGGGGCCAGTCCTGTGCGATTTGCCACCTCCGCAACAATGTCTCCCCGCGTGGTGGCGTTCAACCTCAGCTCATACTCAACACCCGGGAGCTCCACCTCCACCTTCGTTGCATTACCCTCCACTTCGGCTTCAATCCTGCTCTCACCCTCGCCATCCTGCTTGCCCGCCTTGGCACGCTCCTCCTCCGGTATTCTCGACCTTATCTCCATCTCAAAGCCCTCGCCGCTTATCTCCACCTCCACCTCTCCCTCCTCCATCTCAATCTCTATCTCCCTCAGTCCCTGCATCGAGACGTTGAGCGCCTGCTCCACCGCAGGCCTCGCCTCCGGCGGCACAAGCTGGTAAACCCGCTTCAGCGTCTCCACATGCCTTGCCGTGGTATTCACAAACTCAACCTTTACCTCAGTAACGTTTCCCCCTTTCCTCTCAGCCTGCTCTATCTCCCTCTCCACCTCCTCAATCTCCCGCAGATACTCGTTGCTGAGCTCCACTATGAACTCCGGCTTCCTCTTCTCCTGCATCTCCCTGATTTCCGCCAGGCGCTCTTCAGCATGCTTCAGCCTGACCTTTATCTTTTTCTCCTGATCCAGTGCCAGAGCGAGCTCCAGCTTTTCCATCAGCCTGTCGAAGAAGTATAGCAGCGAGTCCGGTGTGATTCCAGCATCCCTCCCCACCGGCACCTCTGTCAGATTCTCCTGGGCCATCGCACCGGGTACCATGAGAAGAGCAAGCACCGCACACAAAACCTTCCACCTCATTCTGCATGACCTCCTGACTGCCGCTTGAATACCCTTTCCCGGAGGATACTATTAAAATATCCGGGTAAATCGTTTACCCCGCAGGAAGGCTGTGAAAAATAAGCTGCCATTTTCAGGAGCAGAGGACAGATTGTGTTTATCTCAGTTTATTCACCTCACAACAAGCACAGGACAGGGAGCGTGCCTCACCACGTGCTCTGAAACACTGCCCATCAGCAGCCTTTTCAAACCAGTTCTTCCCAGGCTTCCAACCACCAGAAGCTCATACCCGCCGAACTTCGCTTCCTCCAGAATTGCGGCTGCCACATTCCTGGAAATCATGACCTCAGTTTCAATTTTGACCCCCGCCTCCTCTGCCAGCTTCTCAATATGTCGGAACACATGCCTTGCAGTTCTTGCCCTCTCCTCCTCAATTTCCTCTGGCGACAGCCTTTTGGGAGGCTCCAGCTTCAAAACATGGAGAGCCGTCAGCTCGGCTTTCAGCTTCTTTGCAAGAAAAATGGCATACTCTCCGGCAAGTTCAGAAAAGGCAGAGCCGTCAGTGGCAAGGAGTATTCTGGATATCATTGGGATGCCTCACACCACGTAGATGTACTCAGCTTTGTAGGTGAAGGGCTTAAACATTTCCCCCATGCCGGAGTAGAATCTGCGGAAGAATTCCAGCCAGTGGAGCCTTAGCGACTGGACAAAAACCAGGAAGGTGCCCGAGACCAGAATGAATGCAGCTCCTGCGCAGAAGAGCAGAAGGGACACAAGAGCACCGGCCACCCCCTGTGGCACGCTTTCGACAGCGCCGGTGAGCAGCCTCGACAGCGTCACGTGCACCGATGCCAGTGCAGCGACCCTGGCGTAGGACATCACGTTGGCCGCCAGGGCGATGAGCTCCTCCAGCGCCACAGCACCCGTTGCAAGCACCAGGCCGAGCAGACCCGTGGCAGTGAGCATCAGCCCAAAAATCTGCTGCGGCTGCACAAAGCAGGCTACCCCGCCCCACAGCACAAGCAGCAGGGAGAGAGAATATCCCACATCCCTGCCGGAGGCTATTCGTGAGACCAGACTGACAGAAATATGAACAACTCCCAGAAGTAGTGAAATTTTGAGTAGATGATAGAGATTGTCCATAAATTCGGGGCGCAGACCCTCAATTTTTAAGATGCCTCCGAAGAACTCACCTGCAAGCAGACCGAAAAACATGGAGGCGGTGCCTGCATAAAAGAGGATCAGGTTGATGTCCTTTACTGTGCGCTCCCTGCGGGTGGTAAGCAGATATAGACTCAGACTGAGTGCGCTGAGCACAAGGCCGTAGCCCACATCCGCAAACATCATCCCGAACAATGCTGTAAAGCTCACCGCCAGCAGTGGCGTAGGGTCTATGCCGTTATACTCCGGAACACCGTAGGAGGTGGTAAGCACCTCGTAGGGTCTGATTATACGGGGATTGTCCAGAAGAATCGGAGGGGAGTCGCTCTCCGAAGGCGGCTCCAGCTGCGTGAGGGCAAGTCCCCTGGAGGCCTCCTGAAGAGCATGGCACACCGTGCTGGCCTGTTTCTGGGGCACCCAGCCTGCGATTACAATACTGCTCCTGGTGCGCCCGAACATTCGGCAGGCCTCTGCCCTTAGCCTGAGGTTTTCAAGCATATCCTTCAGTGCAAGCAGATGCACACGGCGTCTCCTCTTCCAGAGGAGAAGCTCCCTTCTCAGATGTTCAAGAGCACTGAGAATAGTTTCCCTCTCCCCGGGAGTCTCCACACTCTCCAGCCGCGACTCCAGCTCAGAAAGCCTGTGCCAGTATTCCCGGTACTCCTCTTCAATCCTGTCCAGCGCCTGCTCCACGGCACCGGCACTCAGAGCCTCGACCAGCTCAACCGGCACTGCTCTTGGACCGAGCAGACGATTTACAGCTCTCTCCACCCTGCCCGGTGACAGGTCTTTGAGCAGATTTTCCAGCCTCTCTTCAAGGGCAATTATCCGCTCCATGTCCGTGTCCAGAGGTTTGAGAAAATCAAAGCACTTTTTTACGTCAAAGAACTGTACGCAGCCAAGCCTCTGGAGCTGTTCCAGCAGGTTCTGCAGAGCAGACTCATGAACGATGCAGAAGAGTTTCAGCATGCGCGCAGGTCTGAACATCCTTTTAATATATATGGGATGATGGAGTATAAAAGGTAGATACCATGGATGCCGGGAGATTCCGGACGGGCGAAAGAGCAGCCCTCGTTGGGATACTTGGAAACAGCACCCTTGCGGCGATGAAGCTGGTGGCGGGCGTGCTCACAGGAAGCGCCGCCCTTGTGGCCGATGCGCTGGACTCCTTTTCCGACACCCTCTCATCTCTGATAACCTGGCTTGGCATGAGGATTAGCCAGAAGCCGGCGGATGATACCCACCCCTACGGCCACTACGATGCAGAGGCAATAGCCGGACTTATAGGCTCAATTATTCTGGTACTCCTGGCGTATGAACTGGCCAGCCAGGCAGCGGCGCGGATAATTCAGGGTGCACGCCCCGTGGAAGTCTCTGCAATCCTGGCGGTGTTCTTAAACCTGGCCGGAAAGGCGTACCTTGCCTGGTACACGCGCAGAGTTGCCGAGAGAATAAAAAGCCCCGCACTGGCAGCAAATGCCGCAAACTACAGGGGTGATGTTTACACCTCCGTGGCAATCCTCATAGGGATTCTGGCAAACACGCAGGGGCTGTACATCCTGGATCCGCTGATTGCTCTTGGGATAACCCTGCTAATCTTCAAAACCGCCGTGGAAATAGGGTGGAAGAACATCCTGAATCTGATGGGAACTGTGCCGTCTCCGGAGATGGTGCGCAGGATTGAGGCTCTGAGCAAGGATGTTGATGGCGTAATAGATGTGCACAGGGTGAGGGTACATGCCATGGGTGCGTACAACAAGGTTGACCTCCATGTATGTGTGGACGAAAACCTGCCCCTGAAGGAGGCTCACAGGGTGGCCCACAAGGTTCAGACGCGCATAGTGGAGAACATACCTGAGATTACTTCGGCGCTTGTTCATGTGGAGCCATACGATGAGCACCACAGGGAGGTGCATTTCAACAATAAAAAGTAGCTATCTGGTCACCTGGGCGATGGAAATGTTTCTCTCAGCGTCCACCCAGTCGGTTATAACCTGTGAGAAGTTTCTGATGGAGTCCCTCAGGGTGAATATGGTGAGGGCTCCCACAAGCACGCCGCCGACAAGGAGGATAAATTCCAGACTGACCTGTGCCCTTTCCCCGTATAGCATCTTCATTGATTTATCTATTCTCACCGCAGGATATAAAGCTTTTTACGCATACGCACACAAATCATAATCGGAGGTGAGATGAGAACATGGTTAAGCTGCAGAAGACCATGAAGGGTGAATATTACATCCAGCTTCCCCGGGAGCTGGTGCGTCTCGCAGGATGGAAGGCGGGCGATGAGATTGATGTGCGTCTGGGCAGCGAGGTAACTCCTGGCAGGCGCGATCTGGTGCTGATGCTCAAATAATCCTATGAAAAACTTTAAATCCTACCACGGAAATGCAATAGCATCACGGCGAGGAGGAGAAGCATGGTCAGGGTAGGTATCAACGGCTTCGGGAGGATAGGCAGGTGCATCTTCCGCGCCGCCTACCGCAACGGCGGCTTCCGCGAAGGCATTGAGATCGTCGCCGTCAACGACCTCACAGATGCTGCGACGCTGGCTCACCTGCTGAAGTACGACTCTGTGCACGGCACCTTTGAGGCAGAGGTAAAGGCGGAGGATGATAGAATAACCGTGGATGGACGCGAGCTTCGCGTGTTTGCGGAGCGCGACCCAGCGAAGCTGCCCTGGGAGGAGCTGGGCGTGGAGGTTGTGCTGGAGTGCACAGGCTTCTTCAGGGACCGCGAGGGGGCGGGCAAGCACCTGGAAGCAGGGGCAGAGAAGGTGATAATCTCAGCGCCGGCGAAGGAGCCTGACATAACCATAGTGATGGGTGTGAACCACGAGAGCTACGACCCCGGGAGGCACCACATTATCTCCAACGCCTCCTGCACCACCAACAGCCTCGCACCCCTGGTAAAGGTGCTGCACGAGAGCTTCGGCGTGAAGCGCGGGCTGATGACCACCTGCCACGCATACACGGCGTCGCAGCGCCTTCTGGACGCGCAGAGCAGGGACCTTCGCAGGGCGAGAGCCGCGGCGATAAACATAGTGCCCTCCACAACGGGGGCTGCGAAGGCAATTGGGCTCGTGCTGCCCGAGCTCGCGGGCAGGCTGGATGGCATGTCGCTGCGCGTTCCTGTCGCTGATGGCAGCATAACCGACCTGGTGGTTGAGCTGGAGCAGGAGGTGACCCGTGAGGAGATAAACTCCGCGCTCAGGAGTGCCGCGGAGGGCGAGCTTCGCGGAATTCTGCAGTACTCGGAGGTTCCCCTCGTCTCGAGCGACATAATAGGCAACCCCCACTCGGCGATTGTGGACGGGCTGCTAACAAAGGTGATAGGGGGCAGGGGCAACCTCGCCAAGGTTCTTGCGTGGTACGACAACGAGTGGGGCTTCAGCAACCGCATGGTTGAGCTCGCAGGCTACATAGGCAAGGCTCTGGAGTAAGGAGCATGCTGGAGGTTGAGCTCTGCGGGATAAGGCTGAGAAACCCCACCATGCTGGCGAGCGGCATCCTGGGCACAAGCGGGGCGGCTTTGAAGCGCGTTGCGAAAAGCGGCGGCGCAGGCGCAATAGTTACCAAGTCCATCGGCCTGACCCCGAGGGAGGGGCACAGGAATCCGACGGTGGTGGAGATAAGCGGCGGGCTGATAAGCGCCATTGGCTTGGCCAACCCCGGCTACGAGGAGTTCGGCGAGGAGATTCGCGTTGCCAGGGAGGGCGGTGTTCCGGTTATAGGCAGCGTTTATGGCTTCAACTTCGCTGAGTACGCCACCGTTGCTGAGAAGCTGGAGAGCTACGGCGTCTCTGCAATAGAGCTGAACATCTCCTACCCCAATGTGGGCAAGGCAGGGGCATTTTTCGGCTACAGCGAGGAGCTCGCCTCCGAGGTGGTGAGGGAGGTTAAAAAGAAGGTGCGCCTGCCGGTGATAGCGAAGCTCACCGCCGGCGCGGGGGATATTGTGGCTATTGCAAAAGCCTGCGAGGACGCTGGCGCGGATGCGATAACCGCGATTGGTGCGCTGCGCGCCATGAAGATAGACCTCACCACCGCAAAGCCTGTGCTTGGAAACGAGGTCGGCGGTCTTTCGGGGCCGTGCATAAAGCCCATCGCCCTGCGCTGCGTGTACGAGATTGCCAGAGAAGTGAGCGTGCCGGTGATAGGCTGCGGGGGCATAGCCACAGGCAGGGACGCGGTGGAGTTCTTCCTCGCGGGCGCAAGGGCGGTGCAGATAGGTACGGCGGTGCTCTACCGCGGCATAACTGTTTTCAAGAAGGTGTCCCAGGAGATAAAGGAGTACCTGGAGGAGAACGGCCACGCGAGCGTGGATGAGATTGTTGGCCTGGCCCTGAGGTAGTGGAAATGCACGAGATGCAGGTTGTGGAGATTAAGAGGATAATCAAGGAGACGAAGCGGATAAGGACGTTTATCCTCGACCTGGACGTGAGCGCAATTCCCGGGCAGTTTGTGATGGTCTGGCTCCCTGGTGTGGATGAGAAGCCCATGAGTGCCAGCTACACCAGGGGAGACCTGGGAATAACCGTGCTCCGCCTGGGCGACTTTACGCGCCGCCTCTTTGAGCTGAGCCCGGGCGATCTGCTGGGCATACGCGGGCCTATGGGCAGGGGCTTCAAGGTCTACGGCGACAGGCTCCTGCTTGTGGGCGGCGGCGTGGGCGTGGCGCCGCTCGCACCGCTTGCGGAGGAGGCTCTAAGCGAAGGAAAGGAGGTTACAGCGATAATCGGGGCGATAACCAAGAGCGAGCTCCTCTTCGTGGACCGCATCGCAAAGGCGGGCGGAAGGGTGCTCATCTCCACCGACGACGGCAGCGCGGGCAAGAAGGGCTTCACCACCGACGTGCTGCGCGAGCTGCTGGAGGAGGAGAGCTTCGACCAGTGCTTCACCTGCGGACCCGAGATAATGATGGCAAAGGTGCTCGCGATAACCAGGGAGAAGCGCATACCCACGCAGGCGTCGCTGCACCGCTACTTCAAGTGCGGAATAGGGATATGCGGGCAGTGTGTGCTTGACGGCATAGGCCTGCGCGTGTGCAAGGAGGGTCCAACCTTCAGGGACAAGGAGCTCTGGAAGTCGCCCGAGTTCGGGCACTACTGGCGCAACGCCGCAGGGCAGAAGATATACTTCGGAGGTAAGAGGTGAGAGAGATGAAGGTTACTGTGAGTTTGATTAAGGCAGACGTGGGTGGCTATCCCGGGCACGTGGCTGTGCACCCGGAGCTTAAAAGCGAGGCCGAGAAGGTGCTGAGCGAGGGGAAGGAGACAGGGATTATAGTGGACTTCCGTGTGCTCAGCGCCGGCGACGACCTGGAGCTGGTGATGAGCCACCGCCGCGGCGTGGACAGCGAGGAGGTGCACCGCCTGGCGTGGAGCGCCTTCGAGGCGGCCACGGCTCGTGCTAAGGAGATGAAGCTCTACGGCGCGGGGCAGGATTTGCTCAGCGACGCCTTCTCGGGCAATGTGCGCGGCATGGGGCCGGGTGTGGCGGAGCTGGAGCTTAAGGAGCGCAAGTCAGAGCCGCTTGTGGCGTTTATGATGGACAAAACAGAGCCTGGTGCCTTCAACCTGCCCATATTCAGAATCTTCGCCGACCCCTTCAACACCGCTGGCCTGGTGATAGACCCGGCGCTTCACTCCGGCTTCCGCTTTGAGGTGTGGGACATAATGGAGCACCGCCGTGTTGTGCTCTCCGCACCGGAGGAGATGTACGACCTTCTTGCGCTAATTGGCGCGAAGTCGCGCTACGTGATAAAGCGCGTTTATCCCAAGGAGGGGCACAGCATAAGCAGTGAGGAGGCGGTGGCGGTTGTGAGCACAGAGAAGCTCTACCAGATCGCAGGCGAGTACGTGGGCAAGGACGATCCTGTGGCTCTCGTGAGGGCGCAGTCAGGCCTGCCAGCGCTTGGCGAAGTGCTCGAGGCCTTTGCCTTCCCGCATCTGGTGAGCGGCTGGATGCGGGGCTCCCACAATGGGCCGGTGATGCCGGTGAGCTTCAAGGATGCGAGGTGCACCCGCTTCGACGGCCCGCCGCGCGTGGTTGCGGCAGGCTTCCAGCTAAGCAACGGCAGGCTTGTTGGGCCCGTCGATCTTTTCGACGACCCCGCCTTCGACTACACCCGCAAAAAGGCGCAGGAGGTGGCCGAGTACATGCGCCGCCACGGCCCCTTCGAGCCGCACCGCCTGCCTCTGGAGGATATGGAGTACACCACCCTGCCCAATGTTCTGAAACGCCTGGAGGAGCGCTTTGAGAGGGTGGAGTAGGTGGTGCAGCACATGAAGATAAGGACGCCGGTGATAATGCTGAACGTCAAGGCTTACAGCGAAAGCATGGGGGCGCGCGATGTTGAGCTTGCGAGGCTGTGCGAGAGCGTTGCCGAGGAAACCGGGGTGAGCATCGCCTACTGTCCGCAGCAGGTGGACCTCGCGCTTGTTGCGAGGGAGGTGAGCATACCCGTGCTGGCGCAGCACGTGGAGGCTTTCTCCCCGGGTTCGCACACCGGCTATGTGGTGCTTGAAGCTATAAAGGAAGCCGGCGCAGTTGGCACGCTGGTGAACCACAGCGAGCACCGCCTCCGCCTCGCGGACATAGATGCGATAGTGGCACGGGCGAAGGAGCTGGAGCTGTACACGGTGGTGTGCACCAACAACATAGCCACGAGCAAAGCGTGTGCCGAGCTCTCGCCCAGCTGCATAGCGGTTGAGCCTCCCGCCCTTATTGGCACGGGCATCCCCGTATCTAAGGCGGAGCCCGAGGTGGTGCAGCAGAGCGTTGAGGCTGTGAAGGAGATAGATAAGAATATTACAGTGCTCTGCGGCGCCGGAATAAGCACCGGCGAGGATGTCCGCGCCGCCATCGAGCTCGGTGCAGAGGGCGTGCTCCTTGCGAGCGGCGTTGTAAAGGCCAAGGACCCAAGAGCGGTGCTCCTCGACCTGGCGAGCGGCGTCTAATTCAGCTATAACTATTATCACCACTCCTGTATCTCCCTGAGAAAGTTCTCAACCTTGGCACGCCGATACTCGCCATTCTCGATTTCGTCCCAGGCTTTGCTTACCTCCTCAAGCACTCTGAGGTCCTCTTCTCCGATGGGGCTCCTTATGGGCTTCATTATTATCATCCCCCTGCTCACATCCACAGCCAGAGGCATGCCGGGTTCAAGTTTCAGAGTCTCCCTTATAACCTTGGGTATTACCACCTGACCTTTACTGCTTAGCCGTGCAATCTCCGGGATTTTTATTTTTCTCCTGACCATCTAATTGTGATCCGGTTTTTTTGACTCTCCCTCTATTTTAAGCAGAGCTTCTTTAACCTCTTTGCCGAGAGGATAAAATCCCATGAGAGTGCCCTTCTTGGTTACGAGCCTATGGCAGGGAATTAAAATCTGAAAGGGATTCCTCATCAAAGCCACAAGCATCTCCACATACTTAACTCCGCTCATTTTTGCAATCTCAGAATATGTAGCAACTTTTCCTTTTGGAATTTCCGTAATTCTTTCATAAACCCTCCTGTTCCTGTATTCAAACTCCGGCAATGTGAATTTTTCACCCCTAATTACAACGCTCCTCAGCTTTTCGCTAAGCCAGTTCTCCAGCTCTTTTGATTCCGAAATACTCCCCTTCAAATTGTGATATTCGCATATCCTGTGCATGTGCTTTCTGGCTTTTTCCTTTGAATAGTGCCAAGCGTAGGCTAAAGCTTTGCCATCCTTAACGAGAAAAAGAACCTCAACCTCGAAGCCGAAGAGGTTCACTTTAACCACCCATTAAATTCGTATTGCTCTCCCTATCAATTTCTTCATACCTTCTTTAATTATCCACGTATTTTTATTCTTTACTTTTGCCCATCTCTTCATAAACTCAAAAACCGGCTCTGGTATCCTTCGTTATCTCTCAAAGCACGCTTTAAAAGGCTGGTGGAATTTGGGCAAATCCTTATAAACCCTCTCTCCAAACCCTCTTCCGATGCTCTTCCAGAGGTTGCCGGTGGTGGGTGCAGCCTTTCTGCTGATGCTCGCCGGCTGCGCCAGTGGGGATGCCGGGGAGGAGCGAGGGGCGGCTGTACCGCAGACACAGGAGCCGCAGCCCCAGGAGGCTGAGCCACAGAAGGAGGAGGTGCTGCACGGCGTGGGCAGGTGCGACCAGTGCCACGAGGCTCTGAGCCTGGAGGATATCCGCGCTGGAGTGCACGAGCAGGGCTTTGCGCTGTTTGAGGGGCACAGAGAGTTCTGCAGGGAGTGCCACGACGTCGAGGAGACCTGCACCCGCTGCCACGGCATGCCGGAAGGTGTGCAGTAGGCTGCACTTTTCCGGTGCTCTGCCAGAATATTTTAGTGTCTCAATAGCGGCATACAAAAGGATGGGGCCGGGGAAGGCGCGTGCAACTCCATGAAATCCGAAGAAAAATACTTGAGGCCGTGGTGACATATAAATCCAAAGGTGGTTGGTTGAACCGCGACACCGGCTTCCTGACAGATAAGCAACTCAAAATACTGGAGCTGCGTGCTCAGGGTTACAAGCAGCGTGAGATAGCTGAGCTTCTGGGTACAAGCCGCGAAAATGTTGCCATTCTGGAGAAACGCGCCAGAGAAAATGTGGAAAAAGCCCGGCGCACAATTCTCGCCTTTGAGAAGCTCTCTCCTGTGAGAGTGGCCCTGGAAGAGGGGGAAGACCTCTTTCAGGCACCTGAAAAAATTCTGCGCATGGCAGACAGACACGGAATAAAGGTGGTTCACAACAAGACCTCCCTCATAGGCATGCTCAGAAGACACGGCGGAGGCAGAATTCAGGGAAACCGCATCATCTCCAGGATTGAGGTTTCCCTCTTGAGGAGCGGAAGAATTGTGGTGGAGTAGCATGATTCTGGAGTATCTGAGAAAATCCCTGCCCGTACCCAACGGCTGCTGCGGTGTCGAATTTCCCTCCGGCAGGGAAGAATCAGAGGCGGCGCTGCTGAAAGCGCTGGAGGAGATAACCGGGCGCAGGTGGGTCAACACCCTCAGCGTCTTCGAAGACCTGAACGGAGGGCGACTTATAGTGCACCACTTTCCACGAAATCTGCGCAGAGCTGAGCGGCTTGGAATACACCGGCTTCCGGCACTTGTGTTCGGAGGGGATGTTCTCATCAGCGGCGACATCAGCTATAAGGAAATAAGGGCCATACTGGAAGAGGCGTTAAATAGGCAGGATACAACTGAAAACAATTTTAAATAGAATGAATTAATTTTTTATTGTTATAAATATTTACTTTTTAGATGCAGATAGGGGACTACAGATTTGACAGGGTTGAAGCTGCAGGGTCGCTGGGTGACCTGGGCACACTCCTGCCCCTCGCCCTGGGGATGATTCTCCTGAATGGCGTCAGCGCTGTTGGCATATTCTTCATGGTGGGGCTCTTCTACATCATGGCAGGGATATACTACCGCATCCCCATGCCGGTGCAGCCCATGAAGGTAATAGGTGCCTATGCCATAGCAAGCTACGCCCTTATAACCCCTGACACAATCTACGCCGCCGCCCTGCTGGTTGGTGTTATACTCCTGCTTCTGGGCATCACGGGTCTAATAGAGCTGAGCCGATATGTGCCCAGAACAGTGGTCAGGGGGGTGCAGCTCAGCGTCGGCACTCTTCTGCTGGTGCGCGGAATCGAATTCATTCTCGCACCACCACGCTCTGAACTGGTGCCTGAGTATCAGGGTTCTCTGGCGCTGCTCAGCATCGCCGG
The DNA here is from genome assembly GCA_015521565.1 of Candidatus Hydrothermarchaeota archaeon. Lineage (GTDB taxonomy): Archaea > Hydrothermarchaeota > Hydrothermarchaeia > Hydrothermarchaeales > BMS3B > Pyrohabitans. Next base: position 22,150 of record WANX01000078.1, read on the forward strand.
GGTAAGCGCCTACACTCTGATAGGACTCTTCGGGCTGCTGCTTGCGTACCTCCTGCTGGAGAATCGCAAAGCCCCTGCAGCACTCATCCTTGTGCTCGGAGGCTTTCTGGTGGGCTTTGCCTTTCAGCAGCCACGCATTTCACCCGGCTTCCACCTCCCACAGCCCGTATTTCTGGACGGTTTTCCCGACGCTGAAGACTTTCTCACCGCCCTCTTCCTGCTGGTTCTGCCGCAGATACCCATGACCCTCGGCAATGCGGTAATAGCCCAGCACGACCTGGCAAAGAACTACTTCGGCAGAAGGGCGGAGCGTGTCACCTACAGGGCACTTGCCACAAGCCAGGGTCTGGCAAACCTCGGCAGCTTCCTGCTCCAGGGCATGCCCATGTGCCACGGTGCCGGCGGACTGGCGGCCCACTACAGATTCGGAGCGCGCACAGCCGGCAACAACATCATAATAGGAGGATTCTTCCTTGCAATCGCAATTCTCTTTGGAGAAAGTGCTGTGGAAATAATAAAACTGCTGCCCTTCTCCATACTTGGGGTACTGCTTTTCATCGCCGGCGCAGAACTGATGACAATGATAAAGGACCTGAAGGGGAAGAGGGAATTTTACGTTCCTCTGGTGATGCTGGGCATAACTCTTGTAAGCAACCTTGCCTGGGCCTTTGCATGCGGTCTGGTGCTTGCCTACCTCCTCAAATACGAAAAGATAAAAGTATAATCGCTCCTGCTTCTCTAAAAATGTAAACTTAAATGTGCATCCATGTAAACTAAATAATTATCTGCAATGAAATTTACAGATTATAATGCCCAGGGAGATAGAGTTTAACTACTTTTTCTTTATCATCCCTGGGCCTCCTCCCTCCCAACCGCCATATAATATGTGTGGCGAAGCTATCACGCTTCTTTTATTGAGATTCTGAACTCCCTGCCGGCGATCTTCCAGGTCTTCTCGTAGCCCTCGTGGGCAAGCTGTGTGGCTATCTCCAGCTGCTTTGAGCGGGTTTCTCGCGCGATGTAATCGCGCTGCGCTTCCAGGTAAGCCACAATTTCCTCATCTGCAACGCTCACCCTCGTGGAGATATAAGCCTCCACTGCCAGGTCGAGCTCCTTGCGCATCTCCTGTATCCTGCGCACAACCTCGCGGGCAAAGCCAAGCTCGAGGATCTCCCTCGTCTTCGTGGCGTCGATGTATACAACGCCGTGCTCAAAGCTCGCCTTCGCCATATGCTCGGGCAGGCGCTTGCTGAAGCTCACGTGCTTCTCGGTTATGAGCACCTCCTCGCCAGCCGCGGTGAGAGGATATCCGCCCCTCTGCATACCCTCGTGCAGCTTCCTGGCGTCTGCGCTGCGTATCGCCTCCGCAACCTTGCCGGCGAGCGCTTTAAACTCCGGCCCAAGCGCAGCGAAGTTCGGCTCAGCAACGAGCTCAACCTCAGCCGGCTCCTCCCCCGGCGGGAGAATCTCAAGCTTCAGCGCATTTCCCTGCCTCCTTATCAGCTCCTCAAGCTGCTGCGCGGCCTCCGCCGCCTCCTCATCCCCGGGGGAGAATATCAGCCTCAGCACAGGCCAGCGCCGCTTCACGCCCAGCTTCTCCCTGGCGCTGGCAGTGGCCTCGACTATTCCACGAGCCACGAGCATCGCACGCTCAAGCTCCTCATCTATGAGCTCCTCCTGGGGCGATGGGAACCTCTCGAGGTGGACGCTCTCCTCGCCTATGCCCAAGCTTCTGACCAGGTTCTGATAAATCTCCTCGCTCACATGCGGCGCAATCGGCGCGAGCAGCTTCGCGAGGTTGCACAGCACGCTGTAGAGCGCCGAGTAGGCGGCGATCTTATCGATGCTCTCCCTCTCCTCCCAGGTGCGCGGTCTGACAAGCGTTATGTACCACCTGCTCAGGTCCTCAACTATGAACTCGTTCAGGGCGCGCGTAGCGCGGTACAGGTGCAGCGTTTCAAAGGCCTCGTTTACTTCGCGAATCACAGAGTTGAGCCTGGAGAGAATCCACCTGTCCTCGCTGCGGTAGTGCTCGCTCAGGTTGCGGGGCAGCTTCTCCGGAGTAAAGCTGTCGAGGCTCATGTAGGTGGTGGCGAACACGTAGACGTTCCACAGAATGTTGAACATCTTGGCTACCACCCTGACCTCCTCCCAGTTGAAGCGCAGGTCCTCCCAGGGCTTGTTCGCCCAGAGCACGTAGAAGCGCAGCACGTCAGCGGAGAAGCGCTCTATCACCTCCTCGGGGGTGACAACGTTGCCCAGGCTCTTGCTCATCTTCTCCCCCTTCTCGTCCAGGGTGAAGCCGTGCATAAGCACGCGGCGATAGGGAACCTCGTCGAAGGCAAGCAGACCGCAGCCCAGCTGGGAGTAGAACCACCCTCGCGTCTGGTCGTGCCCCTCGGTGATGAAGTCCACCGGGTAGAGGGAGCGGAAGGGCTCCTCCCTCGCGGGGTAGCCCAGCGATGCCCATGCAGCTACGCCAGAGTCGAACCACACGTCGAGCACGTCGCTAACGCGGCGCTTCTCGCCGCCGCACTCGCACGGGAAGCTCACATCCACGTGGGGGCGGTGCAGCTCCTTCACCTTCCCCGCCTTTTCCTCAAGCTCAGCCTTTGAGGCTATAACCTCCATGCTCCCGCACCTATCGCAGAGCCAGACCGGGAGGGGAATCCCCCAGTAGCGCTGCCTGGAAATCGTCCAGTCGCGCGCATTTGAAATCCAGTCCCTGAAGCGGGCGCTTCCCGCCCATCCGGGAATCCACTCCACCCGCTCTATCTCTGAGAGCATCCTCTCCTTCAGCTTTGTAATTGCAATAAACCACTGCTCAGTGGCGCGGTAGATTATCGCTGTTTTGCACCGCCAGCAGTGGCCGTAGCGGTGCGTTATGTGCTCAGCCTTGAGAAGCAGGCCTTTCTTGCTCAAATCCTGGATTATCACCCTGTCGTCCCTCTTCGTCCTGTAGCCCGCGTACTTGCCCGCAAGCTCGGTGAACCTCCCCTCCTCATCCACAGGGCACAGCGCGGGTATGCCGTAGCGCTTCGCAGCCTCGAAGTCCTCCGGCCCATGCCCGGGGGCGCAGTGCACCAGGCCGGTGCCTTCACCAAGAGTTACAAAGTCGGCCAGGATTACCCTGTATGCGTTCTCCGGGGCTTCAACCTTTATGTAGTCCTTCAGCGGATTCTCGTAGCGCAGCCCCTCCAACTCCCTGCCCCTGAACTCCTCCACAATTTTATAGCTTAGACCGAACTTCTCCTTCAGCAGGTGCACCAGCTCCTTTGCTATTACAAGCCTGCCCTGCTTCGTCTCCACCTTTACGTACTCGAACTCCGGATGCACCGCCACTGCGAGGTTGCCTACCAGCGTCCAGGGCGTGGTGGTCCAGATGAGCAGGTACTCCTTCTCTGCTCCCAGGATGGGGAACTTCACATAGATGCTCGGGTCGGTGCGCTCCCTGTACTCAATCTCGGCCTCCGCCAGCGCAGTTTCGCAGCGCGGGCACCAGGTCACGACGCGCAGGTCTCGCGTGAGGAGGCCCTTCTCATGCGCCCGCTTTATGGTCCACCAGGCTGATTCGATGTACTCGTCCCTGAGCGTCATGTATGGCTCCTCCCAGTCCATCCACACCCCGAGGCGCCTGAACTGGGAGGTCATTATCTCCACATGCCGCAGCGCCCAGCTCCTGCACGCCTCTATAAAAGCCTCGACGTTCTCCTCAATTTCCCGCTTGTTCTTTATCCCCATCTCCTTCTCTACCTTGACCTCTATGGGCAGGCCGTGGCAGTCCCACCCAGGCTGGCGCAGCACATTGTACCCGCGCATCGCCAGGTGGCGGAGTACAGCATCCTTAATTATCTTGTTCCAGGCGGTGCCCAGGTGAATCGCACCGCTCGCATAGGGAGGGCCGTCCAGGAAGTAGTACTTTTCACCTCCCTTCAGCTTCTGCCTGCTCTTCTCATATATCCCGCGCTCCTCCCAGAACCTCTGTATCCTCTCCTCCAGCTTTCTGAAGTCCACCCTTCGCGGTGCCGGTGCTATCATCAGAATCCCTCGCTATTTCAAGGAGGTTATTTTATTAAGGCTGGGGGGATATAAAGGTTAGCGTGGGAGAGGCAGAGGAAAAGGTGGAGCGTGCGCTGGCGCTGCTGAGTAGCGTTGAGGCAGAGAGCCTCGCAGTGAGCGAGGCGGTTGAGCTCATAGAGCTCGTAACCTCAGTGCCGGAGCTGGTGAGGCGGACCCTCAGAGAGGCGGAGGAGAGGGGCATAGTTAAGAGGGAGGGAGGCAGGCTGATTATAAGGGAGAGGGCCGCGGGCGGGAGCGTTGCGCGGGTCAGGGGAAGGGAGTGCGATGCCAGGTGCATGCGCTGCGGACGCAGAATCTCGCGGTGCTTCTTTCTCAGCCTCGCCGGTGCTGAGCTTGGCCCCCTTGGAAGTGAGTGCATCAGGAAGCTCAGGCTGGGTTTGTAGAATGCTCCGCAAGCCCGCTGACAGCAAATCCCGCAGCCTCAAAGGTTACCTGCACCACGCTTCCGGAGGAATTCAGGAGCGCATAGTCCACCAGGTAGATTCCCGTCTTCCCGGGCATGGAGTATTCGAACTCTACAACCCTGCTCTCACCAGGGGCAAGAGACAGGTTCATGCCAAGGTTGGCGATGATGCGCTTTTCCGGGTCAACTACGATGAACACCACACTTCTGGAGGATACATTTACCCTGCTGGTCACATTGACCGGCACCATCGCAATGTCGCCGGGGGCGTACACCGGCACAGAATCAGGATTCTCAGCCCAGGTGAGAAGGTCCCTTATAAGAGCCAGCTCACTGCTGGAAGCCTTCCGGGTGGCGAAGGCCCAGTCGGTGTAGAGCGTCATCGCAATAACCCTGCCCTTCCCGTAGCTGTACTCTACCATTACAGGCCACTGTGAGGATTTCTTCCTCATGAGTATCCTGGCGTTCTCCGGCCACTGCGTAAAGTAGCCGTCGATGTTCGCCCTGACCTCCGGGGAATTCTGTCCGGCGAAGATCGCCTGGGAGGGGTCGGTAACTATGGCCTGATGAGAACTAATATCCTCGCTCCAGCCGTATCCGGAGAGCTTGCCGCCGGGCAGGGCTCTGAACTCGTGGCCACCCTGCTGGGCAAAAACTATTAGCACTCCACCTCCCGCAACGAAGTTCTCCAGGGCCTGCCTGAATCTGTCATCCTCATCCAGGCCATAGATAGCTCCTGAAGGTATCACCAGCACCTTCACATACTCCATCGAATCCAGGGCGCTTCTGTCCACCTCTGGATAGTAAACCTTCAGGCTCTCCAGGAGCCGCGTAGTGTAGCTGTAGTAGGCATTGCGCAGCACCCGGCCGTCGAAGGCTCTCTCCCATGCTTTTATAAGCTCTTCCTGCGAGAGCACAAAGGCGCTGAATCTTGAGAAGAACTCCTCCCTTGTTTTGTTATCTATGCTCATGTTCTGAGCCGTTAGGTTCTCCACATACCGGTAGTACTCAGCAAACTCTCGTCTCAGCTCTTCCGTCCTGTTTAGGATCTCCTCATACTCCGGTGTTCTCTCATATAGCTTTGCAAAGAACATCAGCCACTCCCTCTCATCAGAAGATGCGGGAATCGCAGCCAGCTCCCCCACAGCGGTGGCATCTCTGGCTGAAAGTGTGTTGCTCTCCCCTCCGGTTGCACATCCACCTGTCAAAATTGCAACCATCACAATCCCCAGAAGGCGATGCTCGCGCATGGTATTCTCCCCTATTAGAGGTGATTTTGGCGGCAATATATAAGCTTCGCTCTCGATAGTAAATATTATAAGGGCTGGCGGGGTTATGAATAAGAGATGCGGGTGATGCATTTCAACGCTGAGGAGCTGGAGAAGAAGGGCAAGCTGGTAAAGAAGGACGACCGCTACGAGGTCTACGACGTGGAGATGTCGAACCTGGTGCTCTCTCTTACGAAGCTCTTCCCGGGCAAGGCCACGTCGGGGCACTACCACGAGGAGAGTGAGGAGGTTTACCACTTCCTCAGCGGAAGGGGCAGGATAAAGCTGGGGGATAAGGAGTACGAGGCAAAAGCCGGAGACATATTCACAGTACCCAAGGACACCTTCCACCAGGTGATAAACACCGGCGAAGAGGTGCTGAAGTTTATAGCGGTGTTTGAGAAGTACGAGGGAAGAGGGGCGAAGCTCAAGGCTATAATCCCCGCCGCAGGACACGGGACGCGCTTTCTGCCGATAACAAAGGCCCAGCCCAAGGAGATGCTCCCCGTCTTTGACAAGCCAGTTATCCAGTACGTTGTGGAGGAGGCGCTGGAGGCGGGGATAGACAACATACTCATAATCACGGGCAGGGGAAAGCGCGCCATAGAGGACCACTTCGACCGCTCCCCCGAGCTGGAGCAGTTTTTAGAAAAAGCGGGCAAGCACGAGATGCTGAAGGAGATACGCAGAATCAGTGAGCTCGCTAACATAACCTACATCCGCCAGAAGGAGGCCCTGGGGCTGGGACATGCGGTGCTCCAGGCGAGGGAGTTTGTGGGCAACGCCTACTTCGCCGTGCTTCTCGGTGATGTTATAACCTCTCCTCCCTGTATCGGCGAGATGCTGGAGATACACAGGCGCTTCAGGGCGAGCGTAATCGCCCTTCAGCAGGTTAGGAGGGAGGAGGTGAGTAAGTACGGCATCGCGGAGCTGGGCGAGGCGCTGGGGAATGGCGTATACGAGCTTAAGGACGTGGTGGAGAAGCCCTCCCAGGAGGAGGCGCCCTCCACGCTCGCGATAACCGGGAGGTACATCCTGAGCAGCAGGATCTTTGAGCCCCTCGCGAGAGGTGAGCGGGGCTACGGGGGCGAGATTCAGCTCACCGACGCGATTCGCAGGCTGATACAGGAGGGGGAGCGCGTGGTGGGCTACATCTACCCCGGAAGGGTGTTCGACATAGGCAACAAGCTGGACTGGATAAAGAGCACCGTGCTGCTCAGCCTGGAGAGCGAGTTCAGGCAGGAAATAGTCGACTTTCTCGGAGACCTCGAACTCGGCAGATAATTGTGAATTTTCTTTCTACTATCATCCGGATTGTAAAGATTAGTGCACAAGGTTTATATATAACATTTGCGAAATTCCATATGATGCACAGGATGCACAGGAATGGACTGCCGGAGGGCAGAAGGCGGTATCCTGTCCGGGGGGGCGCTGTGCCGGATGGGGGGGAATTATGGGAAGAGTTTCGAAAGCTGAAAAGCAAAGTTTATGTTGGCCTCCAATGTAGTGATTACAAAAAAGACACAAGGGGGAGTGGGTCGTGAAGTCGTCTATGCGCTGTCCAAAATGTGGAAGCTTAAATGTTGAAAAGGGCCATCAGGAAGTTTTTCCCAGCACTTTCATGAAGGATACGAAGTACTCTGTAATAAAGGCTCTCACGAGCTCCAAAGAGTTTGAAATATACGCATGCATGGACTGCGGATATGCCGAATGGTACATTCAGGAAAAATACCTGGAAAATAATAAAAACCGGATGACCGCAGTCGCAAAGTCGGAGATCTGAACACTCCTTCAGATACGAAGGAGGTCACTGGTGTGAGAAGAGTTAGAAATGCCAAGAAGAATGGTCCAATTTACATCCTCAACGATTTCTACGACAGGAGCAACGACCTTTACCTGTACGATTCAAAAGAGGAGCGCAGATACTATGTTACAAAGTCCTTCTTTCAGGCGGGTATAGACAGCAACAAGCTCTGTATTTATGCATTTCCCCGAGAACATGATAGATTTCACTTTAAAGGCTTCCCGGAAGAACTGTTCCACGAGATAAAGCTGATACGCGGAAATATCAAAATGCTGAAGGAGCAGGACCTGGAGGAATTCTACTCGGATTTTCAGGAGCTCAGCGACTATGCCAGGGAGAACGGTTACAGCGGAATACACCTGAAGGTGGACTTCGGGAGGGTTAGGGATGAGATAATAGACCAGGTGCTGGAGCTTGAAAAGAAGCTCCACAGCTCAAACGGCATCCCCATTGCCTCAATAAGCTCCTATAACATGAACTTTCTGAACCAGGATGCGGTCAACAGCCTGACACGGCTTCACGACAGGGTGATGATAACCACTGAGAGCGGAGAAACCTCTATAGCCTTTTTCCACAGGTCGCAGACGAGACCTGTACACATTCCGAGAATAGAGGTTATCTCCTCAAAGATGATGGAGCAGAGTGTTAAGAAGTCGCTGCAAATAATAATCCTCTCCCTGCTGAAGCAGCAACCAATGTGCGGTTTCGACATAATCAAGAGCCTTGTACACAACTTCAATGTTCTTCTCAGCCAGGGGACTGTGTACCCCATCCTCTACTCCCTTGAAAGGGAGGGATATCTCAAGACGGTGGTAAAATCTGACAACAAGACCAAGCTTTATGTTCCAACTGAGATGGCCCATGAGTACATAGAGCGACAGCTCAGGGAGTACATTCAGGCGCAGGAGAAGATTCTTGCCCTTATAGCGAGGGGATTGAAATGAGGATAATGGTGGTTGACGACGACGACATAATCATCGAGGCCATGAGAAACATACTGGAGCCGGAGGGGTTTGAGGTTATTGCCGCAAGAAGTGGCGAGGAGTGTCTGCGACTTCTGGAAAGTGGAATAACACCCGACTACATTTTTATCGACATTCAGATGCCCGGCATCGACGGCTGGGAGACGCTGCGCAGAATTAAAAGCCGCAGGGAGCTGCGGGATATTCCGGTGGCGATGCTGACAGCCCAGCCGCTCCGCAGGGAGACGCTGGAGAAGGAGGATATAGGGGAACTTGTGGACTACGTTGTAAAACCCTTCACAAGACGGGATATCGAAGAAACCCTGAAGCAGGCGCTGGTGCTCCCACTGTAATAGACCATCCATCTCCTTTTTCCAGTTTTCTTCTCCAGCCAATTCTGATATTGCTGTCAGCCCCTTCTCCTCAAATAGCCTCAGGAAAAGGGCAGCTCTCCGGTATGCATGGCGGTGTTTTTCCTTCAGGGAAAATTGCACCCCGCTCTATACCCAGTTCCTCACAAACACCGAACGAATGCCACTGGGCGATACCCTGGTTATCTCGCTCATCGTTCCGCCCACCGGCAGTATGGTTATTGTGAACTCCCTGTTGCCCTCGAGGGGATACGCCTTCCCGTTGGCCTCTATCCAGAAGTGCAGCTCCAGGTACTCTCCCTTTTCAAGCACATTATTTTTGTTCTGCTCAAAAACAGGAACCACGTAGAAGTCGGCCACGCCGTTTACAGTGCCATCGCTGTTGCTTGTGCTGTTTTCGGCGAGAGAGGGATTTGAGGTGATGGTGGCGTTGTGAACAATTCCGCTTATGTAAACGTCCCCCGAGAAATAGTTTAAAATAATGTCGTCGTAGCGAATCTCAGAGCTGCCCGGTGCCAGAGTCACAAGGATTATAAGCTTTGTTATATTCGGGCCACCGTTGTTCCAGGTTTCGTTGGCGTAGGCGTAGCCGGTGAGATCGACTATTTTGATGTTTGTCGAAACCTCCTTGGTGGCCTCCTCTCCCGTGGACCTGGCCTTGGACTGCAAAGTTCCTGTGGTCTTGAGGAGAACTCCGGCGGTAATCGCTGCCACCATTACCATGGCTATGAATACTATAAGCGTTCCGATGCCAATCTGTGCCCTGTTGTTCCCCGGAATCGCCGGCGCTTTAATTTTTATTCCCCCGGTTTATGTCTGGTTGAGTTTATATATAAACATTTTTTTTCTTATTACGAAAATCGGCTATGCATTGAAGTAGTACTCGTCCCATATTCCCGGCACCGCAAGCACCTTGACGGAGTATCTTCCCGGAGTTACGGCAGTTATATTTACCTCCAGTATCTCATCAGGGTCCCACAGTGAGTTCTGAATGTTTACACTTCTGTTGAGTATGCGTGTCCCCAGGATTTCAACCCGTCTTCCATTGAGGAAAACCAGCAGGTTATCCGGAATAAGGACGCTCTTTCCTGAATTTAAGATGTATATGGAGGTGTTGCCGCTCCCGGAATAGACGTGGACCACCTCAACATCTGCTTCCAGCCTCTCCACCAGCAGATACGACTTCTGGGAGATGCTGCTGCTCACCGACTGTGAGGCGTCGCTAACAACTCCCGCCACTCCGGTGGCCACCACCACAGCAGCAATGAAGAAGATTGCGTGCGCAGCGGTTGTGCTGAACCCCATGCCTAACCACCTCTGAACCTGTACTCAGGCGTCCACAGCAGTGAATTGAGAACAGCCACAGTATTCCAGCCGGTATTCAGGGTGGTGCTCAGGTTTATCTCCAGCACCTCCCCGGTACCCCAGAGCCCATTTCCCCGTGGATTGACTATCACCATGCTGGAAGGGCTCACCCACTCTCCGTTTACCCTCACCTGACTGAGGCCGGGGTCAAGGGGCACACCGCCCGAGTTCACCACGTACACCGACAGGTTGGTGCCGTCTGTCCAGACATGTACCACCTCTATCTCTCCGGAGACAATCTCCTCCAGCTCCCACTTCTTGGCGAGCGCCCCGCTTTCAATAATTGAAACCTGATGGTTGAGGACTCCCACAAGGCCTGCGGATACCATAACTGTAGCCAGGAACATCAGCACCATGGGTACGGATTCAGCCATGGCTACTCCCACCTGTAGATGTAACTGTCCGCAGGAAGCACATGAGAATGCGGTAGCGCCTCCCCTGCATGGTAGAGGTCGCTCACCCCCCGCTCCCCAACCACTTTAATTGTCCTGTTAAATCCCAGCGGCGTTGAAATAAGCACCACGTCTCCCGGAAGCCAGTAGAAGCTATCCGAAGTGTTTGTTACCACAAACTCACTAACAGCCAGAGTTATGTTGAACCAGCCCACTATTCCATAGAGCTGGTCAGGGTCCGGGGTGGAAGGATTGTAAATCTGGGTATCATCCTGCGTGGTCAGCACCAGCGGTATTGATGCGCTGCTGTTGTGATATGCACCCTTGACCAGGTAGGTTTTGTTTACATACTTGACCCTGAAGTACCCCAGAGCGATGACAGAGAAGTTCTCCTCAATCCACACGCCATCAATAATAAGAGAGAGCTTATCCGGATTCAGAGCTGTGCTGCCGGTATTCTCCACATAGATGTAGGTGCTGCCCGGACGGGCTGTTACATTGACAATCTCAACCCCTGTGTTCAGAAGGTCCTGACTCCGCCTCACCTGCTCCTGCATTTCCTCCGCCAGAGAGGTGAAGAAGGCCTCTCCAGCGTTCAGAAGCTCTACTGCTGCCACCATCCCTGCCATAAAGACTATGAGAAAGGCGGCAGCGGTGGAAAATCCCATGGCCACCACCTACACTATTCCGGACTCGTCCAGCTGATTTACCACCTCTGAATACAGCGTGGGGCTAACCTCAAGCCCCTGAAGCTTTATTATAAAGAAGAGGGAGATGATGTGCTCAAGCACTGTAAGCTTTCGGTTACCCCGGGATGCACGCGTACCTCCCAGGTCGCGGGAGTACTTTATTATCTGGTCCCTCACCTCCCGGGTAATCCACCCCACCTCCTCGTAGAAGAGGAGCGTTTTTATCATGCCCTGATATCCTGCCTTTTTTATCAGGAAATCCAGCCACTTGAACAGGAGCAGGAGGGAGTTGGGGTCGTTGTTTATTCTCTCCAGTCTCACGCGGTCGCCGTTTGGCTTCAGCTCAACCACACGCCTGTCCATCACCTTCTCCTCGAGCGCAATACCCGGGGAGGAGGAGCTGACGGCCACCGCCTCCTCCTTTTTCTTCTCCTCCCTGCCGTTCCCGTTCTCTGTGCCATTGGAATAGCCGATGAAGGGGTTTATTTCGTTGGTAACAAGCTCATATACCGAGAGCAGACTCTCCATGCTCTTTTCTATCTTTGAAATTCTTTCATCAAATCCGCTCACCAGGGACTCTATCTTGGCGACGGTATCGCTGATCTCGGACACCCTCTCCTCCAGCTGGGAAATCGCCTCCCCGGATACGCCTGCAGCAGGCTGGGCAAAAGGTTCTTCTTCTGCAGTGGCCCCGCCGAAGGGCGGTGCATCGTCCCCACTTTCCTCCTCCTGAGAGAAAAAGGGGGGCACGTCCTCCTCTGCATCAGTCTTTACCACTTCTTCGATACCTCCTTCATCCTGGGCAAAGGGTGGTACTTCAGAGTCCTCTTCCAGTGCCTTTTCATTGAGTTCTCCCAGATCTATCTTCTTGTCCTTCAGCCCCAGTATCAGACCTGTGCTGAGCAGCTCAAGCATCAACTCTTATCCCCTCCCTGCAGGCAGAGTCGGCCGCCCGTATCGTTGCTGCATTCTCCACAGCTGCCGAAGAGGAGGGCAGAGATGAAGCATCGCCCCTGATGCGGTTCAGCTCAGCTTCCAGCTCCCTTATCCTGCGCCTCAGGTTCCTTATGTTTATCTCCTTTATAATTCCCAGCCTGTACCACCTCTCTATCTCCTTCCGGAAGGCGTCGGGGTTTCTGAAGCTGGCTGCACTGGTGCTGGAACTTCTGAACCACTCTTCCAGCTCCTTCAGGCTGTACAGGAGTTCCTGGTCCTCTACTGGCAGGTTTACTCCACCCACCTCCCCCATGGGGGAGGTGGACGGGGGCCTTCTCACAGGTATAGGGTCTGCCATGTTCATCTTCCCCTTCAGCATCGCCCCATAGGTTATTAATGCTATTCCGGCGAAGGCGATGTAGAGTATGAACCAGGTGGCAATACTGCCCTCCTCGTTTACCACAATGTTCACGGGCAGCAGCATTATGAGCATACCCACCATAGCGGTGAGGGACCAGTAAAGGCTCCAGACCATTCTGTTCTTCTTCTTGAGGTAGTCCTCAATTTCATTCATAAGCACCGCTTCTGGCGAACTCCTGAATATGAGCATCCCCCCGTTGGTATATAATATCCCCATTTTCCAGCCTATTTAAAAGTTGTTTTTCGAAAAACAAAGGTTGGGTTAAAAATCTTCTAAAAAATTTCCCGTTATTTTTCGCTTTTCGAAAGTAAACATATATCTATCTGTGCGGCCATCCTTTAAAGGGGGTGCTGAAAAGTGTGGACCTGTCCCGTGTGCGGCTCTATGGAATTTGTGATGACACCCAACGGCGGCAGGGTTCAGAAGGTCCGCTGCGTTGCCTGCGAGCGAACCTTTGTGCTGAATGAACCCCTGCCCCTGGATGACGGGTACAGCAAAAACTGGTAGCGGCTAAAGCTTCCTGACTCCAAGTCTGGCGGTCTTAACCAGCATGGTGCCCGAAGAAGTGTCGAACTCCACAGTTCTTCCGACACTGCCACCGGTGTCCTCAGCAACTATCCTTATATCCTCTCTTCTGAGGACCTCCCTCACAGCATGCACATTCTTTCTGCCTATGTAGTCGTCCTTCGGGATAAAGGAGAACATCTTGGCCCCGCCGGCGATTTTGGCAATCAGCCTTGACCTGTTTGCACCGAGCTTCTCCATCTTTTCAATTGCCAGCGGAATAGCTGTATCTGCATACTTCGCCCTGTTGTCCACCGGCTCAGAGCCTCTGCTGAAGGGGAGCATTATATGGGCAAGAGAACCAACCTTCTTTTTTGAATCAAAAAGAGCAACCCCCACACAGGAGCCCAGTCCTATGCTCACCAGCCTTGCGGGCTCCGTGGCGGCCTTAACGTCTGCGATGTCCACCACAATAACCGGAGGCATGCTCAGGCACCCAGCCCCACCTTCTCTCTGAGCATTGTCACTATCCTGTCCAGGGACTCCGGGTCGGGCATGAGGAATATGTTCCCGCTTATCTGGCGTGGCTGAAATATAAATCTGGTTTTAAAGAGGATGGCGTCACCCGTCTTGCAGGCCTGCTCCAGCATAATAAAGTCCAGCAGTGCCGCTGCCATGTCCACTGCAAGGGCTGGCGGCATCGGCATTATCTTCATTCCCAGAAAGTCGGCGAGAGCGTTGGAGAAGTGGGATGCCATGATGTTTCCCACCTCCTGAAGCACAGATACCTCCATCTCAGTGAGTTCCTCTCCTGCAGGAGGCATGCCCGTTATCTGCTCCACCAGCTGCAGTGCTGAGGCGATGTCCAGCATTAACACAATAACGCCATTCACATCTCCCTCAAGCTCCACATACACCCCGGCCACCAGCTCTTCACCGCCCTCGCGGGAGATGAGCTGTTCCACGGGCCGTATCTCCAGCGCAGGAACCTCTATGCTCACCTTGGTGCCCGTCATCTCGGCCAGGGAATTTGTAGCATGGCTCGCCCCTATGCTGCCCACCTCACGCAGCATATCCATTTCCAGCTCATTCAGAATCAACTGCCTTGCCATCATCCAACCTCCAGAGAAGCTATATCCAGTATCAGGGACACCCTACCATCGCCCATGATGGTAGAGCCCGCAAAACCGCGCACATCCCTGAGCTTTCCTTCCAGCCCCTTTATCACAATCTCCTGCTGTCCTATCAGCTCGTCCACCGCGATTCCTATCAGGTTGCCGCCTTTCTCAACCACAACCACCGGCCTGGCATCACTCCCATTTCCGGTGGCGGGCTTTCCGAGAAGTGTTATAAGGTCGTACACCGGGAGTATCCTGCCGCGAAGCTGTATCACCTCCTGCCCCATAACCGTGGTTAAATCCTCCCTCTTCACATTTAGTATCTCACTCACATTGTTCAGCGGGATGGCGTATATCCTCCCTCCAGCGGAAATGAGCAGCGCCTTTGTTATTGCCAGCGTGAGCGGAAGCTTAAGCACAAACCTGGTGCCCCTGTCAACCTCCGACTCCAGCTCCACAGTTCCACCAAGGGCAAGAATCTTATTTCTCACCACATCCAGCCCCACACCTCTGCCGGAAATATCAGTAACCTTTTCTGCAGAGCTGAAGCCCGGGGTAAATATCAGCATCCTGGCATCCTCCGGGGACATTCCGCTGGCTTCTTTCTCACTTATCAGCCCCCGCTCCACCGCAATCCTCTTTATCTTCTCGGGGTCTATCCCTCTCCCGTCATCCTCCACAACTATTTCAACGTGGTCCTTCACACGTCTGGCCTTGAGCATTACCCTCCCGACCTCACTCTTTCCCTTTTCGAGCCTCTCCTCTGGAGGCTCAATTCCGTGGTCAATGCAGTTCCTGAGAAGGTGCACCAGCGGATCCCCTATCTCGTCAAGCACCGTTCTGTCCAGCTCTATATCTCTGCCCTTTACGATAAATTCTACCTTTTTACCCTCCTTTTTTGCCAGATCTCTAACCATACGCGGAAATCTGTCAAAAACATAGCTCACCTCAACCATCCGCATCTCCTGGACCTCTTCCTGGAGACTGGTGGTGAGTTTATCGATATATGCCAGCGTTTCGTTGAGCTCATCAATTGCATACTTATTCTTAATCTGAAATAGGCGACTCTTACTTATTACAAGCTCTCCCACCAGATTCATCAGAGAGTCCAGCCTTTCTATAGAAACACGCACGGTCTGCACACTCTTCATCTCACTTTTAGTACCGCCGCTTTTCTGTGGAGCCGTTTCCACGCTGTGTACCTCTACTCCGGCAACCTCACTCACCTTTTTAAGAATCCTCTCCTTTATTTCATCGTCAGAAGCGCCGGTTTTCAGGAAGATGGAAAAACTCCTGTCAAAGTCCCCATCCTCAAGTCTGTCCTCGTCTGGTATGCACTTTACTATTTCTCCCAGCTCCTTCAGCTCTCTGAAGGTCATGAACGCCCTGACCGACTTCAGGGTGCAGTCCCTGTCCAGCTCCACATCCACCCGCTTCACACCGGCACCAGCCCTGTGCACTTCCTCCGCCCCATCCCTCCTCTGCGGCTGCTTCTCTTTCTTCCCTGTGCCTGTGTACCTGCTCAGCTTGCTGCTGATCTCTGTGGCGTCGATGTTCTCCTCATCCCCCTGGGTAAGCGAGTTGAGGGCAGCCTCCAGCAGGTCCACTGCCTCAAAAAGCAAATCCACAATCTCAGAGTTTATCTCCACACGACCTTCCCTTATTGCATCCAGCAGGTTCTCCATCTCGTGGGTAATGCTTGCCATGCCCTCATAGCCCATGGTTGCGGCCATCCCTTTGAGGGTGTGGGCCGCCCTGAAAATTTCTGTGATAACCTGCTGATTGCCTTTCTCGAGCTCCAGAAGCCCCTGGGTGAGGGTATTGAGGTGCTCCATTGACTCACTTATAAACACATCCCTGTAACTTTCCATGCACCCCCTCCATGCATCCCTCAGCAGAGCTTCTCAATAACCTCCAGCACCTTACTTTCTTTGAAGGGCTTAACTATAAAGTCCCTGGCGCCTGCTTCCAGCGCCTCCTTCACCATGGCCTCCTGACCGAGAGCGCTGACCATTACAATCTTCGCCTCCGGGTCAATTGACATAATCTTCTTCACCGCCTCTATCCCGTTCACCTCGGGCATGATTATATCCATAGTCACCACATCAGGCCTCAGCTCCCTGTACTTCTCAACGCCCTCTGCACCGTTCTGCGCCTCTCCGACTATCTGATGACCGTTCTTTCCCAGGATATTTTTCAGCATCATCCTCATAAAAGCGGCATCGTCAACCACCAGAATCTTCGCCATAATCAAACCCCCCTTTTCAGAGGAATCGCAATAGTGCATCTTGTACCCGTGTTGCGCCCCCTGCTCTCGAGATGTATTCTGCCGCCGTGGAACTCCACAATCTTGCTCGCCAGTGTCAGACCGAGACCTATCCCCGGATATCTGCGTGATGCCGAGGAGTCCTCCTGGTAAAAGGGTTCAAAAACCCTCTCCAGGTTTTCTTCCGCAATACCCACTCCGGTATCTTCCACGATTATCTCTACCATTCCGTTCACCGTACGGGTATTCACCTTTACCACACCTCCCCGCCTGTTGAACTTTATGGAGTTGTCTATTACCTGCTCAAGAGCATAAATAATGTAGGCCGGGTCCACCTCCACTCTGGGTACCCTCTCCAGATTCAGGTCGAATCTCACCTCTCTCTGGGCGGCAAAGGGAAGCTTTTCCTTAACCGCTTTATGAACAAGAGATGTAATGTCCTCCTTTCTGAAAACAAGAGTCATAACACCTCTTCTTATCTTGGAAAGCTCCAGCATACCGTCGATTATCCTGTTCTCACGCATCAGATTCCTGCGTGCCATGAGCAGAAGCTCCCTGAGCTTTGCGGCGTTCTTCTCCTCCATTGCCAGGTCTATGCATCCCATGGAGATGGTGAGAGGAGTCTTCAGCTCATGGGAGACTATGGAGAGGATGTCAGTGGTTACACCTTCCAGGTCTCTGAGCCGCCTGTTCACGTCCATGAGCCTCATGTAGGACCTCTCCAGCTCAGACCTGAGCCTCCTGATAACCTCGGAGAAGTCGGCGATGGCTATCACAACTCTGGCAACCCTCAAAGAAGAATCCCTGATGGGGTGGAATGTAAACTGATACGGCCCTGGAATTCCGGTGCACGGATTCACATCCACTGCGGTAAAGGGCTTCCCGGACATAATGGTGCGGAGCGCCGGGCATGTGTCTGCAGAAAAGGTGCAGTTGAGCACAGTTCTGCAGGA
Organism: Candidatus Hydrothermarchaeota archaeon; assembly: GCA_015521565.1. Classification (GTDB taxonomy): domain Archaea; phylum Hydrothermarchaeota; class Hydrothermarchaeia; order Hydrothermarchaeales; family BMS3B; genus Pyrohabitans. The sequence goes on from WANX01000078.1 coordinate 39,682, forward strand.
GGTGCACACGGCCTCATTTCCGAGGATGCCCATGAGCCTCGCAAACTCATCATTATATGAGCGTATTCTGAGTCTTCTGTCTATTTCAACAATCGCAATTCCCGTCTCACCTCTGTCACCCGAGTCGGTAATGTCTGCTCTTGAGGTGGGGACGGTGTCCACGTACTGGGCGGCTTGCAGCTTGTTCCCCTCCGCCATGCCAATCGCTCCAATCTTAAAGGAATTTGAAAGATTAATAAAACTTATTTTTCCAGTTTCAAAACAGAAAAAAGAAAAGCGTGGAGCTATTTTCCGGAGCTGGAGCTGTCCTCCTCCAGCTCGTAGGATATGCTCTGACCTCCCCTGCTGTAGTAAACGATTCTGCCTCCCACAATCTCAAAGGCGTCGTACCCCATTTCTTTTCCCCCACCACACCTCTCCACAGCCTCAAATATTAAGTTTATTTTTCGGAGGTTGAGAGTCCCTGTTTCGACCACCGAAAAGTTAAGTTAATATAGGTATGACTTAGAAATCTGTGATGCACCTGCTCTGGCAGAGGCATGGAGGAGTAAATTTGAAAAAAATTCTGATTGTGGACGATGAACCGGAGATCACCCGGCTGGTGAAGAAGTTTCTGGAGCCCGAGGGATTTAAGGTTTACACCGCCAACTCGGGACCAGAGGCGCTGAAGCTGCTGGACGACATGAAGCCGGATTTTATATTTCTCGACCTCTTCATGCCCGGGATGAGCGGATGGGATGTGCTCAGAGAAATAAGAAAAAAGGCCGCAGATGTGCCGGTGGCAATGCTCACAGTTCAGCCTCTTTATGAATCTATTGACAGAGAGGAGGTTGAAGACATAGTTGATTATATAACAAAGCCCTTTGACAGGGAGGACCTCATAGAGACGTTAAAGCAGGTACCGGGAATGGTGGAGGGGGATGAGTATCCCGGAGGGGGAGATGAGAGAGAAGCTACTGGAGAGGGTGGCTGAACTCGCCACCGATGCAGTATTTGTGCTTGGCCGGGATGGAAAAATAAAGAGCTGCATCTCCCGAAGCCACCTGCACACCCTTGAAGGGCTTCAGGGGTCACACGTCACCCTGCTCTGGCCGCCGGAGCTCAGGCAGGAGGGTGAGAGAATCCTGGAGAGGGCGAGAGGCGGAGCGGTGCTTAGAGACATAATAACTGGCTGGAGGATGCAAAACAGCACCATCACTGTCAGCATCACCATTGCACCCATCCACTCCGGAGAGCCTGGTGAGGGGCTGGTAATGGTGGTGAGGGATGTTACAAAGGAGATGGAGGCCGAAAGAAGACTGAGCAGCTACATAAGAGAGCTTACACAGTACATCAGACACGTTGAGAGGTCAAGTCAGCTGAAGGACACCTTTGCGGATATTATGCGGCACGACATACTCAATCCCCTCTCGGCAATAAAGAGTGCCATCTCCTCCGGAAGGGTAAACGACAGAGGAATTGCGCTGATAAAAAAGAGTGTTGACAGGATTGAAAAGATTGTTGAGATGTTCTCCAAATACGCCTTCCTGCACAGTGTTGAGGAGCTCAGCTTTCAGGAGGGCAACCTGTCGGAGATGCTGGACGAGGTTGTGGACACCCTTACACCGGCGGCCCTGGAGATGGATGTAAGGGTTGTGAAGAGGTATCCTCCCGTCCTCACGGCAAGGTTCAGCCCCTTCCTGGAGGAGGCGGTGGCAAATCTGCTCTCAAACGCAATAAAGTTCAGCCCCGCAGGTGGTGAAGTTGTGCTGGAAGCCGGGGCGGAGGACGGATGGGTTACTTTGAGGGTCAGAGACCGGGGACCCGGAATACCGGACAGGTACAAGAAAAGCATCTTTGAGCGCTTTGTCAGGGGCAGAAAGGACGGAATAAAGGGCTCCGGGCTTGGCCTCGCCATAGTGAGACGCATAGCAGAGATGCACCGCGGCGAGGTGTGGGTGGAGGACAATGTGGTGGAGTATCAGGACGGGTCTGGCAGAGTCCATCAGAAGAAACAGGGAAGCGTCTTTGTGCTCAGAATACCGGGTGATTGCCGCGGAGGGGTATCAGGGAGCGGGGAAGAACGAAAACAGTAGCAACATCCCCCGCTCATGAGCACAAAATCTTCTGCACACCTCCGACGTGGAAAGCAATGGGCCCGCGGAGATTCGAACTCCGGACCTCCGCCGTGTCAAGGCGACGTCATAACCAGCTAGACTACGGGCCCACAGCTAATCCCCATACCTTCCCGAGGTAAAAATATCTTATCACAGCAGCGTCTTCTTCCTGTACACCCTGAGCTTCGCCTTGTCCAGCACCACATCCCCTTCTGAGGTTCTGGCCCGGACATCGATTCTGTAGTCTCCCGGTACAGCATCCTCATTGAGGCTTACTCTGAACTCCACTATTCTACTCTCACCCGGCTTAAGCCTGAAAGTGGTTTTCCTCGGTCTTGTAATATTCAGTCCCTCGCTCTCCACCACATCCACTTCCACAGTTACCATTTTGTCTGCTATATTTGTGGTTTTTGCCTTAACCACTATATCCCGTGACTCCTCAAGGCTCACCTTGCTGGGTGTAACCTCACTCTCCAGCTTAATCGGGTACTTCTCCCCCGGGATGGCACACCCGCTCAGGGGCAACAGCAGTAAAATAAGCAGCACGGGGCGCATACACGAATTTTCTGCGCTCTGCATATAATACCTTTACGGTATTGCGGCAACTATCCCGGAATATCTGGCACACTTTTCACTGTCCTGAAGCAGCCTGCAGATGAGCGCTCTGAGCACCTCCGCTTCTCCCTCCTCCCCGAACCTCTCTCCGCTGCCCACACGGTAGTATCTGCATCCCACCACCAGCGTGGGGACAGCACCATCGGGGCTGAACTTCCTGAAGAGCTTCATATCCTCCTCGGGCGCCAGCTTTAAATCCAGCTCGTACAGTCTGAAATCTATACTATCGCCGAACTCCTGCGCCACCTTCTTTACCACCGGCTTTTCCCACCTGCAGTGGGGACACCAGCTTGTTCCGAAGAAGTACACGATGGGTCTGCCGTCAGAAGAACACACCTCCTCGCCTGTAAGGACAAAATCCCCCACCGTCTTTCCCCTCAGACTCTCCATCTCCTTCTTCAGCTGGGCAACCTCAGCCCTGAGACGCAGATTCTCCTGCTCAAGAGATGCGATGCTGCTCTTTATCTCGCTGTACTCCTGCTGAGGAACTGCCACGTAGTTCGCCGGCAACCGGAGGTACCCCCACACTGCAGAAACCACAAGCAGAACACCAAAAATAAGCGCAGCAGTTTTCCACTTTGTAACCTCTGAGCTCATCACTGCACCCCTTTTCAGCTAAACTTTTGTTGTTGCGGCAGATATATAAGTCTTACCGGTAGATTCCTGCAAGACCAGCTCATAGAAGGTTGTACAGTGTATCCCTCCGCCTGGGTTCAAAGCCGGCATCAATTATGAGCCTGCGAATCTCTTCTTCGCTCATCATTTCATTGCTTGCTCCGGCGCTCCTTGAGATGTTCTCCTCCATCAGAGTCCCCCCAAAGTCGTTGGCCCCGTAGCATAGCATGAGCTGAGCCAGCTTTCTGCCCAGCTTCACCCAGGATACCTGAAGGTTTCGGAAGTTGTCCAGGTATAGCCTGGAAACCACATACACACGCAGGTCCTCCAGGCCGGTGGCACCGGCTCTGCTTTCACCTCTGGCGTACAGAGCCGTCCGATGGTGGATGAAGGAGAGCGGAACGAACTCTGTAAAACCCCGGGTTCTGTCCTGAATTCTGCGTATAATTCTGAGGTGCTCCACCTTGTCCCGTGCGCTTTCCACGTGCCCGTAGAGCATGGTTGCCGTGGTCGGTATGCCCAGACGGTGGGCCTGCATTATTATTCTGACCCACTCCTGTGTGCTCAGCTTCTCGGGGCATATCCTGGCCCTAACCCTGTCCACCAGAATCTCAGCCGCAGTGCCTGGCATGGAGTCCAGTCCGGCTTCCTTCAGCGCTCTCAGCGTCTCCTTTATGCCTATTCCGCTCCTTCTGGCGATGTGGTGCACTTCCATGGGTGAGAAGGCGTGGATGTGCACATTCGCGGCACTCTTAACAGCCTTCAGGATTGCGATATACTGCTCCAGAGTCGCCTCGGGGTGAAGACCTCCCTGAATGCACACCTCGCTCGCCCCTCTTGCAGCGGCCTCGCGTGCACATTCTGCCACCTGTTCAGGGGTCATCATATACGCATCTCCCTCATGCCCCCGCCTGCGAAAGGCGCAGAAGGTGCAGCTGCCGATGCATATGTTGGTAAAGTTTATGTTGCGGTTTACCACATAGGTTACAAAGTTTCCGGCGCGGAGCTCTCTCAGCCTGTGGGCAGCAAAGCCTGCGAGAAGCACCTCGCTGCTGCTGCAGTTTAGGAGGTGCAGCGCCTCCTCCTCTGTTAGCCTCTCTCCGGAGAGGGCCCTCTCCAGTATTTGCACCGTCTCTTCGCTGGCGTTTAAAACCTCGAGCATGCTACTCCCTGGCATACCCATCTCTGGTGGCGCACTGCTGGATAACCTCGCCAACCCTTTCTGAATACCATCCCCTCCTTATATACTCCGGATAAATCGGAAGCCTCTGCCTGAGCTCAATCCCGAGCTCCACTACCAGCCTGTGAATTTCTGCCTCCTCCGGCCATGCATCCTCCGGATTTATGTAATCCCTGGTTATGGGCGAAATACCCCCCAGGTCATTGGCACCCTGCAGCAGGAAAAGCGCGTAGGTGCGCCGGTTCAGATTTGGTGGAACCTGCACCCCCTGCCCTTCAAACAGCTCTGAAGCGGCTCGCACAACCTTGAGCATTTTGAAAAGACTCGGCTCCGGAAAGCTTTCCATGGGCGTTCCCCTCTTGGGTCTGAAGTTCTGTATTATTATCTCCTGGATGTGCCCGTATCTGTCGCTAAGCTTTTTGATGGCAAGGAGCGATTCCGCTATCTCGCGGGTGTTTTCACCTATGCCTATGAGCAGGCCCGTGGTGAAAGGAATCTTCAGCCTGCCCGCAAGCTCAATCATGCGCAGTCTTTCCCCGGGACGCTTTCCCGGACTGTGCTCATGCGGCATCCCCCTCTGGCACAGCCTCTCGCTTATGCTCTCCAGCATCAGCCCCATGCTGGCGTTTACCTCGCGCAGGGTGCGGAGTTCCTGGTACCCCACCACGCCGGGATTTGTGTGGGGCAGAAGGCCCAGTCCGAGCGCCTTTTCGCACAGGTGGTAGAGGTACTCCAGAATATCTGCATACCCGAGCTTCGAAAGCGTTCTTTCAATCTCCGGGTGTTCCTCCGGTCTCTCTCCGAAGGTGAAAAGCGCCTCTCTGCACCTCAGTCTGGCACCGGCCCTCAGCAGACGTAGCACTTCCCCTTCTTTCATGAGGTAGGGGTTGTCTGAGCGGAAGCCGCAGTAGGCACAGGCGTTGCGGCAGGCATTTGTGAGGGGAATAAAGAGGTTCCTGGAGTATGTCACAACATCCGGAATCCTGGCAGGTCTTAGCCTGGAGAAGCCCCTGGCGCCGGCGTCGAGTATCTGGAGCAGGTTTTCAGCCTGCATAGCATCCCCACACCGGGTAGCAAGGGCAACCATAGTTGTACATTTTCCTTTTCATTTTTGCTCAGGTTAACTTTCGTGGTCTAAGACACTATTACTGCCTGAAATGTTTATAAATTTTCTTGCAAAAAATTTATAATCTCCTGAATACATAATAATTATGGTTTTTATCCCGGAGGCGCAGGAGAGTGGATAACGGAAAATCTGTGCTCAGTGATCCAGAGGCAAAAAGGTTCCTGAGTGAGATACTGGACGAAGAGGGTCTGGATGTGGTGTACTCCCTGCTTGACAGGGAGGCCACCGATGAGGAAATAGCAGAGAAGACAGGTATAAAAATAAACACTGTGCGCAGGGTGCTTTACAAGCTGTACGATTACAGGCTGGCAAGCTATGTGCGCACAAAGGATGCGGAAATAGGATGGTACATCTACACCTGGAAGCTCGACCTGAAGAGGATATACGACCTGATAAGACTGAGAAAGCAGCGCATGCTGGATGAGCTTACCCGTGAGCTGGAGTCGATGAGGGACAGGGTGTTTTTTGCATGCCGCAAGGATGATAAATATGTGCCTTTTGAGGAGGCTTCTGAGCTCCAGTTCAGGTGCCCCGTCTGCGAGGGGGTGCTGGAGTATGTGGATTCTGAGGAGAGGATGAGGCAGCTCCAGCAGGAAATAGAGAGGCTGCAGAAGGAGCTGAGCAACGGCCACTACTGAATTTCTATTTCTCGAGAGGGTCTGATGTGGTGCCCACAGCAGAGGAGGCGCTGGAGATTCTGCGCAGGTGCCGCGTGCCCCGGAGGGTTGTGGAGCACAGTTTAGCCGTAGCAGAACTCGCCACAGAGCTTGGAGCGAGGGCTGTGGTTCCCCTGGATATGGGGCTCGTCAGAGCCGGTGCACTTCTTCATGACATAGGAAGGTCGCGCACCCACGGTGTGAGACACGCCGTAGAGGGTGCGGAGCTTGCCAGAGAGCTGGGTCTGGATGAAAGGCTGGTGAGAATAATTGAGCGTCACATTGGCGCAGGAATAACCCGTGAGGAGGCGCGCAGGCTGGGTCTTCCTCCGGGGGACTACATCCCCAGGACCCGGGAAGAGAAGCTGGTGGCATATGCGGACAACCTCATCATGGGCACGCGGAGGCTCAGCCTGGAAGAGAGCCTGGAGAGGTTCAGACGGGTGCTGGGCAGGGGTCATCCATCGATTAAACGCATGATTGAGCTTCACAGAGAGGTAAGCTCCTGGCTTGACCGTCGCTAACCTATGTAGCTTAGCCTCTCGTCCTTCGCCGCGGGTGCCTTGTACATCTCTGCCAGCTGCCGGGCGTATTCCTCCATCTTGGCGAACTCCTTCTCCATAGCCTCGATCTGTTCATCCAGCTCCTTCGTCTGTATCTCAAGCTTCAGAAGCTTCTCCAGCGCCTTGACAGCGGCCTTGCTTGCCTTCGGGTCCGGGTACATTCCCTGGGTCTCAGCCAGCAGACAGGTGCTCTGGAAGCCATTCTTTGCGGCAAGAGGTATGAGGATTCCCGCCAGCCCTGTGGCTCCCAGAGTGCCCCTGGGTGCCTCCAGCAGGGGTATTCCGGCCTTCTCCAGCAGAGCTTTCGCCTCCAGGGTGGCAACCACACCGAAGGTGCGGGGCTCCTCTATCTTGGCACCCGTACCGTAGCCGCCGAGGGTGTAGATTTCCCTTACTCCCACCTCCTCGCAGAATTCAAGAATCGCATGGGCCAGATTGTAATAGCTTTCTGGAGAGCTGCCCTGGTATATGCCTGTGAGAATGAAAATCTCGTTCTTCGGGTCGTAGTATATCTCATCCCTGTGGAGGTCCACCAGGTTCTCCTCCCCGTACACCACTCCGGGAAGTGCCACATTGGGATACAGGAAGTCCACAGAGTACAGGTTTGCTATCTTTTCGGCACCCAGTGCATCGATAATCTGTCTTCCCGCCATGAGGCCAACCTGACCCACACCAAGCAGCCCCTGCACAAATCTGCCGTGTTTTGCCCTGGGTTTCTTGATGTATTCTATGGTAGCCTTCCCCACCTTGAACTTCATAAGTATAAGTTGCCACAGGGCTTATATAAAGGTATTTCAGCAGAGCCCGGGGATCAGGCCACAAGTCTGCAGAAGGCGCACCTGCGCGAGGTGGTGGGGAAACCGCACACTTCGCACTCACCTGCCCCGCCCCGACCTTCCGGAGGGGAGAATATCTCACGGTGCTTCAGAAATTCACGGTAGAAGTAGAGCTTTGTGCCGGGAGAGCGCTCCTCTATGCGGTTTAGGGCCTCCTTCATGGTTATGCTCGTGGCTCGCTCCGAGTAGGGGCACTCCAGCTCATATACGTATTCTATCCCCTTTAAAAGCGCGTAGGCTGCTGTCTCACGCTCTGTAAGCAGGCAGAGAGGCTTCACTTTTGGCACGAGCCTTGGATGCCACGCCTCCAGCCGGGGCCCCTGTCTGGCGAGGAGGTCCATGTTCCAGCGCAGCAGATTTGCAAGGAGAACGCTTGCTTCGTCGTCCAGGTTGTGGCCGGTGGCGAGAACCGTGTACCCGCCTTCAAGAGCGGTGCTGTCCATCAAATGGCGCTTCACAATTCCGCATACTCCGCAGACGCTGCGAGTGCTGCGCCTGGCAAGCCTTGGAACTGTTGTGCCGTATTCTCTGCGGAGGTCAACAACCTCCAGCTTGATGCCTCTCTGCTCCGCAAAGGCAAGGGCCCTGCGCTTTGAAATCTCAGAGTAGTTTTCACGGCTTATTCCAAGGTCTATGTAAACACCCTCTGCGCTGTAGCCCAGCTCAAGAAGCACATCCCAGAGGGCGAGCGAATCCTTACCTCCGGATACCGCAACAAGCACGCGGTCACGCTTCGAAAGCAGACGGTACTCCTTTATGGTACGCTTCACCACACTGAGGAATCGCTCAAAGAAGTGCTCTCTGCACAGTGCGAGCCGGTGGCTCCGCAGATGAATTACCGCCTCTTCAGAACATTTCCTGCAGCGCATTCAACCACCGGATATGGCAGGAATTACCTCAAGTACATCTCCATCGCGGAGACGGTAGTCCTCTGTTACCAGTCTTTTTCCAACCCGCGTAATAACACCTTCCAGACTCAGGCCAAGCTTCTCAACCGCATGCCTGACACTGGTACCCGGCTCCACCTTTAGCTCTCTGTCCCTGTATTTTACCCTTGCAGCCATGGAGCAGAGTTATTGCGACATGGGGGTAAATATTTTTGGGTGGCAGGCCATTTCGGTGTCTCCTGGGTTTTTAACCCGGCAGTTGTACTGCCCCTCACTGTCCGCACTCCAGGCGGGCGGGTGGCTCAGTGCTGCTCCACGGGAAACTTCTCGTAGAGCTGCCTGCGCCTCGCTTCCAGCATCAGCTCCTCCCTGCCCGCGAACTGCGCTGCGCTGAGCACGCGCTTTCCAAGCCTCCCGGCAGCCTCGAAGACAGCGCCCAGCTTCTGCCTCCACTCCAGGTCGCGCAGCAGGTGGTGGTCCAGCACCATGGTGCGAACTCTTGTCTGCTCCAGGATTTTGACCAGGTTTTCCACCGTCGCTTCAAAGCTTCGCTGAGAGTAGCGGTAGCCCAGCATGTAGCTCATGGGTCCGTCGATGTACACGACTTCCGGATTATGCTGCAGTATGAACCCGGCCTGCTCCTTTACGCTGGGCCCCTCCACATCGCTGCTGAAGACAAAGCACTCCTCCCCGCGGCGAACCGCAAGCTCTGTGACGTAGCCAAGCCTCGGATTTGTTCCGTGGAAGACCGGCTGTGAGAACACCAGCTGTGTGTCACCGAATTCAAAGCTCCTGCCGTCGCAGTACTCTACACGCTCCGGAAGCTCTCCCAGCTGCTCCAGGAAATAGCTCGCCCTGCGCCTCTGGCTCAGGTTGATTTTTTCTCCGGGGTGCTTCAGCAGCGCTATCTTGCCCTCGTATATCTCCGGCTCCTCCGGGGAGTGGTGGTCGTAGTGGTAGTGGGTCACCACCAGCACTTCGCTGCGCTCGGCGTAGCTCTTGATTCTCTCCCAGTCCTCCTCCAGCTTCTGATACTCAAGAGGATGCGGGGGCAACCCGTACCTTCTCGGCCCAAGAGCTACTCCGGGGTCGAGGAGCACCCTAACGTCGCGGGTCTCAACGTAGCTTGCCATACTCCTCGTACCCATCGAATCGCTCGCCAGGAGCTCTATCTTCATGGTAAATAATCCAGCGACCAAGGTTTAAATATCTGCCTGTCCAGGTTTTTTCATGACCTTCAGGATACCCTTCGGAAGGAACGAGAAGCTTCGTCAGGTGGTCAGGAGGATAGATGCCAGCGAGAAGCTCAGGGCTTATATCGAAGCGGCCAACACCAACGCCATTGCAAGGCTTGGATACAACGACCACGGTTATGTGCACGCGAAGATTGTTGCCAACCTGGCTTTGAAGATGCTCCGGGTGCTGATGAAGCGTGGTTTGAAGCCGGGAATTGTGAAAGACCACAGCCTGCTTGAGGAGGATGCCGAAGTTGTTGTGGTGCTCGCCTCGGTGCTGCACGACATAGGCATGGCTGTGCACAGGACAAAGCACGTGGAGTACGGCGTTGCACTCGCATACCCCCTGCTCAATGAGCTGCTTGAGGGAATATACGGGGAGCGCGCAAGGGCGGCGGTTGTAAGTGAGGTGCTGCACGCCATCTCGAGCCATGAAGCAGGTGTGAAACCCCTTACCCTTGAGGCAGGGATAGTCACCGTGGCAGATGCTCTCGATATGGCGGGCGGCAGGGCGAGAATACCCTTCTCCAGGGGTAAGGTGGACATTCACAGCGTCTCCGCCATGGCGATCGCCGGCGTCGAGGTGGAAGAGGGCGAGGAAGTGCCCCTGAAAATTAAGATAAGAATGACCAACTCCGCAGGTATCTTCCAGATAGACCAGCTTTTAAAGCCGAGGGTTGTTGAATCCGGGCTGAAGGATTATCTCCACATAGAAGCTGAGATAGCCGGCGAGGAGAAGAGAATACTGGAGAGAATTGAGCTGTAGCGTTAGCTATATATCACCTCCACTCAAAATAATAAGTATGCAGGACGCAGGCTTTGTGGGCTCACTCATCTGGTGGCTCCTGATATTCTACCTGGTACTGGGGCCGCAGCTCCAGCACCGCAGCTTGCAGGCGGCGCGCCAGAAGCTGCTCAGAAAGCTGGGGGAAAGACGGGGCAGCAAGGTCATAACCTTAATACACAGACAGGAGAGCATCGGGTTGTTCGGCATACCCTTCTACAGGTTCATAGACGTGGACGACTCGGAGCAGGTGCTGAGGGCGATTCGCTCCACGCCGGAGGACAAGCCCATCGACCTTATCGTCCATACCCCCGGCGGCCTCGTGCTGGCAGCCAGCCAGATTGCCAGGGCGGTGAAGGAGCACCCCGCAAAGACGACTGTTATAGTCCCCCACTATGCCATGAGCGGCGGCACACTTATTGCGCTCGCTGCGGATGAGATACTCATGGACCCCAACGCGGTGCTCGGTCCCGTGGACCCGCAGATAAGGGAGTTTCCGGCTCCTTCGATTTTGAAGGCGGTGGAGCAGAAGGGAGCGGACAAAGTGAAGGATGAGACGCTGATAATGGCGGATTTAGCAAATAAGGCGATTTCTCAGATTCAGAATCTTGTTTTGGAGCTTTTGAGAGATAAATACGGCGAAGAGAAGGCAGAGGAGCTCGCGAGGGCGCTGACAGAGGGCAGATGGACCCACGACTTTCCCATAACCTGCGACGTTGCTTCGCAGCTCGGTCTCAGGGTGAGCACCTCCGTGCCTGAGGAGGTGTACGCGCTGATGGAGCTCTATCCCCAGCCCATAACAAAGCGCCAGCCCAGTGTGGAATTCTCCCCCACGCCGAGCAGGCAGCAGAAGTAGCTACTTCAGAATCACTATTTTACCCCTGCCCTTCTTGAATCTCCTCACCCTGCCCCTGTGCTCAAGCTCTGCCAGCATGAGGCTGAGCTTCGCCTCAGAGCAGCCCAGCCTCCTTCTGAGGTCGCTCTGCTTCATTCTTCCCCCCTCTCTTTTTAGAATCTCCACCACCCGGGAGAGGTCCTCGGGCAGGGGTTCTTCCTGAGCTCTGCGTCTGTGCAGAAGGTAGGCTGCGGCGGAGAGGAGCAGAATCAGCGCCAAAAACAACAAATAGGTACTCGTGCCCGTCTCTTTCTGCTCCTCCGGTACCAGCAGCTCTATATCCTCAAACAGGAGCTCCTCCTCCAGCACCGGGAAGAGTATCAGGTCGATTCTGTAGCTTCCATTGGCGAGCACATCCACCCGCTCCTGTGCCTCCAGCCTGAGCAGATTTTTCTCGTAGTACTTTGCCCTGAGCAGATAGCTTCCCTCCGGCACAGTAAAGGAGTAGCTTCCATCTCTGGAGACAAGCATCTGCTCCGGAGTGGTGTTTATCTCAACCACCACATTTTCCACAGGTTCGAAGGTTTCCCAGCTGTATATGCTGCCAAAAATCTCAGCCCCCTGAACGGTGCCAGAGCAGAGGAGTAAAAACAGGAGTACTCTCATAAAGGATAATACTGTCTCGTACAATTAAATATTTTTCTATAAAGTAAAATAAATAAAATGCAGCTGGAGTAAACAGAAATAAAGGGTTATAAAGCTTTGAAAATTTCTGCTTCGAAAGTATGCTTTTATTAACCAACCTGAAAGATGCTGACGGAGGTGATAAAAATGAAAGCAATGAAACTGCTTTCAATAGCTCTGGTGGCGATGCTGGCGCTCAGCCTGCTTCCGCCGGGTTACGCGCAGCCGCCACCTGTGAAGAAGGCAGAGGAGAGATACAAGGCGGCCAAGAGCAGCTATCTGAGCGCTATGGAGATGTACAAGAACGCCAGGCAGGACTTTATGAAGATACGTGGGCCTGCGAAGCGTGGAACGGTGCCCTTTGATAAGCTGCAGAACTTCGTGCTCCGCAGCATTGATGCCATGATAGCGCACATAGAGCTGGTCAAGGCCAGGGTGGAGATGAGCGGAGCGCTCACAGAGGAGGAGAAGTTGGAGGCTATTGAGAGGCTGGATATCTACGTGTCGTATCTGAAGGAGAAGCGGATTGAAGCAGAGCAGGCGGAGAACCGGGAGCAGCTCCTGAAGGTTGGCAGGGAGGTAAGAACAAAGTGGCTGGAGGTTAGACTTGAGGTCAGGAAAATCGCAGGCAGGGTGATAATTTCCAGAATTGACAGGATCCTGACCAGGGCAGAGGGGATAGGCGACAGGCTGGAGGTGCGCGTGGAAGCGCTGAGCGAAGCAGGGGAGGACACCACGGAGCTTGAGGCTCTGCTTCAGCAGTACAGAGAACACCTCTCCCTTGCCGCAGAGAAGAGAAACATGGCAGAAGAAAAGCTGAATGCTGTCACTTCCCCGGAAGATGCCGGAAGCCTGAGAGAGGCACACACCTACCTGAGGGAAACAAACAGACATATTAAGGAGATGTTTGTGGCACTGAGGCAGATAGCCAGGGAGCTCAGGGATAGGGAGGTCACCGTCACAGGCTTCGGTGCCCTGTTTGCAAGGGGCAACGGCAGCGCGGTGCTTCGGGGTGATGGCGGTGTGTTTGTCTCAGGAAACGGCACGCTGACGGTGAAGGTAAGCAGCGGCAGAGTTCGCGTGGTGGGTGCAGGAGAAAAGCAGGAGAACGAAGATGGCAGCGTCACCTACAGCGGATTTGGAAGAGCAAAGGTGGTGGGCAGAGGTATCCATGTCAGCGTAACCGGTGAAAATCTGCTCATCAGGGCAGTTGGAAGGGGCACCGCAGAGCTCTCCGGCACTGGTGAGTGGCGCACCGTCAGAGTGGCCGGCAGCAGCTGGAGCGGAGAGGTCAGCTACGGAGGTGAGGTGAATGAGAGCAGTTAGTTTGCTGCTGACCCTGACGCTGCTGGGCCTCTTCACGGGCTGCGCTCAGGTGGACGGGAAGGGACAGCAGATTACGCCTGCGGATACACAGGAATCTTACCCGGAGAGGGAAGCTCCGCAGTCTCAGGTTAATACAGAGGACACCGAAATAGACTCGCTTCTCCAGGAGATTCAGATGCTGGATGAGTTCCTCGGCGAAATAGAGGGCATAGATAGCATCGAAGCGGAGTTTTAGGGGGTTTTCCCCCAACTTCAGTTTTTTAGACAAAGCTTATGTAGCACTTCGCCCTGGCAGGCATACCGAATTTTGCTGCGATCTCTTCTGTGGTTGACACACTTGTTCTCTCGAGCTCCTTTGTGAGGGACTCTTCGAATTTGGCATCTCTGGAGCCCATAATACCTCTGGAGTACCTCACAACGGCTATAACAATAAATTCTATTGTGCCGTTGTCGATGCTGGAGATAATCCTGAGTCCCCACCTCTTAACCCGCGGGTTTTGCCCGAGTCTCTCCCGGAGTCTCTCCCTGAACACCCTGGTAATCTCAAGCTTTTTGCCTGTGTTGAGCAGATAGTCTGCGACAACGATTCCGAAGATGTCGTCATGAGGCTTCCCATACAGCTCAACGCCGGCATCCGCAGCGGCAGCGGGGGTGGCTGCGCCTACCCGGCGGCGTCTCCCGGCGCTTTCGCCCCCGATTATCCTGCGCAGGTACATGTTCAGCAGCGGTATGTTGGGCTTCCTTGTGAACTCCAGGTATACTATGTGGTCCCCCATTCTCCTTACATAACTTGCCCCCTCTGGTTTCTCTATCACCATTTCCTCCAGGTCGTCCAGGTCAAAGAGTATTGAAAGCTTGAAGGCAAGCTCCTCCTGGTCTGTGATGTCGCAGCCCACTATCTCTCCGTCTCTGTAGAGAACCGCGCAGCTCTTTATGTACCTGAAGCTGAGCTTCAGCTTTTCCAGCTGTTTCCTTGCGGAATCCACACCCTCCGGCTGTCTTTCAGCCACCTTCAGCGACATTCTTTACCAGCCCCTCAGAAGCTTTTTGAAGTTCTGCCGGGATATCGGCAGATTCCATGTCGAGAATTTCGTATGCATCTATTATAGCCCTGTTTTCAGTGATAAGCTTTCTGTAGTCCCCCTCTATATAGCACAAGTTCCCGTTCCTGTAGAGCATCGTTACCCTTCTTGCCTTTCTGGAGAAGGCCACAATTATAATATCCTCTCTTCCCTCCCGGAGCTTTTTTATATCCTCGAGAACAGAGCTGCTCATCACAGTCTCAAGCTTATTAACCAGGTACCCGGTTTCCCGCACCCTGATTTTTCTGCAGGATGTGTACACAGCAACAACCATCTGTGTCTTCTCTTTAAGTTTTCCTCCTTTTTCCAGCACAATCCTCCCGTTTCTGGCCACAATCAGCCTTCTTCCATCTGTGGCCTTTATCAATCTGCCTCTGGAGAGGCGCATCAGCTCTTCCCTGTCAACCTCTTTTCGCAGCACTTCCGCGGGCTTCATACAGCAGCGCTCCCGCTACCTCAGGCTGAAAATCCTGGAAACATCTTCCCAGCCGGCGTCCTTCTCCCGGGATTCCTTCTCTTCCTCCTCAGCTTTGCTTTCCGCATCCCGGGCACTCTTCATGACCCCGGAAAGGACTGTTTCAACCCTCTCTTCTATATCTGACTTTCTGTCCCTCTCAGAAAAAATCTTCTTCAGGTACATGTTCAGCAGCGGTATGTTAGGTTTCTTTGTGAATTCAAGAAAAACAAGTCTGCTGTCGTAGAGCTTTATGTAGCTCGCCCCCCCTGGTTTCTCTATCACCATTTCCTCCAGGTCGTCCAGGTCAAAGAGTATTGAAAGCTTGAAGGCAAGCTCCTCCTGATTATCCACATCTATGGTTACCACATCCCCCTCTCTGTCCAGCAGCATACAGCTTTTTATGTACTTAATCCCCTTTTTCAGCTTCTCCAGATCCTCTTTCATATGGAAACCCCCGAGATTATATCGGTGATATCCGAAAGAATCGACGCCTCGGGGGTGTTCTTGTCAAAAAAGACCACCAGTTCCGCCTCCTCATGCCTTACAACCACAGCCCTGCAGTCTGAGAACCTGAGCTTCGCTGTGGTGAAGTCCTCGCAGAGCTCACTGATGAGCGCAGCCGGAATAATTGCCATCTCCTTCAGGTCCTGCTTCTCTTCTGCCCCTATGATCTCCCCGTCTTTTATAACATAGCAGGAGATTACATTCTCCAGAGCTGCTATATCGCTCGCCAGCTTATGGGCTATAATATCCTCCAACTCTATCACCAAGCGCATGCTGTATAATCCTGTCTATCTCCTCATCCGTGGGCTCCCTAAGCTTGAACCTCTGCAGCACCTGCTCACGGGTGATGGTGCTCTCTTCTCTGAGCACCTCATACACATCGAATATCACACGCTTCTCCTGAAGAAGGCGGGTGTACTCCCCCTCACAGTGGAGCAGTGTGCCATTTCTGAAGACCATGAGCACTTTTTTAAGCCTCTTTGAAAAGGCCTCCACCAGCACATGCTCATGCGTCTGGGCTATTCTTTCCAGGTCTTCCTTAACACTGTGGCTAATCTTACTCTCCAGCTTGTTCACAAGATAGTCAACGTTGTTGAGCCGTATCTTCTTCCGGGCGGCGTAGAGGGCTATCACCATCTCCTTCTTATTTTCAGGAGGATCCCCCCGTGCAGCCACAATCCTCCTGTTCTGTATTATTATTGTGGACTTCCTGTCAGTGGCCTTTACAAGATACCTTTCAGAAAGTTCCAGCAGGTCTCCAATATCGACAACCGCCTTGTAAACCTTATGCGGCTTCATAGCCCGCCTCACTCGCCGGCAGATTATAATTTTAAGATGTCTTCAATAATATATAAACTTAACGCCATTTTTTATTAAGAATGCCCACAAATGTTCATTATATTAAAACTAAAATTTTCTTAAATATTTAATTTTAATTAAAAACCTATTTTACCACCACTGTCGCCCAGTTCTGGGCAACAGCCAGAATACTGCTCGGAGAGTTCTCCAGCACCTCCCTGACCACATTCCCGGTGAGCTCTGGCTGCTTTGAGTTCACCCCCAGAACCAGCAGGTCGGCGCCCTCCTCACGCGCCGCATTTACAATCTCCTCAGCGGGGGGTCCGACTCTTATAATCTCCTGTGCCTCCACGCCGCTGTCCTTCAGGCACAGGTTTGCTATTTCAATGACCCGCCATCCCCTCTCGTTGAGCAGGTCCTTTACATCTTTTCCCTGCTCTTTCAGCGACTCCAGGGTTTCCCTGAACTGTGCCTCGCCAAGAAGGTCGTGGTGGTGCATATCTCCGATATTGGCCACATACACGTACTTCAGCTCACCTCCCAGGGTCTTCACCAGCTTTATACCGGCGGTGAGCGCCTTTATAGAACTGTTACTCCCATCGAAGGCCACCAGCACCTTCATAGTGGTAATATTCTATTGGTATCTCATATTTATATATTTCGAAATTCACGGGTTCTACATTTAAACTGCAGGTGAAAAGTTTTATATAATTCTACAAAAAATGATAGTCTGAGGGGTCAGCCCTTATGGCAGTTTCAATAACCATAGCCTCCGGGAAGGGTGGCGTCGGCAAAACGATGCTTACCACCAATCTGGGCATTGCCATGGCCCAGTTTGGCAGAAATGTGACAATACTCGATGCCGACATAGAGATGGCAAACCTGGAGCTACACCTGGGCATGGAGGGTATGGACATAACACTGCAGGACGTGCTTGCCGGAAAGGCTGAAATATCCCATGCCCTGTACCGCGGCCCTGCCGGAGTTACTGTTGTACCTGCCGGTATAAGTCTGGACGGCCTCAGAGAGGTTGACATGGACAAGCTTGAGAGGGTGCTCAGGAAGCTCCTCAGCGAAACAGAAGTGCTGCTCATCGATGCACCCGCCGGTCTCGGCAGGCCCGCTGTCACAGCCCTCGCCTCCGGAGAGCACCTGCTTCTGGTCACAAACCCTGAGATATCCTCCCTGTGCGACGGTCTTAAGACGGCGATGGTCGCCCGCAGGCTCGGCACAAGTGTCCTCGGAGCGGTTGTAAACCGTGTTGGATTCGACAGGGATGTAATTGATGTGAGGGACATAGAATACATCCTCGAAACCAGGGTTATAGCCACAATACCCGAGGACCCAGAAGTCAGACGCGGCACCACCTACGGCGAGCCTGTGGTGGTTCGTACCCCCGATTCACCGGCCGCGCAGGCCATAAAGAAGCTTGCAGCAGACCTGCTGGGTGAGAAATACACCCCACCCCGGACTTCGAAGATGGGCTTCTTCCGCCGCCTCATAGACGGAATCTTCGGCAGGGTTTAGGCCCTGCCCCTGCGAATCAGCTCCTCCAGTTTGGCACGCTCCTCCCTCGAACCGAACACTATGAGCACATCCCCGGCAAGCAGCTTTTCCTCCGGTCTCGGGTTGTGAAGTACCGTCCCTCCGCGCACTATTGCCAGCACTGTCGCACCTGTGCGTTCCCTTATCCTGAGCTCTGCGATGCTCTTACCCGCTGCGAAGTCTCCCTCCTCCACATTCATCTCGTCCACCACCTCCCCCTCCCTGAGTCCTATCAGGACCCTGCGTTTTGCCTCAGTTTCGTGGCGCAGCACTCCACGGCTGCTGAAGGCGCTCTCCACCATCCTCTCAACCCCGCGGTAGAACCCCTGCACTGTCTTCCAGGAGAAGTAAACTCCGGCACCGAGCAGCACCACCACCACCCCCGTAATAGCCGCGCCACTCCGGGTGAGGTAGCTAAGCACCGGTGGCAGAAAGTATAGCACAGAAAACAGGAAAACCAGCATCAGCGAAAGCTTTCTGAAGGTACTCCTGAGCAGCTCGGCGCTCAGCGGGAGATAGCGCCTTGCAAGCATTTTTATCAGAATATCCACCACGTCCAGCACCCTTTTCACCGCCAGGTAGAGGGGCGGGAGCACAAGCACGAAGGTGGCAGCAAGCACCAGCGCCGGATTGAGCTCAAGAAAGCTGCCTGCGAAATGCATTCCCCTGGTTATCAGAAATACCAGCACAAGGTTAACCGCCATTCTGGTCAGTTTCCTTTTAATCAGCGCATACTCCTCCCCCCTTCCCGCCAGCCTTCGCCTCACCTGGGCTGTCCACATGGCGGCGTAGCTGAAGAAGTTCTTAACGGGTGATGGGGCCAGCCTGTCGATCAGCCTCGCCACATCGCTGGATGAGCCCAGAGTATATGGTGCCAGGAATGTGGTAATTGCCGCCACAGCCACCACGATGGGATACAGGAATCCGCTCACGGCCCCCTGGTCAACCCCCTGCTTCACTATGGCAAAGGAGAACTCACCGATGGGCACAAGGCCCATCCCCACAGCCATTGCCGTCTCCCCCTTCAACCCAAGCAGATAGCACGGCACACTTCTGCTGAGCACCTTGGCGGCCACCAGCACAGCTGTAACCGCGGCAACAGCCGGGAAATACTCCACCAGGTATCGCACATCGATGAGCATCCCCACACTTACAAAGAACAGCATTGTAAACAGGTCCCGTATGGGCGAGACGGTCCTAACCACCCTCTCGGCAAGGGCGCTCTCTGAAACAATTGCCCCCATCACAAACGCACCCAACGCGAGGGAGAGGCCCAGCATCTGGGCGAACACGGCAAAGGAGAAGCACAGCGCAAGCGCAGACATCAGAAGCACCTCTCCTGAGCTGTCCCACCTGGAAATGCGCTCCAGCATTCCAGGCACCAGCTTTACCCCGAGCACATAGGCCATGAAAAAGAAGAGTACAATTTTTGTCAGCACGTCCAGTGCCACTTTCAGTGAGAGAGGCGTGAGAAGGGAGATGCCAGAGAACAGCGTGAGCAGCACCACTGCTGCAACATCCTCCACCACAAGAATTCCCAGCATCACCGGGGCGTACTCCCTGTGCAGAAGCGCCTTCTCTGTGAGAATTTTCACCACTATCGCTGTGCTGCTTATTGCGAGCGCCGCACCAAGGAAGGCGGCATCTATAGCGCTTAAACCGAGGGCTATGCCCAGGGTCTGTCCAACGCCCAGCAGAAAGAGGATGCCCGAAAGGGAGGCTATCAGTGAAACCGCACCCACTCTGCGCAGCTTTCTGATGTTGAACTCCAGCCCCAGGGAAAACATGAGCAGCACTATTCCGAGGTCTGCGAAGGCGTTTACCACATCTATGTTCTCCACCAGCTTCAGCGCGTAGGGTCCAGAGGCGATGCCCGCCAGTATATAACCCAGTACCACAGGCTGTCGCAGCCTCGAGAATACCACACCGGCAGCAAAGGAGAGGAGCAGCACCACGGCCAGGTCGCGCAGGATTAGCATCCTAACCCACTAACTCCTTGAGCTTTTGAATCTGCTCAAGCTTTCCGGCAGCTATCAGCACATCCCCCTCTTTTATCTCAGTATCGGCACTCGGATTTGGTATGGTTTTATCGCCACGCACTACTGCTATTACACTCGCTCCCGTACGCCGTCTTATGTCCAGTTCACCGATTGTCTTCCCGGCAGCACGTCCGGCGCGCACCCACTCTATCTTCATCCTCCCGGCAAGTACACTGCTCAGCGCCTCCGCCGGTGCAGGTCTGAAGTACGCCCCTGCCAGGATAAGCCCCGCTTTTCTGGCCTGCTCGTCGGTAAGCGTTATCACCACCGGCT
The DNA here is from genome assembly GCA_015521565.1 of Candidatus Hydrothermarchaeota archaeon. GTDB lineage: Archaea > Hydrothermarchaeota > Hydrothermarchaeia > Hydrothermarchaeales > BMS3B > Pyrohabitans. The sequence goes on from WANX01000078.1 coordinate 59,818, forward strand.
CCCTGCCCGCCTCCTCGTAACACACCTCCCTCCGCCCATCCTCATGAACCACTATATCCAGCGTCCTGCTTTCATCCAGCCTGATGGTGTACTTTTTCCCCACCCCCGGAAGCTCGGCTTCGAATATCTCCTCCATATCCACACCCCTTAGATTCTCATCCTTATAATGGTTTTTCCTCCGGGATAAGGCTTTCGCAGTACAAGTTTTCTTTCGGCATCCGGAAGATAGAGTATAGAATGTCCCGGAAGTACGTGCCATGGAGGAGGGTAAAAAGCTGGCGCTGTACCGCCTGCGGGGAGTGCTGCGG
>WANX01000079.1 GCA_015521565.1 Candidatus Hydrothermarchaeota archaeon
CACCTCGCTCCTCTCCCCTGCCACCTCAAAGGGCTCCACGTTCGCCAGCACAGCCACAAGCCTGCCCACAAGCTTCTCCGCATCCCTCAGCTTCGCCACAGCCCGCTTCTTCGCCTTCCCCAGGCTGAGGGTGAGCCGGAAGTAGCCCTCCTCAAGCTCCTCAACCCCCTCAACGCGGGCAGCGCGGAAGTCGAAGCGGGAGAAGAAGTCGTAGTCCACCTCCGGCTTTGAGCCGAACATCTCCTCGAACCTTGTAACCCTGGAGGTTATGCTGCGCAGCCTCTCTATGTCCTCGTCGCTCAGCTTGGGGAAGAGAGGCTCTGGCTTTGCGATCTTCATGCCCGGCTTAATCTTCTCCCTGCCCACGTCCTCAAGCTTCCCTGGCTCCGCCCCCAGCATCTCGCACACCCTGCGCGCACTGCTGGGCAGGAAGGGGCTCATCAGCACAGCCAGGTCGTAGCACAGGTTGGCGCAAACGTAAAGCGTTGCCCCTGCGCGCGCTGGCTCGGCCTTAACCTTCTTCCAGGGCTCCTGCGCCTGGAAGTAGGCGTTGCCGATGTCCGAGAGCTCCAGCACTTTGCGCAGGCCATCCCTCAGCTTTACGTCCCACATCAGGGAGCGGTACTCCTCCGCAATCCGCCTGCTCTCCTCAAGGGTGCGCCTGTCCTCATCATTAAGCTCCGCCTCTGGCACCTCCCCGGAAAAGTAGCGGTGGATGAAGCTCAGCGTGCGGTATATGAAGTTGCCCAGGTTGCCGACGAGCTCGCGGTTCACCCGCTCTTTAAACTCCCGCCACTTCCACTCGGTGTCGCTGGTCTCGGGGATTATAAGCGTGAGGTAGAAGCGCCACACGTCGCTGCTCAGGTTCGCTCTGGGAAGGTTCTCGCAGAATATCCCCCACCCTCTTGACTTTGAAATCTTGTCGCCCTCGTAGTTCAGGTACTGCAAACCTGCGACGCGATAGGGCAGAGCGTACTCGCCGTTGGCGAGCAGCATCCCGGGCCAGAAGATGGTGTGGAAGGGGATGTTGTCCTTGCCTATGAAGTGGAAGATTTTAGCCTCCCCTTTCCAGTAGGGCTCCCAGGCGCGGGGCTCGCCTTTCTGCTGAGCCCACTCCTTGGTGGAGGAGATGTAGCCTATTGGCGCATCGAACCACACGTAGAACACCTTGTCCTCGTAGCCTTGAAGCGGCACCTTAACCCCCCACTCCAGATCCCTCGTGATGCACCTCGGCTTGAGCCCCTCCTTAATCCAGCCCATTGCCATGTTGTAAACCTGCGGGCTCCATATCCCGCGCCTGCTCTCTATCCACTCCTTGAGCTTAGGCTCCAGCTTGTCCAGGTTCAGGAAGAGGTGCTTCGTCTCCCTGAACACAGGCTTATTTCCGCAGAGCACGCATCTCGGCTCAACCAGCTCGTCGGGGTTTAAAAGCGTGGAGCATCGCTCGCACTGGTCTCCTCTCGCTGCCTCGTAGCCGCAGCTGGGGCAGGTGCCTTCAACGTAGCGGTCAGGGAGAAAGCGCCTGTCGTGCTCGCAGTAGGGTAAAAGAAGCTTTCCCTCGGTTACGTACCCGTTCTCGTATATCTTCAGGAAGAACTCCCTGGTGGTGCGGTGGTGGATTTCGCGCGAGGTGCGGGAGAAGTTGTCGTAGCTTATGTCCAGCCACTGGTATATCTCGCGGTGCACCCGGTAGTACTTGTCGGTGAGCTCCCTCGGCGAGACCCCCAGCCTGCGCGCCGCCACCTCTATTGGCGTACCATGCTCGTCGCTTCCGCCTATGAAAACCGTATCGTAGCCCGCGAGGCGGCAGAAGCGGGCGAATATGTCCGCTGGCAGATGCGAGCCCGCTATGTTGCCTATGTGGGGCACGTTGTTCACATAGGGCAAAGCGCAGGTTACGAGCACCTTCTCAGCTATGACAAAACCTCCTGTAATTGTAGCCGGAGGTAACAGGAACCCGGTGGAGGTTCCTATCCCGGCAAGAATATTTATAGGTTAACAATATAAGATTTCTTGCATGGGAGGCGAGAAGGTTACGCTTGCGGAGTTCGAGAAGCTCGACCTGCGCGTCGGCGTGGTTAAGCAAGCTGAGGAAATCGCCGGGTCAAAGAAGTTGCTGAAGCTAATAGTTGACACAGGCGAAGAGCGCCAGCTTGTGGCAGGGATAAAAAAGTGGTACTCCTGCGAGGAGCTTCTCGGGAAGCGCGTGGTGGTGCTGGCCAATTTAAAGCCTGCGAAGCTCTTAGGCGTGCTGAGCCAGGGGATGCTGCTCGCTGCTCAGGATGATAAGACTGTGGCGCTGCTCGTGGCGGAGGGCGAACCCGGGGAGAGGGTGCGATGATAAAGAAGATAAGGAAGCGGGACGGTCGCCTTGAGGACTTCAACCCGGAGAAGATACGCAACGCAATATTAAAGGCCTTTATTGCAACGGGCGAGGGAAACGGCGATGTCGCCCGCGACATAGCGAGGGAGGTTGTAGCCCGCGTTGAGGAGCGCTTTCCCGGAGCAATTCCGGGCGTGGAGGATGTGCAGGATATAGTGGAGGAGACGCTTATAAAGCGGGGCTACGCGAAGGTTGCGAAGGCGTACATCCTCTACCGCAAGGAGCGGGAGCAGATTCGCGCCGCGAAGAGCTTCATAGGCGTGCGCGACGATTTGAAGCTGAGCGTAAACGCAACGCAGGTGCTGCAGAAGCGCTACCTGCTCAAGAACGACAGGGGCGAGGTCATCGAGACACCGGCGCAGATGTTCAGGCGCGTGGCTAAAGCGATAGCGCGCGTGGAGAAGCGCTACGGCGGCGACGCCGCCAAAGCGGAGGAGCGCTTCTACTCCGCGATGGTTCGCCTGGATTTTCTGCCGAATTCGCCCACGCTCATGAACGCGGGCACGCGCCTGGGGCAGCTCAGCGCGTGCTTCGTTATCAAGGTGGAGGACTCCCTGGAGAGCATTTTCGATGCGCTGAAGCACATGGCGCTGGTGCAGCAGAGCGGCGGGGGCACGGGGTTCAGCTTCTCCAAGCTCCGACCGCGCGGCGACATAGTGCGCTCCACCAAGGGCGTCGCCTCGGGTCCGGTTTCCTTTATCAGAATCTTCGATGTTACCACCGACGTGATAAAGCAGGGGGGAAAGCGGAGAGGGGCGAACATGGGCATTTTAAGGGTTGACCACCCAGATATAATGGAGTTCATCACCGCCAAGCAGCAGGAGGGCGTGCTCGAGAACTTCAACCTGAGCGTGGGCGTTACCGACGCCTTCATGCGCGCGGTGCGCAGAGACGAGGAGTACCCGCTGGTGAACCCCAGGAACGGCGAGGTTGTGCGCCACGTCAGGGCGAGGGATGTTTTCGACATGATTGTAACCGCCGCCTGGCGCACCGGCGACCCTGGTCTGGTGTTCCTGGACGAGGTGAACCGCCACAACCCAACGCC
>WANX01000080.1 GCA_015521565.1 Candidatus Hydrothermarchaeota archaeon
CTTACCGGAGATGACAGAAGAGAGGATGAGGCCGGAGTACGTGGAAAACCTGGAGAACGCGCTGAATCAGGGAGACCTGGAAAGGGCAAGGGAGGCGATGAAGGTGATATCAGAAAACACGTGCTCGCTGAGCGGATGCCACAGCATATTCCTGATGGCACCTGGCTAATCTGCACGCCTTCTGGGGAGCTCCACTATAAAGACACTCCCCCTGGGGGAGTTGTCCTCTACCCATATCCTCCCTCCGTGGAGTTCCACTATGCTCTTTGCAATCGCCAGCCCCAGGCCTGTTCCCTTAACACCGCCCCTGTCCAGCCGCCTGAACCTCTCAAAGATGGTCTGCTTGTGCTCATCGGGGATGCCTGGGCCGTAGTCGCTCACACTCACCCTGACACCGTCGCTTCTGGCCTCCGCCCTTACCACCACCTCCCCCTCCGAGTACTTCAGAGCATTTGAAATAAGATTCAGAAAAACATCCTCAACTATCTCATCAACCTCAGCGGTTATCTCCTCATCGGGGAGTTCCAGCTTTATTCTTTCCTTTTCGCCATCCCGGGAAAACAGCTCCCTCACCAGTATCAGCATCTCCCTGATGTCCCTCTCCTTCAACTCAAGTGGCGCACCCTCCTCCAGCCGGGTGAGTCTCCGGGCATTCTCAAGCACCTCTTCCATTCTTCTAACATTCTTGCTTATCACCTCCAGAATCTCCCTCCTGTCCTCTCTCTTCTCCTCCTCCCGGAGGAGTGATACGAAGCCCCCAATTATGGAAAGGTAGTTGGACAGGTCGTGGCACATAATGTCCAGAAACACGCGCCTCTGGTTGTGGGCAAGCTCCAGCTCTTTCATTGTCCGCTCAAGCTTCTCCGCCATCTCCCTGAAGGCCCTTGAGAGGTCCTCCAGCTCATCACCCGTCTTCACCTCCGGAACACCGGAGTAATCGCCCTCACTCATTCTCAGCGCCGCGCGTCTGAGCCTCTCCACAGGTCCCACTATGCTTGCTGTGAAGAAGATGGCAACGATAATCACAATAATAATCACATACAGGGAATAGGTTATCCCCTCATTCAGCGTCCTCTCAAACATGGGCATAAAAACATCCATGGAGGTGTTCATCTCACTCGAAATGTGCTCCAGGGTTCTGTAGTTCAAGAGCGTTATCCTGGTGCCCACAACCGTAAGGGGGAGTATCGACAGGAGGAGGAAGAGGATGAAAACCTTGTGGAACATCCTGAGCCTCATCCCATCGCCTCCTCTGTTATGAGCACGAAGAGCAGCACCACAATCCACGCGGCGTAGGTAACATTGAGATACCTGAGCCTTGCCCTGTGAAGACTCCGCAGGTCTATGCTTAGCCCTATGCTCGCCATGGCCACCGCAAAGGCAAAGGTTGCAAAAGGCGACACCAGCGCTGCTGTTGCCTGCAGGCCCTCAACAAAGGAAAAGAGCAGTGAGAGGATGAGGAAGCCGGCGATGAAGAGGGGGAACGCCGGCTTTCTCTCAAGCAGGTAGGGCACGGCCAGAGCAGCCACTGCTATGAGGCTCACCCTGACGCCTTTGAATGCCATGGCTGAGTTGAGCACCTCCTCTCCCGCATAGGAGCTGGCAATCTTCACAAGTCCCATCTGGTGCAGAGTTGCACCGCAGAGGAAGGCGTAGGCAGAGTCGCTGATGCTCAGAAGGTCCCTGAGAATGGGATAGACCATCGCTCCTGTTAGTCCAACGGCAGTTATTGCCATTATCGCAACTGACATCTCCTCCCTTCTTGCCCTTATAAGAGGGGAAACCACCGCAATCGCGGAGGCACCGCATATTGCAGAGCCTGTGGCAAGCAGTGCGGTGAGGCGCTTCTCCAGCCTGAGCATGGCACCCATTGCCATTATAAGCGCAAAATACAGGGCCACAATCCAGAATATCTCAACAATTCTAAGGGGATTTGTTACCTTGAAAACATAAAAGGGTATGTTTGCGGAGTACAGTACAATACCTGCCGGTATAAAGAAGCGTACACTGCGGTCAACCGCCTCCCTGCTCAGAAACCCACCTCCGAGCACGGCCCTTGCACCCATACCAAAAAGCAGTGCGAGAAACAGAGCATCCAGAGACGGATAGAAGTAAGATATCAAATATGCTACAAGCGCCAGTAACATGCCTGCCGTTGCTCCCCTGGCAATCTCTGCCGCACCCGCGGAGCCCCCTTCTGACATACGAGCCCCCTGCTTTCAGGCTTGACAGCAACCCTTACACCGTTTTTGATATAAAAATTTTGTCCATCGGGTGAAAAGTATCATTTACCTTTTTCATACCTGGTTAGTATCTTAAAAATAAGTCTGGCTGCCAGTACGGGGGTGTACGCATCATAGCGGGGTACCACTTCGGTTACGTCCAGGCATACCAGCCTCGTGTATCTGAGAAAATCCAGAATCCTGAGGAAGTCGGTGAAAATGAAGCCGGGTGGTTCCGGGTTCGCCACACCGCGTGCGTCCTTCGGATCGAAGACATCCATGTCTATGGACAGGTAAATCCTCCTGCCCTCCGCCACCTTCTTCAGCCTGCTGGAGAGCTCATCCAGATCGCGACACTCGTCGAAGGGTATAAAACCCGCTCCAAGCCTTTTGGCATCCTCCAGCTCCTCTTTGCACGCGCTTCTCACACCGACGGCGAGCACATTCTCACATCCCAGATGCTCAGCTGCGCGGCGGAGCACACAGGCGTGGGAGAAGCGGTTGTTCAGGTACTCCTCCCTGAAGTCCAGATGGGCATCGAAGCTCAGAAATAACGTATCCCCGGGCAGCGCTCCGGCAGCAAATGCGGAGATGGTGTGCTCCCCGCCCAGGAGCACCGGTACGGCGTCCCTCTCCCGTATGAACTTCACCGTCTCAACAACCCGCCTGCGGGTTTCCCTGCTGTCTCCGAAGGAGACCTCCACATCGCCAATATCGGCTATCCTCAGTTCAAGCAGGTCAAAATCCTCAAGCATATCGTAGTCCTCAATCTCCCTCGACGCCTCACGAATCGCCGCCGGGGCCTCTCTTGCACCTGCACGGTAGCTCTCGCTGGAATCAAAAGGAACGCCCACCACCACGTATTTCGCTTCTTCTACGCCGAGTTCTCTCCTTCCGAAGGTGAAAGGAAGTGAGTATATCAACCCCGCACCCTCGTCAGCTTGCGCCTCCCCATGGCAACTATGTACTCCACCTCGGCGCCCTCCTTCAGCTCCCCTTCCAGCTCATCTGGAGGAGGCACCGCAGTCTCGAAGGTTTCGTAGGTCTCCATATCCATGAGCTGGACTGTATCACCCATAATTGCCAGCACCTGTGCCACGCGCTTGTCTATTATGGGAAACTCCACCTTCGCATCCACGGGCGCCACAAGGGTACGTTTGACACCATCGAATATTCCTATTCCCACCACATTGGCCTTTGCATGACCATGCTTGCCGGTCTTTGCGGTGGTGTAGCTCACCACCCTGCATGGTTCTCCATCGATAACCACATACTTTCCAACCTTTATCTCCCTGACCTCTCCCGTTCTCGTGCTCATCCTTTTCCTCCTGCCAGCTTTGTGCGAAATAGAGAAAAGGCGGTATAAAAATTTTGGGGTTGCCCTGCTACCAGCGGAACAGCTCGCGCTTAACCCGCTCAACCCGCGTGGCGAGGTGTTCCACCTGGTGGGTGTCCAGCTTCCTCAGCAGGGTGAAGCGATGCCTCTCCACCACCTGCACGCCCATCTGAGAGAGGAAGTGCTTTACCTTTCTGGCGATTGCTATTCCAGCGCTGTCCAGATCGAGGAGCAGTATAACCCTGCGATGGGCACTGCTTATCTCCTCGCACACCTCATAGAGCGGTCTGCCGTTGCAGGCGCAGAAGAACTCGGCGCTTACTCCAAGTCTCTCCAGCGCCTGCACATCCCGCCTTCCTTCCACGAGGATGGGCGTGCTGCGAGCCTCCTCGCGCAAATCTTCAAGCTCTTCCAGTACCCTTTCGTACTCTTTCAGATTCATGGGGCCTCATCTACAACCTCAAGCACCCTGTCCCGGGGCAGATCAACGCACAGGGTCTTGTCACGGGAGTTAGCTCCTCTCACAATCTTAACGTCGCTCCTGGAAACTCCAAGCAGTGAGGCAAATAGAGAGACCAGCTCCATATTTGCGGTTCCGCGTCTGGGTGGTGCCTTTACCTTTACGCAGATTCTGCGCCTCCACGCATCGTAGCCAGCTATCCCGCTGCTTTCTGCACCGGGAGTAAGCCTCACATCTATAAGCGTTTCTCTGCCGGTGCTCCTCACCGCCTCCTCCACGCCCACATCCCACTCCTCCTATGATGCCTTGCGGTGCACCACAAGCACCGAGACGCGGGAGTGTTTTACGATGTGCCCCGAAAGGGAACCTATAAGCTCGCCCATAACACCGCGCCAGCCGGAGTCACCCAGAATCACCAGGTCTGCGCCTATCTCCCGCTTCTCCAGCAGTATCTCCTCCTCGGGTATGCCCTCCCTGAACTTTACACTCGCCTCCACACCCTCCCTTCTCGCCATTTCAAGCAGCCTCTCCGCAGCCTCCCGCTTCTCCGGGTACAGCTCCATAATCTCGCGGCTGCTGAGATGGAGTCTGCGGATTGGATACATCAGCGGCTCCGGCAGGACGTACAGGAACTCCAGCGGAACCTTCAGAATCCGTGCCAGCTCTATTGCTCGCATGACCACCGGCTCGCGGTACTTCGGCAGGTTTACACAGGCAAGAATGCGTGTAACCTCCGCCTTGCGTTTCACCACCAGCGTTGAGGTGCTCATATTCTCAACAATCCGCGTGGCATTATCGCCAAGCAGCCGCTCGGCGACGCTCTTTGTGCCGTGAGAACCTATAACAAGCAGGTCATAGTCCCTGGCAGCCTTGAGAATCTCCCTCGCAGGGTTGCCCTCCCGCACTGTTAGCTCGGCCTGAACACCCAGCTCTTTGAGCACCTTACCCGCGCTGCGCTGCACCCTTGCAACAGGAATTTCCTCCTTCGGATCTCTGACCACGAGCAGTGTTACCTCCGCATTGTAGCCCCTCGCTATGCGTGCACCAAGACGAACAGCACGCAGTGCGTGCTCCGAGCCGCCGCTTGCGAGCAGAATCCGCATCTTCCGCTTCACAGCCGGGAATACGGCCCTCTCTTCCACGACGCCCTTAACGGTGCTCAGGGTTATATTAAGGGTCATCAGCCCCGCAACCCCCAGTATGAGGTACCCCGCATAGGTGCTGAGCGCAGGTATGGAGAAGCTGACGGCAAGCTGCTTCATCACCACGCTCACCGCCGCCAGGAGGATGGTGAGGGCAAAATAGAAGCGTATCTTCATACCCCGCACGTAGCGAGTGCCAAGAGCACCTATCTGTGCTCCTATCGCCGAGCCGCACACCATAACCGCTGCGGCCACTATCTCCACCCTCCCCTCGGTGGCGTAGAGAAAGGCGCCTATTGCTGAGGAGAAGATTATCTCGAAGAGGTCTGTGCCTATTGCTATTGTGGTCGGCACCCCCAGCGCGTATATCATGGCCGGCATGCGTATGAATCCGCCGCCCACCCCCAGAAAGCCGGCGAGAAATCCCGTCACAAAGCCCACCAGAAGGATGGCCCAGATGGAGATGGAAGCTATCCGGGATGTGGGCAGGGACACTCTCGGCGGCAGATTTATGCGGTGGACCATCTCAGACAGCCGGCTGCCAACCCGTTCCGTCACCACCTTCTTCTCCCTGCCCGTCTCCTCCTCCCTTTTAAACTTCCAGTAGTCAAAGAGCATGTACGCCCCCGTACCTCCCAGCAGGAAGATGTAGATAATCCTCACCACACTTCCCACAGCACCTATTTCCTCCAGGTAGATGACCACCTCCTTACCGGCTTCCACACCGAGAGCAGTGCCAATTACCATCAGAATTCCAAGCCTGAGGTCCACATTGCCCAGCTTGCGGTGCTTGAAGGTGGCAACAATAGAATTGCCCATAATCTGGGAGAGGTCTGTTCCTATAGCATAGGCCATTGGGAATCCGAAGATGTTCAGCGCGGGAGTTACGATAAAACCCCCGCCGATTCCGAAGAAGCCGGCGAGCACACCAACACAGAAGCCTATGGCAAGCAGCAGCCAGCCGCTTATCTCCACCCCCGCAAGAGGAAGATACATGGCACCACCCTAATGATGGGGGACTTCCTTTACCTCAATTCCCAGCACCTTGAAAACCAGCTCCATGAGGAGCGCAAGTACAATACCCTCAACCAGTATTACGCCAACCACTATCGCCCCGTAAAGCACCGGATTTTCCCTGCTGACCTCTGCTAATATCTCAAAAAAGTCTGCGCCCACCTTCGACACCTGTTAAAATTTTTTCACCTTTTGGTATATAAATCTTGAGTTTCGGGACAGAGAATTGAAATAAAATGCACATCCGCCGCCACAGAGCCAGCAGAACCTCTGCCTTCTGATGCGGGGGGTGGGATTCGAACCCACGCAGGCACTTAGCCAGCAGATCTTAAGTCTGCCCCCTTTGGCCTCTCGGGTACCCCCGCGGCTCTCTCAGTGCCGGGAAGCTTCATGTCAATAAATAAAATTAAACTCGCTTTTCCCAGAGCTTTATGAGCATCTCCCTGCTCAGCAGCAGGTAGTCTGGATAGCGGGAGTGTACCTCCAGTGTAATTCTGCCATCGTAGAAGCGCTTCAGCTCCGGTATAAGACGCTCCCACTCTATGCTGCCTGCACCTACGGGGAGATGGAGGTCCTCGTTGAGGTTGTTGTCGTGAATATGCATGTGCTCAACCCGCTTCCTGAAAGGCCTTACAAAGCCCAGGACCTCATCCAGAGTTAAGCCGATGTGTGCATGCCCCACATCCAGCACCAGCCCGAGCTCTGGCAGCTCTTCCAGAATTGCGGCGATGTGTTCTGCTGGAAGGGTTCGCAGGTCTGAATTCTCTATGCAGAGCTTTATCCCGGTATCCTCCGCACACTCAAGCGCCCTGCGAAGTGCCTGGATGTGGAGCTCCAGTGCTCTATCCCTGAAGAACTTGGGAAGGCGATGCAGGTGCAGGCATGCGAGCTTTGCGTCGAGAGTGGCAGCCACCTCAAGCGCAGAGCCCACCTCCTGAAGGTAGGCATCCCTTACCCTCGCATAGGGATGTGCTATCTCAAAGTACCAGGGCAGGTGCGCCACCAGCTCAAGCGAATGGCTTTCTATTACGTCCCTGAGCTCTTCTTTCTTCCGCCTGAGCAACTCAGGTGTCGCTTCTGGAGCCTCTATGGCAAGCTCTGCAAAATCAAAGCCCTCGCGGGCGAAGAAGTTGAGCTGCTCCACCACCTCCCTGCCCGGACTGTTCATCGCTCCCAGCTTCACCGCGTTGCCTCCAGCATCTCTATTATCCTGCAGCTCAGCTCATCACCGTAGCGCGCTGCTATGTCGCGTAGCTCCCTTTTAAGCTCCTCCAGGACCACTCTTCCAGCAGCGTAGTCCTCAAGCACAGCAATAATCCTGCGGTTCTTTTCAACCTCTGCCTCAAGCTCAAGGTTCCTGTCCCTGAGCCTCTCTATTATTGTCTCTATATCCATTGATTATTCTCCTGCATGGCGACGCTTTAAAACTTACGCAGGAAGATTTATCTTCCCCTCCCTGAATTTAATCCCATGAAACTGGACCTGCACGTGCATTCTGCCTATTCCTGGGATTGCAGCATGGAGCTGGAGGGGATTATAAAACGCGCCAGGGCGGTGGGACTGGACGGCATAGCTGTAACAGACCACGGCACAGCAATGGGCGGACTTAGGGCCAGGAAGCTTGCCAAGGAGGATTTCGTGGTCATTCCCGGAGCTGAGATAAAGACGGACCGTGGGGAGGTGCTTGGATATTTTCTTCAGGAGGAGGTCAAGTCCAGGGAGTTCTTTGAGGTGGTGGACGAGATCCGCTCTCAGGATGGCTTCGTGAGTGTACCCCATCCCTTCGACCCACTCCGAATATATCGCCTGCGCGGCATTGAGGTGCTCCACAGCTATGTGGACGCGGTGGAGGTCTTCAATGCACGCTGTGCCATGCAGAGTTCAAACAGAAAGGCACTGGATTTTGCTCTGAAGCGGGGCTTGAAGCTCACCGCCGGCAGCGATGCCCATACCTACGCGGAGATAGGCGCCGCTGGCGTTGTGGTGGAGAGCGTGGAGGACATAAGGAAGGGGAGGGTTGAGGTCTTCGGAACGCCGGCGAGCTTCCTGGAGCTGCTGAAAACAAAGATTTATAAGAGGCTCGGGAGAAGTGGTGAGCCATGAAGGAGAGGCTGAAGCAGATGGCCGCTGAAAGCGCCGCTGCAGAGGTCAAAGATGGCGATGTTGTGGGACTGGGGACAGGTTCAACAGCTTACTATGCGGTCCGCGCGCTGGGCAGGAGGGTGCGTGAGGAGGGGCTGTGCATAAAGGCAATACCCACAAGTGTGGACACCCGCATCCATGCACTGGAGTTCGGCATTCCCATAACCACCTTCGAGGAGTTTGAGCAGGTGGACATCGCAATAGATGGTGCCGACCAGGTTACGCCGGGACTGGAGCTGATTAAAGGAGGCGGAGGCGCACTCTTCCGTGAAAAGGTGGTGGCATGCAATGCAAAGCGCTTCATAGTTGTGGCAGATGAAAGCAAACTCGTGGACAAACTGAGCATGCCTGTGCCGGTGGAGGTACTGCCCTTCGCCTGGCGCGTGGCAGAGAGAGCGCTTATAAAGATTGGTGCAAAAAGCGTGGCCCTGCGCAGGGGCAGGGGCAAGGTGGGTCCGCTTATCACAGACAACGGAAATTATCTTCTTGATGCAGACTTTGGTGAGATTTCGGGCCCGGAGGAGCTGGAGGAGGAGATAAACAGAATCGTGGGTGTGCTCGAGAATGGACTCTTCTCATCCGCACTTGTGAGCGAGGTGTACCTGGGAACAGAAAAAGGGGTCAGGAGACTAAGATTTTAACTCCTCAAATAGCTCCTCAAACTCCTCCAGATGCCACTCCTCTTCTTTTAATATGTGCTGGAGTTTCTCCTTCACTCTGGCATTGTCGATAGCAGAGATGTGTTCCCTGTACATGGCTATGGCTTCCTTTTCAAGCTCAATTACACGTTTCACAAAATCCTCAACAGAATCCCCGCCGAAATCCAGCTCACGATGAGTCATTGCAGGCTTCCCGCCGAGCTCCACGATGAGCTCGGCCAGCCATTCCGCATGCCTCATTTCATCCAGGGCAATCTCCTCCATCTCATGCCCCGCCTCACACTCTTCACCCAGTGCTACGGTTGCGTTGCGCATATATACAAGGATGGCCTCTATCTCTCCACTCAGGTCCCGGTTGAGAAGTTCAACTATCTCCTCTCTTTCCAAAAGTTCTCCCTCCTGCTTATACTTGTTGTACTTCTGCCTTAAATATCTTGCCATTGCCGAGGCTGGTGGGGGTGCTGCATATCCCGGAGTCATTCCCGCTTTTAAAACGATTCCATCAATGCCTCAGGACCCTGAGCAAAGCTGGCGAGTGGGTCATCTAACCCTAATATCACTTTGTGAGCCAGAAGGTGACAAATTAGGTCCTGACATCTGGCACGCCTGCACGCTTACCGTTGCCTGCACCTATCCGCCAGGCTACATCAGGGGACAGTTTAAGTCTGAAGTTCTGTCAAAAGACGGAGAAGCTGCGGAGGAGTTTAATGGCTGGAACCCGATAATCAGAACAGGAGGGAAGTTATAGTTTTTGCAGATAACATAAGGATGAGGCAGCCGTTGTTATGGTGGTTGCGCTATCGGTGATTGAATTCGAATCAAAAATAGAAAATAGCCTCCAGAGTGCGGCCTTGCTAAATAAAAACCATATTTCTCTGATGTCGTGGACTCAGTTTTCTCCGGAAGGCTACCTCCCTCCAGATGTACACACATTTACTTTTCTCACAAACATCGGCGGCTTTCTGCATTCCAAATATTAAAACGTTAACCCGTGTTTCTGAGCCATGAGGCTGGAGATTTCTCTTCTTGGCGCCGCCATAATCCTGATGTGGGGTTTGTGGGGCTTTTTATACAAGTACGGTATAGACAGGCTCGGCCTGTTTCGCGCCCTCTTTGTAACCAATATTGTGTACATGCTCAGCAACTTTGCAATTCTCGCCTACCTCTACAGCAGGGGGGTAAACTTGCCCTTCTCCCAGCCAGCGGCACTGCTTGCACTCGGCACCCTGATGGGTGTGGCAGCCTCGCTGCTCTTCATGTTCGCCCTGGAGAGGTATCCCGGAAGCATAGTGATTCCCCTCACTGCGCTGTATCCGGCGGTCAGCGCCGTGCTGGCGGTGCTCATACTCGGGGAGAGGATAAAGGCAGAGAACGCCGCCGGCATCGCACTGGCGATAGTAGCGGGCTACCTCCTCACGAGGTAGCTAAGACCGCAAAAGCTGCTCCCGCATTTCCCCCGCCATTGCTGCGCCTGCCCACAGCTCCCTGAACCTCTTCTCAAGCTCTCTCACAAGGCGCGCCACAGAATAGGCCTCGTGCTCAAACTCGAACTCGTAGGCCACCTCCCAGAGCACGAGAAACTGGGGCGGGGATGCGGGAAACCTGCGCTCCACTCCCGGAGAAAGGGCCTCCTCAAGCTCCTCCAGGGCGAGTTCCCCCCTGCCCACCATGGCGAGGGCGCTCACCAGCCTGCGCACCATCTCCCACAGGAAGCTCTCCCCCTTAAAGCTCAGCACAACCACGTGGTGCCTCTTCTTGGCAGTCACCCTGAGCAGTCTGCGGGTGCAGTTCTTCCCCCTCGCTCTGGTGAAGTTGTGGAAGCTGTGCTCCCCCTCCAGAATGCGGCACGCCCGCCTAATCGCATCGATATCGAAGCCCTCATCGTACAGGAAGTACCTGTACGTCCTGTGCAGCGCGTCGTAGCGGGGGTGGAAGTTGGGTGGAACCTCCCTGATGGAGAGCACCCTGATTTCGGGAGGCAGCTCTGCATTTATCGCCCTGGGGGGGAGGCGCCTGTCAGAATCGAAGGAAAATACATTGCCAAGGGCGCTCACAAAGCGGTCAGTTCTTCCAGCGCTCCTGAAGTTCAAAACCTCCCCGAAGCTGCGAAGAGCGCGCAGGAGTTCGCCCTCAACGGTGCGCCTGCCCGGCTGGCGCTGCGAACCGTAAAAGGCGGTGCCGTCGTAGTACACTTTTGCGGCGAACCTCCGCATCCCGGTCTGCCTGCCATTCGAAAGCTCCATCAGACACCAGCTTCCTCCAGAAGTAACTCCTCAAGCCTATCAATCTCCACCTCCCTCTGCTCGCCGGAGCGCATGTGCTTCAGCAGAACCCTGCCGCGCGCCGTCTCCTCGCCCACCAGCACAACGAAGGGCACGCCCTTTGAGCTGGCGTAGGAGAGCGCCCTCTTAACCCTTCTCCGCATAACCTCGAGCTCACAGGCAAGGCTGCGCCTGAGTGCCGAGGCTATCTCCACCGCCTTTGGGAGGTACTCCTCGCCAAAGGGTATCACCATCACCTGCACCCCCTCATCTCCCCTTAGCTCGACCCCATCCTTCTGCAGAGCCAGCATGATGCGGTCGAAGCCGAAGGCAAAGCCGCTCGTGGCGACGGGTTTTCCCCCGAAGGTCTCTGCGAGGGAGTAGCTCCCGCCGCCGCATATCTGCTTCTCAGCCCCCAGCTTTGGAGCGTAGATTTCAAACACCATGCCGGTGTAGTAGTCCAGACCCCGTGCTATGCCCAGGTTGAGGCTGTATTTTACGCCGAAGCTCTCAAGGGCGTCGAGTATCTCCTCCAGGCTGAGAAGCTCCTCAAGCGCTGCCCTGCGCTCCCCGAGAAGCTCCCTCGCCTTACTTAGCACCGCGTCGCGCCCTCCTGTGAGCTCAAGTACCCCTGCAATGGTGCTCCTCTCCTCCTGCGACAGCCCAAGCTTGAGGAGCTCCTCCTCCAGAAGCTCCCTGTCCCCCTTGTCTATTATCCCCATTATCCTGCACTGCTCCTCCTCAGCCACGCCGCGCTCTGCCAGGAACTTCCTGAGCACACCCACACTTCCAATGTGCAGCTCGTAGTTGCGCAGCCCGAGCTCCCTGAGCACAGCTTCAGCAAGGGCGATGACCTCTGCCTGCGCCTCGGGAGAGGCAGGGCCTATCAGCTCAACCCCCGCCTGCCAGAACTCGCGGTACCTGCCTGCCTGGGGGCGCTCGTAGCGGAAGCAGTTTCCGAAGTAGTACAGTCTGAGCGGCTTGGGCGAGTTCTGGAGCTGATTCACGTAGAGGCGCATCACCGGCGCGGTGAGCTCGGGCCTGAGAGCCAGGTCTCTCCCGCCCTTGTCCTTGAAGTGGTACAGGTGGGCGAGTATCTCCTCGCCAGACTTGGCAGTGATAAGCTCCAGGTGCTCAAAGGTAGGAGTGGCAACCTCAGTGTAACCATAGCGAATAAAAACGCTGCGCATCTTCTGCTCAACAGCGCGGCGAAGCGCCATCTCACCCGGCAGGAAGTCCCTCGTACCTCTGGGCCTCGAGTACCTCATGGCAGGTATATTGCGATTGATGGGATTAAAAAGTTATCCTCTCTTGGACGTTTATAATATCGACGTTATCCTGCTGGGAGGTTATAAATGAGGGTTCTGGGCATCGACATCCTTGCCGGCTCGCCCCACTCCAAGGCTCAGCCGCGGTATTCGGTGGTGCTTCTGGAAGACGGGAAGATAACCCTCCGCGAGGAGATTCCGCGGGGGAAGCTCCTCAGGTTTATCAGGGAGATTAAGCCCGAGCGCCTTGCGGTGGACAACATATTTGAGCTCTTCCCGAAGAAGAAGCTGAAGCCCTTCTTCTACTCCCTTCCCCGGGAGACGCAGGTGGTACAGGTCACGGGCTCACCCGGCGAGGCAAGGGCGCTGCACATAGTGGCAAAGAATCACGGGATCAAGCTTCGCAGGGACGCGAGCTCTGCGGAGGAGGCAGAGGCGTGTGCTCTGCTCGCGTACATGAACGTGGGCTGCGTGGTGGAGCTCTTTGAGAGGAAGACAAAGATAGTGGTGAGCAGGGCGAGGAGCCTGAGCAGAGGGGGGCAGAGCAAGGACAGGTACCGCAGGAAGGTTCACAACAACATCGCCATGAGCATAAAGGAGATAAAGGCAAAGCTCAAGGAGCTTAAGCTCGGCTACACTTTCGAGGGGGTGCGCGCCGACAGCGGCTACTCGCGGGGTGAGTTTCTGGTGGAGGCGCCGCGCAGTGAGCTCAGGGGGATAAAGAGCACCCGGGGAAGCGATGTCCAGATAAAGGTGCTCCCCGTGGAGAAGGAGAGGTTCAGCTTCACACCGCTCGGGGCTGAGAAGGCAACGGTGATTCTGGGCGTCGATCCAGGCACGACTACCGCTATAGCTGCGCTCAGCCTGGAGGGGGAGCTGCTCGAGGTTGTGAGCGCCAGGGAGTTCACACTGCACCAGGCACTGCTCTTTGCGGCGAAGTACAGGGCAGTGGCGATTGTGGCAAGCGACGTAACACCTGCACCGCGATTTGCCGAGAAGCTTGCGTCGAAGCTGAATGCGGTGCTCTTCACACCCTCCCAGGCGCTTGCTGTGGAGGAGAAGATAAAGCTGGTGGAGGAGAGGTTCGGCAAGGTTTACCGCAACCCCCACGAGCGCGATGCCATAGCTGCAGCGCTGAAGGCTCACAACACTGTGAAGAGCAAGCTTGAGAACATAGAGCGCCGTCTACATGAGGCAAAAGCCTGGCACCTCAGGGAGGAGATAAAGCTTGCGGTGCTGCGCGGCGAGAGTCTCGACAGGGCGCTGAGGCAGAGGCTGCGTGTTGAGGAGCCCGAGGAGGAAGAGGCTCCCAGCCTGGAGAGCATACCAAACGAGTACAGGGGGATGATAAAAAGGCTGAGGAGCGATGTGAAGCTGCTCAGGCGGGAGCTGGAGGAGAGGGAGCGAATAATTGAGAGCAAGAACCGCGCCATCACCTCGCTGAAGCGCAGGCTGCGCGAGGCTATTGCCCGGGAGAGGCGGAGTGCAATCCGCGACGAGGAGGTCAGGCGCAGGGAGCGCGCCATTGCAGAGCTCAGGAAGAAGATGGAGCAGCTCAGAAGGGAGAACCAGACGCTGAGGCGCAGAATTGAGAGGCTGGAGCAGGAGATGGAGCTCAGGGAAAAGCCGGAGCTTGAGCTGGTGAAGGTCCTGCAGAAGTTCACCAGGGAGGAGGTGCTCTCCGCAAAGGAGAGGCTTCGCCTCGGCGAGGGGGACGTGGTTTACATCGCCGACACCAGCGGCGCTGGAAAGAGCGCCGCCGAGGAGCTTGCGGCACTCAGACCGCGGGCGGTAATCGCAGACCTGCACAGAGCATCCCATCTGGCGAGGGAGGCGCTCGAGGGTGTGGTGGTTATTGAGCCGGAGGAGATAGAGCTGAGGCGCGTTGGAGAGTTTGCAGTTGCTGAGAGGCGCGCGCTTGAGGAGCTGATCGAGAAGAGGCGGGCAGAGCTTGAGGCTGAGCAGACGGCGAAGCTTGAGAGCTGGCTGGAGAGGCTCATCCAGGACTACCGCACTGAGAGGGAGCTGCTGCTCAGGAGGAGGTAGAAAGCTTAAATACTCCGGCTGAGAAGTTTATCAGGTGGTGGAATGCTCTCTGAGAGGATCAGAAGGGTCCAGCCCTCGGCTACCCTGGAGATTACCGCAAAGGCGAAGGCGCTCCGCGCTCAGGGGAAGAAGGTCATACCCTTCGGTGCCGGCGAGCCCGACTTCTCGACGCCTGCCCACATAAAGAGGGCGCTTGTCAAAGCCCTGGAGGAGGACTTCATCTACTACACCCCCGCGGCGGGGATACCGGAGCTGCGCGAGGCTATTGCGGAGAAGCTGGAGAGGGAGAACGGAATTTGCTACGACAGCGAGGAGATAGTGGTAACCCCGGGGGCGAAGATGGCGCTCTACGCTGCAATCCAGGTGCTGGTGGAGCGCGGAGATGAGGTGCTCATTCCCTCGCCCTGGTGGGTCTCCTACCCAGCGATGGTGGAACTCGCCGAGGCAAGGGCTGTGTTTGTGCCCACCTACGAGGAGGACGGCTTCCGTCTGCTTGCGGAAGCGATAGCGGAGAAGATAACCCGCAGGACGAAGCTGCTCATCCTCAACTCACCCTGCAATCCCACCGGGGCTGTGCTTGGCAGGGAGGACGTTAGGGCGATAGCAGAGGTGTGCCAGGACCACGGAATCTTTGTGCTCTCTGACGAGATATACGAGTACATGGTGTACGACGGCGCAGAGCATGTGAGCATCGCAAGCCTTGAGGGGATGAAGGAGCGCGTTGTCACTGTTAACGGCTTCTCAAAGGCCTACTCAATGACGGGCTGGCGCATAGGCTATGCCGCGGGCCCCAGAGAGGTGATAAAGGCAATGACGCGTCTGCAGGCGCACAGTGTGAGCAATGTGACCAGCTTTGTCCAGCGCGCAGCCATAGAGGCGCTCCGCGGCTCGCAGGAGGAGGTAAAGCGCATGGTAGAGGCCTTCGACCAGCGCAGGCGATACATGGTTGAGGAGCTCAGGAGCATCCCCCGGGTTAGCTGCGTCATGCCAAGGGGCGCCTTTTACGCCTTCCCCAACTTCTCGGCCTACGACAGGGACTCCTTCAGGCTTGCGAACTACCTCCTTGACAAAGCCGGCGTCGCCACAGTGCCGGGAGCAGCCTTTGGCAGCGAGGGGGAGGGCTACCTGAGGCTGAGCTACGCCACCAGCATGGAGAACATAAGGGAGGGCATCGCCAGGATAAAGCGCGCCCTGGAGAGGTACCCTAAAAAATTCTCTGGCAGTTAGCGCAGAAGTGGCTTATCCTCCGCCTCTCACCCAGCCTCTGCCTGGAGATTTTTCCGCCGCACCTCACGCACCGGCTTCGGTTGTAAATCAGCAGGCGGGGCCTTAGGCTACTGCCCGCCTTTCTGCACCTGTAGAAGAGGTGTGCAACCCTGCGCACCTGCAGCAGGAGGCTGCGAAGCGTCGCTGGAGGTATCTTCTCAACCCTGCTCATGGGATGAACCCCCGCCCTGAAAAGAGCCTCCAGGCGTATGATGTTCCCGGCCCCTGGAAAGACCTCCTGGTTGAGAAGCAGGTCGCCGATGAGCTCCTCTCTGCCCTCAATTCGCCGCAGCACCCTCTCAGGTTTCCACTCCGGAGAGAGGATGTCCAGCTCCCACTCTCGAGCAGGAGGCGAGTCCAGAAGCCTTACAGAGCAGCTGTAGAAGTAGGCGCTCTTCGAAGCCTCGAGGCAGAGTCTGACCCTGTCTCTGCTTCTTGTAAGCCTCCCCAGGGAAAAGCCACCGTACATCAGGAAGTGCACCCTGAGGAAGACTCCCAGGTCCAGGAATAGCTCCTTTCCAAAGCTGAAGACCCTGTTTATTCTCCTGCCCTGGAGAAGGGAGAAGTCCAGCTTCCTGGAGTTTCCCCAGGCTCTTTTAACCCTCTCCCCCTCGAGAATGCTTAACCTCTCGGCTATCACCTTCACACCAGGACCTTCCATCGCAGCCCCTCACGGCTTCTCCAGCAGAAAGTAGCTCTCCCGCCTCGAGGGCGAGCGCCTGCTCCTGAGCAGCACCAAGCCTGTGAACTCTGGCTTACCTCTGCCCTTGGCCACAAAAAGCACCCTTCCGCCGGGGCGCAGTTTTCCCAGGTAGCGCTGCACAGCCAAGAGCGCATCCCGTGGAGGAAGGGTCAGGTCCACCAGAATCAGGTCGAGCTCCGGCAGAAGGGAAGTGTCGAAGGTGAAGGCGTCGGCGATGTAAATGCGCACATTTCTCCTGCTCCTCTCTATCTCCCGCAGCGCCGCCTCGAAGTCCCTGCTGTATTCAATGCCAATAACCAGAGAGGCGCGCTCGCCTGCGTACATCAGGAAGCCGCCCGCACTGCTGCCGAGGTCAAGCACCACCTCCGGGCCTGAGAATATCCCCCACTCCCTGTCGAGCTCCGCCAGCTTCCAGTAGCCGCGGGGCACCTCGCCGGAGAGCACCTCCACCTCAGCACCCGGCTCAACCTGCGCAGAGGGCTTCTTAACAGCCCTGCCGTTCACCAGAACCTTCCCCAGCCTTATTGCAAGCTTCGCCCTCTCCCGGGAGGAGAAGTACCCCCTGACCAGGAGGAGCCTGTCCAGGCGCATCTAAAACTCCAGCTCCACACCAGCGCCCTTCTCTCTTGCAATGCGGTACGCCAGCGCCGCCGCTGCCACGTCCTGAATCGCCAGCCCCGTGGAGTCGAAGACTGTTATCTCCCCGTCGCTCTCCCTGCCCGGCTTCTTCCCGGCAACTATCTCACCCAGCTCAGCATAGATGTCCTCGCGGAAGAGCAATCGCCTGCGCAGGGGTACGTTTATCTCGCCGCTGTGCTTCGCCTGCTCCCAGGAGTCCACCACAACCTTAGCGCGGCGCAGTATCTCTGGCTCCAGCTCCTGCTTCCCCGGTGCGTCGGCACCTATTGCGTTGATGTGCGTCCCCTCCTGAATCCACTCGTCCCTCACCACCGGCTCCCTCGAGGGTGTGGTCGTCGCTACGATATCGGCGCCGCAAGCCTCGCGAACTTCGCAGGGCTCTATATCCAGTCCAAGACTGCTCCCCATCTCTTCGGCGAAGCGGCGGGCGCTGCTGAAATTGCGGCTCGCCACCAGAACGCGCTCCAGGTCAAAGAGCTCCGCCGTTGCGAGAAGCTGGGTCCTCGCCTGCCTTCCTGCGCCTACCAGGCCGAGGGTTCTGGAGTCTTTCCTCGCCAGATACCTGGCTGCAATCGCTCCTGCAGCACCTGTGCGGGCGTCGGTGAGGTAGGTGGCGTTCATGAGAGCAAGCGGGGCACCTGTCTCGGGAGATACCAGAACGTAGCTCGCCATTACGGTGGGCAGCCCGCGGGAGGGATTCCCGGGATGGACATTCACTATCTTGACACCCGCCTTTCCGAGCGCTGGTATGTAAGCCGGCATGGCGCGCAGGTCGCCCTTCTCAAAGTATAGATAGACCTTCGGAGGCATCTGCACCTTCCCAAGGCCGTGCTCCCTGAAAGCCTGCTCCACAGCCTCGATAACCCTGCCCATCTCCAGCAGGGGCTCCATCTCCTCGCCGCTGAGCCACAGAATGCGCATGAGAATGTTTATTTATGGCACTCTCTTATTAAACTTCTTATGCAGAGACCCCATGTGATACTCAACGCTGGCATGACGCTCGATGGCAAGATAGCCACCCGCGAGAGGGATGTCAGGATCTCTGGCAAAGAGGACCTGGAGAGGGTGCACCGCATTCGCCAGCGGGTGGATGCAATAATGGTGGGCATAGGCACAGTGCTGGACGACGACCCGCGTTTAACTGTGCACAGGATACCCGGCGAAGGGAAGCGCAACCCCACGCGGGTGGTGGTCGATTCCCGCGCCAGGACGCCCCTGAGCGCGAGGGTTCTCAACGGGGAGGCGCCCACAATAATAGCAGTCTCCAGCGCTGCACCCGAGGAGCGCATTGCGGCGCTGCGCAAGAAGGGTGCCAGCGTGCTGGTGTGCGGAGAGGTTAGGGTGGACCTTCGCTGTCTGATGCGGGAGCTGTACTCCAGGGGAATTCGCTCTGTACTTCTGGAAGGCGGCGGTACGCTGAACTGGGGGATGCTCTCTCAGGGGCTGGTGGATGAGGTCAGCGTGGCCATTGCGCCGGTGCTGGTGGGCGGTAGAGATGCGGTTACCCTGGTAGACGGCGAGGGATTCGCCACCATCGCGGAGGGGGTCCACCTAAAGCTGAAGAGGTACTACCCCCTGGGGAAGGACTTTATCCTTGAGTACGAGGTTTTGAGATGATAGTAATAGTAGGCACCGCCCACATCTCGCAGGAGAGCGTCGAGGAGGTGGTCCGGAAGATAGAGGAGCTCAACCCCAGTGCTGTTGCGGTTGAGCTGGACGAGTTCCGCCTGCGCGGCATGCGGGAGCAGCAGCACGTGCCCGTGGTGGACCTGATAAAGAAGAACAATTCCACGGTGGCGCTTCTCAACATTCTGCTCGCCTTCCTTCAGCGAAGGCTGGGCGCAGAGGTGGGGGTGAAGCCCGGGAGAGAGATGCTTGTTGCCATTGAGGTGGCGAGGCGGAGAGGTGCGCAGGTGGCGCTGATAGACCGCGACATTCGCATCACCATGCGGCGCGCCCTCGCAAAGATGTCCATCAGGGAAAAACTGAACATTGCCAGAGAGCTGCTCTCCTCGCTCTTCATAAGCGGTGATGAGATAAAGCGGGAGATCGGCGAGGTGAAGAAGCAGGAAAATCTGCTGAATATAATCGCCAGCATGCGGGAGTTCTCACCCAACATGTACACAGTTCTGGTTAAGGAGAGGGACGCATACATGGCGGCAAAGCTCCTCGAGCTGGAGAGGCGCTACGGAAATGTGCTCGCCGTCGTGGGAGCAGGGCACAGGCCGGGTATTGAGCACTTCCTCGCCCATCCGGAGGAGATTCCGCCCATGGAGGAGCTGGAGCACGTGCCGAAGCGCAGGCTCACGCTTACCAACCTTCTCAAGTTCGCCCTTCCCTCGCTTGTGCTGGCGCTGTTTGGATTAGCGCTGCTCAGGGGGGTGCCGATACAGGGAAGCGTGGCTCTGTGGCTGGCGAACCACATGGTTCCGACGTTTATAGCTGTGCTTCTCGCCCGCGGCAGTCTTGCAGCGGCCGCAGCAGGTGCCCTTGCCTCGCCCCTGACTTCGCTCAACCCTCTCATTGCAGCTGGATGGTTCGCCGGCTTTGTGGAGGCAAAGGTGAAGCGCGTAACCGTGGGCGAGGTCTCGGAGATGTTCAGGGCCACCAGCACAGGGGAACTTTTCAGAAACAGGGCCTTCCGCGTGCTCCTGGTCACGGCTCTGGCAAATGTGGGCTCAATGCTGGGCACAGCTATATCCTTTCCGACGATAATTCTGCCGCTTTATCAGAGAATCTTCGGTGTTTAAAATGCGACTGCTCGAGTTCCTGAAGTTCTATCTGGTGATGCTCATACTCCTCTTCCTGGGGATGAACTTTTTCACCCTGAGTGGGGAGCAGAAGGTGCTCCTGCTCCTTATCGCAACTCTGGCATCACCAACCCTTTTCAGAGGCTTCCTGCAGCTCAGGGGGGTGCGGAGGGGCGACATGGTGCTCGTATCCTACTCCCAGAACAGCGAGCTTGGCAGGGTGTTCAGAAAGGAGCTGGGCAGGGCTCTCAGCTCCGGTAAGGTGGGGGATGTGATAGAGGTGGAGCTCCCGGGCAGGGTTGCTAAGGGCGAGCTTAAAAGCGTTGGGGGCTTTGTTTTCCCTCCAGAGGTTAGCCTTCTGTACTACGAGGAGGTCTGGACAAGGAGGCGAGAGCCCTGAGGTTCGCTTTTACGGCACGCGAGGTTAGGGAGCTGGCGATTTCCGCCATAGTAATAGCCTTCGTGTTCGCCTATCATCCTTCCAGGGGAATACCGGATGTGCCCCTCCTGCTGGTGGCTCTTCTCGCTGTTAGCCTGGGCTTTATCTTCCACGAGCTTGCACACAAGCTAACTGCGCAGCGCTTCGGGTGCTGGGCTGAGTACAGAATGTGGGAGCTCGGGCTGATTGGGGCACTGTTTCTGCGCGTGGTAACTGGCTGGCTGTTCATCGCCCCCGGGGCGGTTTACATTGTTCCAGGCTACGGGGGCATTTCAAAGCGGGAGGATGGAATAATCTCCGCTTCGGGAGCTGCGGCAAACATAGCCCTCGCTGTGGTCTTTATGCTAATAGGCTTTGAGTTCGGGGCCAGAATAAACGCCTGGCTGGCGCTCTTCAACATGATCCCCTTTCCGCCCCTCGACGGCTCCAAGGTGATAGGCTGGAACTTCGCAGTGTGGGGCATAATAGTGGCCCTGGCGATACTCCTCCTCAGACCGTAGATTTGCGTGCAGCCTCGTAAACAAGCTGGCGCATCTCCTGAATCTCCTCGTTTGTGGGTATCTCCTCGGGGCACACCTCCCTGCATGTTCCGCAGGTGGTGCACAGGTATAAACCTTCCTCCACGGCTATTGGAAGGCGATTGAGCTCATCCCTGGGGTCATGCACAAAGCGTGCTATTATTCTGAAGAGCATCGGCCCGGCGAAGGCCTTGCTGTGGGTGTGCGCCGGGCAGGAGCTCATGCAGGAGCTGCATTCTATGCATCTCTTGAGCCTCTCCATGCGCTTGAGGTCTTTAAGGAGCAGCTTCTCTATCTTCGCCTCCCTCTTCTTCATCCGGTGCAGATAAGGGCGAAGAGAGGCTATCCTGCGGTAGTTCTTCTGCGTCGCCACCACCAGGTCCTTTATTACAGGAAAGTTTCTAAGCGGTTCCAGGAGCATTCCATCGGTTACATCGGTTCTGCACGCAAGCACAGGTTTGCGATTTGCCAGGACTGCGCAGGAGCCGCACTGTCCGGCTCTGCAGGAGCTCCTGTAGGCGATGTTGGCACCGTAGCGCTCGTTTATCTGCTGCAGCGCGTCGATTATCTTCATGTGTGGATGGTGCTCCACCTCGTAGCTTTCGTAGCGGGGCTCGTCCTCCGTCTGAGGATTATACCTGAAAACTGTTATCTTCATCTTCAACCCTCACGGAGCAAGAGTTGTTATAACGGGCTCAACCGTTTTGACCAGCATTCCATCCGCGGCCTTTGCCACGATGATGTTCCTGACCCAGCGGGGGTCCTCCTCGGGATAGTCGCTCCTGTAGTGTGCACCTCTGCTTTCTGTGCGGAGGAGTGCACTCCTGGTTATCATCTCACCTACGAGGAGCATGTTGTCCAGCTCCACCGCCGCGAGCAGCTGCAGGTTGTACCTCAGACCGCTCTCCACAGCAACCTCGTCCAGCTTTGCTCTGAGTTCTGCTATTTCACGCAGCGCCTCCTCAAGGCTCCGCTTACTCCTCACTATTCCCACCTTCTCCCACATGGTGCGCTGCAAGCGGGAGCGCACCTCGTAGGGGAGCACGCCCTCTCCTTCTTCGAAGCGGAATATTCTTTCGTACTCATCCTCTATCGCGCGCTTGTCAACGCTGGCGTAGCCGTGCTTCTTCGCCTCCTCTGCTGCGTTCGCGCCTGCGATGGCTCCAAAAACCTGCGTCTCTGCGAGGGAGTTACCGCCCAGGCGATTCGCACCGTGCACACCCCCATTGACCTCGCCGCAGGCGAAGAGGTTTGGCAGGGTGGTGCTCCTGCAGTCCTCGCGGGTGCGCACGCCGCCCATGAAGTGATGTGCGCTTGGGGAGACCTCCATGGGCTCGTGACGTATATCCACACCCACATCCAGGAACTGTTTGAGCATCGTCTCCAGCTTCTGCTCAATAACCTCGTCCGGCACGTGGGTGAGGTCCAGATAAACGCCGCCGTGCTCAGTGCCTCTTCCCTGGGATATCTCAGTGAAAATCGCCCGCGTAACCACGTCGCGGGTTGAGAGCTCCATTCGTTCTGGATCATAGCGTGCCATGAAGCGCTCTCCTCTGGCGTTGTAGAGCTTTCCTCCCTCGCCGCGCACCGCCTCGGTTACGAGCAGCCCGCTCGCCGAGGGGGGATAAACCATACCCGTTGGATGAAACTGCACCATCTCCATGTCGATGAGCTCAGCGCCTGCATTGTAGGCAAGGGCATATCCATCGCCCGTTTTCTGATAGGGATTTGTGGTTATTGCATAAACTCTGCCCGCCCCGCCGGTGGCGAGCACAATCGCCTTTGCTTTGAAGAGCAGAAAGCGCCCGTGAATTAAATCCAGACCGGTTGCACCGGTGAGCTTGTCCCCGCTTCTGAGGAGGCGTGTTATTGCGACCTCCTCCAGAACCTCAACACCAACGCGGTAGGCCTCCTCCTTGAGCGCGCTCATCATCTCGTGCCCCGTCCTGTCGCCGCGGTGCACCGTCCTGCGGAAGCGCTGCCCGCCGAAGTAGCGCTGGTCAAACTTTCTTGGCTCCACCCTGTCAAAGGCTGCGCCAAACTGCTCCAGCTCAAGAATGCGTCTTGGTGCGTCTCTGACCAGGATTTCCACCAGCTTCTGGTTGTTCAGAAAGCGCCCGCCTATCACCGTGTCCTCGAAGTGAAGCCTCTCGCTGTCCTCCGGGTCCACGAACCCAAAGGCGGCGTTGTAGCCGCCCTCAGCCATGACGGTGCAGCCGCTTCTGCCGAAGAGCCCTTTCACCACAAGCAGAACCTCAAGGTTGTGCTTCCTGGCCTCTATCGCGGCTCTCGCACCGGCGCCACCACCGCCTACTACAAGAACATCACACTGATACACATCATCAACCAGCTCCGCCATGGCAACGCCTCGTGCATAAATCCGAGTTTACCGAAGGGAAAGATTCCAAAAAATTTTCAAAGGTTATGCTCTGCTCAGCATCTCGGGCCCGTAACTCAGTCTGGCAGAGTGGCTGGCTCTTAACCAGTTAGTCGCGGGTTCAAATCCCGTCGGGCCCGTACATCCAACGTGAGGGGACGTTTTCTGGGCTTCTTTTCAGGCTCTGGTAGCTGAAAAAGGGTTAAACTCAGGTGGTTTTAGAGGCAGCAGTGCCTCTGCAAGCTAAAACACCAGTTCCCCCCTGTGCTTCCTGTGAGCCTGCCTGGTTTCTTCGCGAGTGTTGCCTGCGAGCACAATGATGCGCTGCCCGGGCGCCCAGATGTCGCTGAAGGAGAACATCTTCACGGCACCCTTCTGCTCCAGCTCCGCCTTCTGCTGGGCACTGAGCAGGTCGCCAACTATATCTCCCACACCGTCGTAGGCACGGTGCCCGCCCAGGATGATTATGTTCTTCTCGGACCTGTAGGAGTTGAAGTTTCCGGGAAGAACATGCACCACATCATAACCGGCGTTGCGCAGGTACTCAAAGAGGTCTGCGGCAAGGCCGTAGTCGATGAGGTTGGCAAGGACTATTATTTTACCGCTGACCTGCGACTTGATGTGGGAAACAATGAGAAGCTGGTTATCCGTGTTAACAACGAGCAGGTCGTCGAGCACGCCGTCGCCGTCGTAGTCGAAGGTCGTCATGGTACGAGCGCCAGTGCTGTTGTAGGGTGAGACCTTCTTACCATTCTGTTCGTAGTACCCAACCTGAACACCGCCCTTTATGGCGTATATTTTATTGTCACTGGCTCCTGCGAAACCCTCCTTCCTCCCATCACCGTTGAAGTCAACCGCAACAACGTCGTTGGGCACACCCTTGTAGTAGGTCTGTTTCACACCCTCAGAGGAAAAACGGTATATGAAGGAGGAGTATATGTAGACTGTACCCCTGTCGGTATCCAGCTGAAGAATCCTTACTCTGGAGCCCGGCTCGTAGTACACCTCACTCTCCCACAGCATGCCGCTCTGGTTAATGGCGTACACTGTACCCTTTATGTCGAACACTATTAGCTCGGAGGTGTAGCCGTCACCGTCCAGGTCAACGGCTTCCAGCTTTATTATTCTGTTTTTGAAGTATTCGCTGCCAAACCTTTCAATCACACGACCGTCTGCTGAAATCAGATAGAGGGTGGAACTTTCTGCAAGCGCCAGGGACTCCTTCACACCATCCCTGTCGAGGTCCAGGGATACCAGCTTGTCACCCCTGTCGGAAATGCTCATCTCCCATAGTGAAGAGCCACCGCTGCTGTAGGCAACCACGACTTCCCAGAGCCCTGCAACTATTTCATTCTCCCTGCCATCCCCGTCCAGGTCAGCCACTGCGATGGAATAAACTGAGCCCGGCAAATCCCGCTTTTCCCACAGTAGTTCTCCATCGGGGGTGTAGGCGGAGAGGTATTTGCTGCCAACAATGATAACAGAGGGGCTCCCACTGAGCTTTATAACACCCAGTGCGTAGGAGTTGCTTACAGGAACTGTGAACTGTTTGTAAACCTCCGAAGTGCCGAACTTTATAATCCTCACCTTTCCGGTGGCGGTATCCAGAACCACCACGGCGTCATCCATGCCATCTCCATCAGTGTCTGCATGTTCAAACAGGGGGTCCCCGGCGATGGTGACATACGAAACGCTGATATAGTCCTTCTCAAACTCTTCGGTTAACTCTTCCCCGTACACCACCGGAAGGAGCACCAGCAGCAGAAGCAGTGACGGCCACCTCATGCTTACTAATTGATACGGTGCAGATATATAATACTATCGCTTTTGAGAATGTGCAGATGCAATCACTCAATTTGAGCTTTCATCCTTCAGCAAACACCTTCCCCTCGAGCCTCTCCACGCGCTTTAGCACATCGGCGATAATCTTCTCCCTCCCCTTGAACTCGGCAAAATCTTCTCTGAGCTTCGCCACCTCCTGGGTTAAGCTGTCCACTCTGAGATTGAGACTGTCCACCCTGGCACTGAGAGTGTCTATGCGCTTGTTGGTCTCATCTATGCGGGCGGTTAGCTCCTCACGCATGCTGTCTATGCGCTTGTTGGTCTCGTCTATGCGGGCGGTTAGCTCCTCACGAACGCTGTCTATGCGCTTGTTGGTCTCGTCTATGCGAGCGGTTAGCTCCTCACGTACGCTGTCTATGCGCTTGCTGGTCTCGTCTATGCGAGCGGTTAGCTCCTCACGTACGCTGTCTATGCGCTTGTTGGTCTCGTCTATGCGAGCGGTTAGCTCCTCGCGCATGCTGTCTATGCGCTTGTTGGTCTCGTCTATGCGTCTGTTCATGTCTATCAAAAGCTGGTTTACATCGCTCAGTCTCTGGCTGAACTCCCGCTGCTGGCCCCTGAGCTCTCGAACCTCCTCCCTGAGAGAGCTAAACTCCGGGAGAATGAGCTCCTTGATCGCCTCCCTTATCGCTTCCTTCATCTCCTAAACACCACAACTTAACCTTGAAAACAAAACCCAAACCCGGAAAGAAAGCTGCAATAAAAACAAAAGAAAAGAGAAGAAGTAGTAGAGGCGCAGGCCTCTCTACAGCGCCGCGGCAAGTGCCTCTGCAGCCGCGCGGGTCGCTTCTCTGTCCTTACCGGCGACGATTATCGAAGTTAGGCCCGACGCCGGATGGTCGGAGATGACCTCAATGTCGCCCTCGCTGGTGTACCAGTCAACCTTGCTCTTCCCGGCTGTAACGAGGTCTGCGACGAGACTGTTCGCCACAGGTCCGCCGATGAGCACCAGGTTCATGTCAGAAGCGGCGGTGTCCTCATCGACTATCTCCAGCTCTGGCACGAGTTCTTCGCCCTCTGTAACTGTTAGCATAACGTATCCCGTCTGTTTATTAAGAAACTCATCGTATGGGTCGTCATCCGGGTCTAATTTACTCTCACTCGCCACTGTAGTCTCAGCTTTAACTCTAACCCTGACTTGATTTTTATCATATGCATACTCTACCTCGTAGAAGGTGCCTTCTAACTGCTGAATATCATCCCTCTCAAGCGTCTGAAGAGGTCCCTTGAATTCAATTGTTGCCCCTCTTGCGACAGTAGGAATTGAAACCTTTGCATAACCTAGTGCCTCCCTGCCGTCTTTCAGGTCCACTCTGGCATCCGGGGAGACGTATATCACCTCTGTGGAATTCGTATTTTCGATTGGCTTAAATACCACAGTGCCGTCAAAGTTATCCTTTATCCACTTACTGGTGTTGAAGTACGGATAGTCTGAAGCCGAAGTGTTAAACGTTATGATCTCCTCGCCATGACCGGCAATCCAAAGGGTGATGCGGCCAGCATTTGAATCAACCTCCTCGACTACGATATCTGTACCTTCAATGTTCCATGTGGACTTTTCATCCTTACCTGCAGGCAGGCGCTGACTCTGAGGAATGCCAATCGTTATTATTTTGTCGCTTGCGTCAATCCGCGTAACAAAGTATTTGTGGCCTCGGATTTTTTCGTCCAGGTATCCATAGTCTGTAGAACCACTGGGGAGAGTTGCGTTCAGAACCGGCGTAATATCAACGCTCCGACCATAAGAGTCCCAAGAAATCCCATCGTAAAGTTTATAGTCGTCATCGCTCGGCTTGCCATCACCATCCGAATCAAATAGTAACAACGTATTTTTAAAGTAATACGTGCCCTTGTCACCCTTGGATATAGGTATATCTGCATCGTCATCGGTCTCTGGGTTGCCATCAAGCTCCTCGGTCTGCCACTCAATCTCAATGGTATCTTGGCTTATTGCAGTTAGCATAACGTATCCCGTCTGGTTATTAAGAAACTCATCGTATGGGTCGTCATCCGGGTCTAATTTACTCTCACTCGCCACTGTAGTCTCAGCTTTAACTCTAACCCTGACTTGATTTTTATCATATGCATACTCTACCTCGTAGAAGGTGCC
>WANX01000081.1 GCA_015521565.1 Candidatus Hydrothermarchaeota archaeon
ATGTCCAGGAACATGTCCTTTATGGGCTTGCGTCTCTTCATGTGTTATCTTTTTTACCCCACCTCATATATAATTTCGGCACATTTAAAAGAATAAGAGGTGCACGCAGCAAGGATTTTACCACGTTATGTATTTTAAAATGAACATGCTTACCATTGCCCTTGCACTTCTGCTGCTTTTTTCCGCCTGCATTCAGGAGGAGAAGCCCCTTCTCCTCGTGGACTACGCCCATGATGAGATCTTCCCTCCTTTAGACCCACGAGAGCTGGGGTATGCAAAGCTCGACGCGGTGTTTAAGGAGGCTGGCTACGAGGTGAAGGTGCTCTCAGAGCATGTTACAGAGAAGGAGCTGCGCGGGGCGAGGGTTTACATGCTCGCTGGTCCGATGAGCGGGCTCAGCGAGGAGGAGCGCGCCGCGGTTAGAGGCTTCGTGGAGCGGGGTGGCAGGGTTATCGTGCTGGTGCACATCGCCTCGCCACTGAGGGAGTTCCTGGAGGAGTACAACATAACCCTAGGCTGGGTGCTTGCGGAGGAGGAGAACACACTCGAGAAGCCTCACAACTTCGCGGTCAGAAGCGTGGGCGATGATGAGCTTTTCCAGGGCGTGGACTCGCTCTCCTTCTACGGCGCCTTCTCTGTGCGCGCTCCCGAGAGCTATGCGTTTACCTCAGCCAGAGCCTGGGAGGATTTGAACCTCAACGGAGAATGGGAGGAGGGCGAGCCCAGGGGCAGGTTTGCGCTAATAGGCATTGCAAGATACGGGAAGGGGTACGTTCTCGTGATAGGCGACGACGCAACCTTGGCGAACCGCTTCATAGGTGAGGAGGACAACTTCAAATTTGCCAGGAATCTCGCGGAGTGGGCCTACCCAAAGTAGTCCTTCAGCTTCTTCTGCTCCACGCTCTCGTCGATGAAGATGCTCTCTATGCTCATTCTCAGAATCTTCACGCGCTGCCTCAGGTAGTCCTCCAGCGAGTAGCGCTCGAGAAGCTCCTCGGTTACTTTGAGGTACTTTTCCACGCTTCCCCTTGCCACGGTTAGCACCAGCTTGCCTCCGCAGCGCCGGCAGCGCCCCAGCAGAGGGACGCGGCGATACTTGGCGTTGCAGTTCACACACCTCACCTTCTGCGTGGCAAAGGCGCGCAGGTTCCCCGCCAGGTCGGGCAAAAAGTGGCTCTCTATCACGCGCCTCGCCACGTCGCGCTCGTCCACGCTGCGCAGCTTCTTCGCCAGCGAGAGCTGCTTCTCCAGCTTGTCCACCATCTCCTTAAGTGTTTTATACGCCGAGACGGCAACACCCGCGGAGATGTCACTGGTGTCGTGGGTGAAGCGCAGCCCGCAGTAAGCCTCTCTTCCGCCAAGCCTCTGCCTCACCGTCTCTATCCTGCCCTCAAACTCCTGGGGCTTTGCGAAGCGCAGCGTGGCCTCGTAGAACTCCAGGGGGTAGCGCTCCACCACGTCGATGTTGTGCGCCTCGCTGTCCACCTCCCCCGGGTCCAGGCGGGTTGTGAGAACGAGAGGTGCATCCATCGTGCCTCCCCGCGTCGCAGGCAGGAAGTAGCGGGAGAAGTTCAGGAAGGCATCCATCATCAGAAAAACGCTGTCCTCGTCGCCGTCGCAGTTGCGGCGCTTCGCCGCATGGAAGTAGGGATGGGCATAGCCCACGCTGGCACGGGAGAAGCCCACTATCCTGCCAAGTATTGCCGCCGAGGTGTGGGGCGCCAAGCCCAGCACAAGGTGCCCGAGTAAATCCTCTTTAGTATTAGCATTGTAGTAGGGCTCAAGCCCGTAGAACTCCTCGAGAAGCTCATCCACAAAGCGCGCAACGCGCAGCAGGTATTCGGCGCCGCTCTCGGGCAGAATTATGTCCTGGGGAAACAGCTCCACCAGCTGCTCCTCGCTCTCCAGTGGGTTGCCCAGGTAGTCACGGGTGTAGCCCAGCTCCCGCATCTTCTCCACGCTCACCCCTATCTCGCGCGGTCTTACATGCGTAACCGGCACGTCGGTGGCGTCAAAGCGGGAGGTGCCGTCTTTAAAAACAAACACGCCGTTGCGGGAGCGCAGGATGCCCTTCTCAAGAGCCTCCGGTATCTTGTAGCTGGAGGTCATGCCTATAACACCCTTAAGGTCGCTGGGCGTGCTCCCGACGCGGCGCTCCGCTCTGGTGAGGAGCTTCCTGAGCTCAATCTCCCGCTCGGAGCAGTGGGCAAGCCTGCCTCCGCACTTGGGGCAGGAGTCCCGCTCATCGCCAGCCACAAAGCCGCACGCGGGGCAGACCCTGCGAAGCTTTGTCTCACCTCCGCAGCGCGGGCAGAGGGTGAAAAAGCTCACCTCCCCGCATCTCCCGCACTCGCGGTGCGCCACCTCCACGCTTATCCTTCCTGCCTGCGCCGCCTTCTTCACATCGCGCGTTTTGCCGCCGGCATGGCCGATGGGGAAGAGCACATTGACCGGAGGCGACATCCTGCGCTCTTTGGCTTTTTCTGGCCTGCCCATCCGTGCGCCTATGTAGGTGGGCGCCTTCTCCCTCACAGTTACTCCGAAGGAGTTCACCAGCTCCATGGTATCGCGGGAACGCTCGTACGCTTGGGAGAAGCGCTCCATGCTCGAGCCCAGACAGTGGAGCAGCGCCCTGTACTCCTCGAGCACCACCCTGCCCTCGACGACACGGTGGGGCACGCAAAGAAGCTCAAGCACGCGCTTCTCGGGGCTCATCTCCAGGACGAGCGAACCCTCCTGAATCTTGCCTGTGAACACCCACTCGGCAAGCGCCTTCAAATCCTCCTTGGTAACATCATGATAGAAGTAGGTGTAGCGGGGGTGCAGGGGTACGCCAAGCTTCATGCTCAGCTCAAGAGCCTCCTCCTCGCTTGGCACCTGCGATGGGTCCAGGAAGCTGCGGTACTTCTCCCCTTCTTCGTCCTTCAAAGCCTGCTCCAGCTCCTGCACCCACCACTCCTCGCAGTAGCCAGCCGGAACAAGCGGGTGGTTGTTCTCCAGGAAGTCGCCGTAGTTCACCAGGATATCGCCCAGGAATAAAATCTCCTCCACCTGCTCTTTAATCTCCTGCGCCATCTCCACGCTGGTCACACGCACAACGCTGCCATCGCGAAGCTTCACCACGGGGCCTTCTATGGTGTCGCAGGGGGTAACCGCGGTGCCCTTGCCCGGGCGTTCGGTCTTGAGCTGCGTTCCAATGGCTATGAAGCCCCCGGTTATCACCATCGTAGCGGGGTGAATCGCCATGCTCGCGAAGCCCGAGGCTCTGCTCCTGCCGTAGCGCAGGCGGAAGCCTCCCTTCGCGGAGGGATGCGACAGCACGGGTCTGCCCGCAACAAGGTCTTTGATGTACTTGAAACTGGGCTCTACCCTCGAGACCGCCTCGGGATGTTCCTCCTTCTCCTGCTTCTTTCCAGAGACCAGATGTGCAAGCCACTCCCAGCCCTCTAACCCAAGTCTGCGCACATGCTTGAGCACCTTGGGCGCCTTCTGGAGCAGCCCTTCTGCGAGCACAAGCACGGCACCGCCGCGAAGCTGGTTAGTCTCCACGCGCGGAAGGTCGCGGTAGCCTGCCACCTCCACCTTTTCAGTGGGCTCGCCTGTAACCTCCACCGGCAAAGAACGCACGGCGGTGCGCAATTCGCTGGCACTGGGGAAGTACTGCAGCCGGGCTGCCTCGTGGTGGTAGAGGTCAACCTCCTCCACGAAGCGCTCCACCTCCTCCTCGGTGGCAACGTATCTTTCCAGTCCGAGAGCCTGCCTTATCACATCGCCAACAAGCACAGCGAGCGCCTGGGCGGAGCCGCCAGCGGAGCGTATTGGACCTGCGAAGTAAATCGCCAGGTACTCGCCCCCGTCGGCATTCTTCTTTATCTTAACCTTAACTATTCCTTCAAGCGGAGCAGCAACTATGCCCTCGGTAAGAATCGCAAGCGCTGTGCGCAGCGCCTGCTCAGCCGCCGCCTCCCTGGAATCGA
>WANX01000082.1 GCA_015521565.1 Candidatus Hydrothermarchaeota archaeon
ATCCAGCAGCCACTGCTTCATGCGAAGCAAGCAAAGCAACAATCGAAGCAACAGGTGTATAAGACCGCGCTGCTGCTCGCCCAGGCTTACAATATCAGCGCCGCCCTCAGAGCCGCCACCACATATACCATTTTTACATGGGTAAACCTTCGGCTCGATGTAGAGGGAAGGGTAGCGCCACAATAAAGTCAGAAGACGATACCCTGCAGCGTATCATCGCTAAGGTGGTAGCATGTTTGACTTCAGACCCCACCTGGGCATAAATCAGAGAGGGCACCTCACCATGGGCGGTGCCGACCTGGTGGAGCTGGCAGAGAAGTTCGGCACCCCTCTCTACGTATACGACGAACAGCGCATTCGGGAGCGCTACCGTGAGTTCCGCGACGCCTTCGCGAGCTACGGCGATGTGCTAATCTGCTACGCCTGCAAGGCCAACACCTCGCTTGCGGTGCTCAGCATTCTTCGCGATGAAGGTGCAGGTGCTGACATAGTGAGCGAGGGCGAGCTCTACCTTGCCCTGAAGGCGGGCATTCCTGCGGAGAAGATTATATTCACGGGAAACAACAAGACCGACCGCGAGCTTGAGCGGGCGGTTGAGGCAGGTGTGATTATCAACCTGGACTCGCTTCACGAGCTGGAGAGGCTGATTGAGATTGTGGAGGCGCGCAAAGCCGAGGCGAGGGTTTCCTTCAGGGTGAATCCCGAGGTGTCGCCGGAGACGCATCCGCACCTTGCCACCGGCCTGCGGGAGAGCAAATTCGGCATCCACGAAGAGGCTGTGCTCAGGGCTTACGAGCGTGCCCTTGCCTGCTCTTATCTCGATGTGGCTGGAATACACATGCACATAGGCTCGCAGATAACAAGCACAGAACCCTACGTCGAGGCAACGCGCAGACTCTTCGACATAATGGGCAGGCTCAGGAGAGAGCTCGGTCTTGAGCTGGAGTTCGCAGATTTAGGCGGCGGTGTGGGAATTCGCTACTCGGCGGAGCAGCCCTACATAACTCCGGCGCAGCTCGCCGGTGCACTGCTCCCGCTGATCGAGGAGAAGCTGGCTGAGCACTCGCTTCCAAAGCCCAGGCTCCTCCTTGAGCCCGGGCGCTACATCGTGGGCGATGCCGGAGTGCTCCTTGCGAGGGTTTATACAGTCAAGACCACACCCTACAGGAAGTTTGCAGGCTGCGACGCTGGCTTCAACCTCCTGCTCAGGCCGGCGATGTACGGCTCCCACCACGAGGTGGTGGTTGCCAACAAGGCCGCTCTCCCGGCAGAGGAGGAGGTCACCATCGCCGGCAACCTGTGCGAGAGCGGGGACCTGCTCGCAAAGCACAGGCGTCTGCCGCGCATCGAGAAGGGCGATGTGCTCGCCATCCTCGACGCGGGCGCCTACGGCTTTGTAATGTCCTCCCAGTACAACTCCCGCCCGCGCTGCGCCGAGGTTCTGGTAAATCGCGGCATGGCTGAGTTAATACGCTACGCAGAAGATTTTAAAGACCTCCTTGAGAAGCAGCTCGTGCCGGAGAGACTTAGGTGATTTTTCAGACGGGCTTATATAGTCAACTATATATCTCTGCCAGCTTCAATTAGGTTAAGGAGTGTGATTCTCATAGCTATTGATGAAGCAACCAGGAAAAGGCTGCAGAGGCTCATTCAGGAGAGGGAGTGGGAAGAGCTTGAGCAGGAGATAGCCCGGCTCCATCCCCACGATTTGAGCGAGTTTGTTCAGAACCTCAGCGATGAGCACCGCAGGGAGGTTCTCACCCGCCTCTCGCCACGGCTGGTTGCCCAGTTCTTGCCAGAGCTTCGCGACGAAATTCAGGCCGAGCTGCTTGAGCTCCTGCCTCCACGGGTGGCGGCTGAGCTGCTCATGCATCTGGAGCCCGATGAGCGTGCCGACGTGCTTGCACTGCTCTCCAGCGATGTGAGACGCAGCGTGATGCACTACCTGCCAGCGGAGCTCAGGAGTGAGGCAAGGGCGCTTCTCAGGCATCCCAGTGACTCCGCCGGCGGATTGATGACCACCCGCGTGCTGGCTTTGCCCAGGGACATGAGCGTTGAAGAGGCCATCCGCTTTATACGCGCCCATGCGGGCGAGTACGAAACTATCTACTACCTCTACGTGGTGGACGAAAAAGGCAAGCTTGTTGGTGTGCTATCCCTTCGTGATCTTGTTCTCTCGCCGAGCGGCAGGAAGCTGGGCGAGGTGATGAACCCCGATGTAATTTCTGTACCCATAGACATGGACCAGGAGGAGGTCGCCAAAATTGTTGCAGACTACGACCTGGCGGCAGTGCCCGTGGTTGACAGGGAAGGCAGGCTTGTGGGCCTTGTGACCATCGATGATGTGGTGGACGTTATAGAAGAGGAGATTGTCGAGGATATGGGACAGATAGCCGGCACAGGCGTGGGGGTGGACAGGCTCATCGAGGCGCCTGCAGTGGAGGTCATAAAAGCGCGCCTCCCCTGGCTGCTGGTGGCTCTGCTGGGCGATGGCATAGTGGCGGCGAGCATACTCAAACGCTTTGAAGAAACTCTCGCCTCGGTGGTGGCGCTCTCTCTGTTTGTGCCGGCTATCATGACCATGGGGGGCAACGTTGGCTTGCAGACATCCACCATCTTTATCAGAGGCCTCGCCACGAGGGAAATAGGCGACAGGCTGCGCTACCTGCTGAGGGAGATTAAGATAGGTATAACCATGGCGCTCCTCGCAGGCATCGCTGTTGCAGCCTTCGCCCAGCTTCTGGTGGGAAAGCCTGTAATAGGGCTCATAGTTGGCACCGCCATGTTCGCCGCCATGAGCCTGGCGAGCATAATGGGTGTTGTAATTCCCTGGCTCTTCGACAGGCTGAACATAGACCCCGCAATAGCGAGCGGACCCTTTATGACCACCACTCAGGACATCACAGGCCTGGTGGTGTACTTCACCCTCGCCTCTGTGCTGCTGCAGCAGCTGGCGTAGAGAAAAAGGTTTTTTAATGATGTGGATGAATACTCAAAGAAAGCGGGTGCTTTTCCATGAGGATGACAGGCGCGCAGGCAATAGTCGAGGCTCTCCGCCGGGAAGGTGTGGAGGTGATATTCGGCATACCCGGTGGAGCATCCATCCCGCTATACGACGTGCTCTACGACTCGGATATAAGGCACATCCTAACGCGCCACGAGCAGGGCGCTGCGCACGCTGCAGACGGCTATGCGAGAGCGCTTGGCAGAGCCGGGGTTTGCAGTGCCACCTCCGGCCCGGGTGCGACCAATCTCACCACCGGTATAGCCACCGCCTACATGGACTCATCGCCGGTAGTGGCCTTCACA
This sequence comes from Candidatus Hydrothermarchaeota archaeon, assembly GCA_015521565.1. Taxonomy (GTDB): domain Archaea; phylum Hydrothermarchaeota; class Hydrothermarchaeia; order Hydrothermarchaeales; family BMS3B; genus Pyrohabitans. The sequence continues at coordinate 3,310 of WANX01000082.1, forward strand.
GGACAGGTGGCCACACCCTTCATAGGCAGAGACGCCTTCCAGGAGACCGACGTGATAGGCATAACCATGCCGATTACAAAGCACAACTTTCAGATCCGGAGCGTAGCCGAGATACCTGAGGTGATAAAGAAGGCCTTCCACATCGCCCAGACCGGCAGACCAGGGCCGGTGCTCGTTGACCTGCCCAAGGACATGCAGGAGGGCGAGGCCGAAGTGGAGTTTCCCGAAAAGGTGGAGATAGTGGGCTACAAGCCCACCTACGAGGGTCATCCCAGGCAGGTGAAGGCCGCTGCCAGGGCCATTCTTGAGGCTTCGCGACCTGTTATACTCGCCGGCGGTGGTGTGATAATCTCTGGCGCGTCGCAGGAGCTCAGGGAGCTGGCAGAGCTGATCATGGCGCCAGTGGTTACCACACTCATGGGAAAGGGCAGCTTCCCGGAGTCGCATCCCCTCGCACTCGGAGTGCTCGGAATGCACGGGCGAAAGGCCGCAAACTATGCGGTTACCGATGCTGACCTGCTGATAGCTATAGGCACGCGCTTCAGCGACAGGAGCACGGGCATGGTGAGCTGCTTTGCCCCGGAAGCGAGGGTAATCCACATCGACATAGACCCTGCGGAGATAGGCAAGAATGTGCGTGCCGACATACCCGTGGTGGGAGACGCCAGGCGCGTGCTCAGGCAGCTAATAGATGTGCTCAGGGAGATGCTCCGCCGGGCGAAGACAGAGCAGTGGGTGGAGAAGGTGCAGCGGTGGAAGAAGGAGTTCAACCCCCGCATGGACTACGACGACGTACCCCTGAAGCCGCAGCGCATAATCAAGGAGATAATGGACTTTCTGGGCGAGGACGACATAGTTACGACGGAGGTGGGACAGTGCCAGATGTGGGCGCACCACTACCTGGGCAGGACGAAGCCGCGCACATTTATCTCCTCCGGCGGGCTCGGTACAATGGGCTTCGGCTTCCCGGCGGCGATGGGGGCGAAGGTGGCAAGGCCAGAGGCTAAGGTCATAGATATCGCGGGCGACGGTAGCTTCCTGATGAACATCCAGGAGCTTGCCACGGTGGTGGAGAATGAGATAAACGTGGTTGTTGCGGTGTTCGACAACCGCTACCTGGGGATGGTGCGCCAGTGGCAGGAGCTCTTCTACGACCGCCGCTACTCTGCGGTCGGTCTGGGCGAGACCCCGGATTTCGTCAGGGTGGCACAGGCTTTCGGAGCCTTTGGTACAGCGGTTGAGAGGCCGGGCGAAATACGCGACGCCCTGCGCGAGGCCTTCGACGCCGGCAAGCCTGCAGTGATAGATTTCCTCATCGACCGCGAGTGCAACATCTTCCCCATGGTTCCGCCGGGAAGGTGCCTCAAGGACATAATTGAGTAGGTGGTTGGAATGGAGAAGACCCACTACATTGTCGCCCTCGTGGAGGACCGTCCCGGGGTGATGCAGCGCGTCTCGGGCCTGCTGAGGAAGCGCAACTTCAACATAGACAGCATCTCCGTAGGTGCCACTGAGATTCCGGGGATCTCCAGGATTACTATGACGGTGCGCGGCGACCGCGTTGTGCTGGAGCAGGTGATGAAGCAGCTCAACAAGCTGATTGAGGTCGTGAAGGTAAGCGAGCTGAATCCGAAGGAGAGTGTGGTGCGTGAGCTGGCGCTGATAAAGGTGAGTGTGAAGAGTGCTGATGCGCGCGCCGAGGTGGTGCAGTATGCGAACATCTTCCGCGGTCGCATCGTGGATGTGGCAAAGCGCAGCATGGTTGTTGAAATCACCGGCGACGAGGATAAGGTGAACGCCTTCATAGAGCTCATGCGGAGCTACGGGATAAAGGAAATCGCCCGCACGGGCAAGACGATAATGGCGAGGGGAACGAAAACCGTCGCCGTAAGGGAGCAGTAGTCATGAGTGAGAAGCGCAGGCTGCCTGCAAAGCAGATGGATATAGCAAAAATACGCGGGGATGAGTTCAGGGTGCGCGTCCTGGGCACGATAGTTGACCGTGACGAGAGCAGCGGAACTGCGCTGATAGATGACGGCACGGGCAGAGCGGTGCTGCTCTTCGCAGACCCCGAGCTTTTTGAGCGCGCCAGAGAAGGCGCAAGGGTGAGGGTCCTCGGAAGGGTTCGCCTTGGTGAGGCGGTGGAGATTGAGGTTGAGGTAATGCAGGACATGTCAAAGCTGGACATGAGCCTGTACGAGCAGGTCAGGTATGCGGTTGAAAAGCTTAAGGAGGAGAGAGGATGAAGGCTGTTTTGGCAGACCCCAGGATATTGAAGTCAAGCATAGATGCGATTTCCAACATGATAGATGAGGCGAGCATAGTGGTTTCGCAGGAGGGCATTGCTCTCAGGGCCATGGACCCGGCGCATGTTGCTCTTGTAGACTTCAAGATGGAGAAGGAGGCCTTCGAGGAGTACACAATAGAGGAGACGCTCACGCTGGGAATAGACCTGGACAGGCTGAACACCATTTTAAAGCGCGCCGGAAGCAGTGACAGGATAACCCTCACCCCCGGCGGGGCGGGGGATGCGCTGAGGATAACACTGAGCAACTCTGCAACTCGCAACTTCGAGCTCCCGCTTATAGACGTGGGCGAGGAGGAGCTGCGCGTACCTGAGCTGGAGTTTTCTGCGAGGGTGGAAATAGACCCCAAGGTGCTGAGCGAAAGCATAAAGGACGCGGAGATAGTGAGCGACCATGTTACGCTCCGCGTGGACGGTGAAGCGTTCTACATCTCTGCCCGGGGAGACCTGGGAAACGTGGAGGTGCGGGTTGAGAAGGACAGGACACTGAGCTTCTCCTGTGAGGAGCCCTGCAGGAGCATGTTCTCCATTGAGTACCTCAAGGACATGGTTAAAGCAGGAGACATCGCATCGACGGTGAGGATAAACCTGGGCAACGACATACCCGTTAAGCTGGACTTCCTGGCCCCCGGCGTGAGCCTGAGCTTTCTGCTGGCGCCGCGCATTGAGAGCGAGTAGCACTTTTCCGGTGCTGTCGGTAATCTTAAGTAAGTATGGATGAAGAGTAAGTACATGCTGAACACCACCCTGCTGAATCCCTTTTCCAGGAGGGCGCTGCGCTGCTTTAAGGGAAAGTTCAGCGACGGTGCCTTTGCCGAGGCAAGGAGAAAGCTCTCAGGCAGGCAGGGTTCGGAACCCGGGTTCGAGGAGGATGCCCAGTCCTTTTTTGTTCTGCTCTGTGCGGGAGCGCTGCGCGGTGTTTCTTCGCCCGCTGCGAGGGCTGCAAAGGAGGTGATTAAAAAGGTTCTGGCCTCCCGGATATGGGGGCTGCTTGAGCAGAGGGGGGTGGATGAGCGCAACCTTGACCCCGAACTTCTTCCCATGCTGCTGGAGGACTTTACGCTGCTGCCCATCAGCAGGGCCGGGATAGAGCCGCCACCGGAGGACCTCAGGCTTCTCCGTGCAAAGCAGGGCGAGCCCCTGCTCTATGCGCTGCCCTGGAAGGAGCTCTTACCCGCGCTGAGAAGCAGAAGGGTAAGCCTGGCCCGGCTCTACATCTCGCGGGGATATGTGCTGCTCACGCTGAAGCAGGCAATAGCCTGCTATCTGGAGAGCATTGCCGAGAGGTGCGACGAATTTATGCGCCTCGCCAGCGTGGAGGACCCGCGTCTTGAAGACATCGCGGTGCTGCTGGAGGAGGTCCCTGTTTCCCGGACCTCACGGCCGGTGAAGCTCGGGGCAAAGAGGCTGAAGGAGGAGTGCTTCCCGCCCTGCATCCGCGCAACCCTCGCCGGCGTTGGGAGCGGCTCCCGCAACTATGCCATAACGGTGCTTCTCACATCCTTCATCTCCTATGCAAGGATAGCCCCCTTTAACGCAGGTGAGAACGCCAGAATAGCCGACTTTGTAAGGGACCTGCGCGTTGTAACCGAGGAGGTTCTTCCCGTAATCTACGCCGCCGCGGAGAGGTGTTCTCCGCCCCTCTTCGAGGACCAGCCCCTGGAGAAGCTTAACATAAACTACCACCTGGGCTTCGGGCTTACCGAAGAGCTGCGCCTCGAAGACTCGGGAAGGAGCCCATGGTACTTCGTACCCAACTGTGAGAAGATACGCAGGGAGGCGCCTTCGCTGTGCTCGCCTGACAGGCACTGCCGCGATGTCAGGAATCCGCTGGTTTACTACACCCGGCGGAGGTACAGGAGGGAGGAGTGATGTTCAGCGAGGCCACGCCGGCGGAGAGGAGGCGCTACTATCGTGAGGAGTGGGGTCTTTCCCAGGTGCCAGATTTTATTCTGGATACGCTTTCAGAGCGCGAGTTCGGCTTTGACCACACCGGAGACGGGCCGAACGACAGGTACAACCTCATCACAACACCCGCGCAGCTTGAGGGGGTGCTGATAAGCGCGGCCCCCTACGCGGCCTACTCCAGTGTGTCCTTCTACTCCAGACCGGAGAGGCGGAAGGGCTGGCGGGGTGCAGAGCTGGTCTTTGACGTTGATGCGAAGGACCTGCCCCTCAGACGGTGCTCCTGCGTGCCGGGGGAAGTGTGCGAGGTCTGCCTGGACGACGCCAGAGGATATATCATGGAAGTCGCCGAGGTGCTGCGTGAGGACTTTGCCCTGAAAGAGCTACATTTTGTGTACTCTGGCAGGGGCTATCATCTGCGTGTTCTCGACGAGGCTGTGCTCGAGATGCAGAGCCAGGAGCGCGCTCAGGTGCTGGACTACGTGGCAGGCGGAGTTATTCCGGAGGCCGAGCTTCTGGAGCTTCGCCGTGGCTATCCCCGCGTTTTCCGTCAGCGCATACTCCGCCTGCTTTCTCTTCTCAACCGGGAAGTTATGCGCGGCTCGGGGATTGCACCGAAGCGCGCAGCCGCCCTGCTGAGGCCAAAAACACTGCGCAGGGTGGCGAACGAGCTGGAGGAGGGGAGCTTTGCCACGCTAAGAGAGGTGCTTGGCGTCGGGGGATTTGCCTGTTTTCTGGAGCTGGTGCGCAGGCTCAATGCAGAGATGCTGGACGCAAAGGTTACCGTGGATGTCAAGCGCATACTGCGCCTGCCCAGCTCGCTGCACAGCAAGGTGAGCATGAAGTGCGTGTATGTTAAGGATATTGAGCGCTTTGACCCTTTTAAGCATGCGGTTCCGCGGTTTGTGCGGGAGCGGGATTAGCACCTGCTCAGCCCGCAGCAGATGCGCACTACTTCCGGGGCGGAGCAAAAGAACTCTTCCCGTATCTCCGGGGTTTCTTCATCCCGTTCTCGATTATCTCCACCGCCCTGGAGACACCGCTGAAGCTCTTCGCCAGCTCGCCGAGCACACCCAGACGATGCTCATACTCCGGTAGAGAGACCTCCCGAATCGCAGCTGCGAGCAGCTCCGGTGTGAGCCACTCCACGTCCAGCTTTCTGCCTATACCCAGCCTCTCAACGCCGCGCAGGTTACCCTCACGCTCGGGGTAGTTCTTGATGGGTACTCCCACCACGGGCTTGGCGCACGCTACTGCCTCCATTATGCTGGTGTGCCCCCCGTGGGTTATCAGCACCCTGGCGCGCGAAAGGTGCTCCAGGTAGTGCTCCCTTTTGAGCCCGCGTGCCACCGCAAAACTCTCGCCGAGAACCTCCTCCGCCTCCGCAAGGACATCGTCTATATCCGGGTTCACACCCGAGCCTCCGAAGTTCACCACCACTTTTTCTTTCCCCCTGCTCTCAAGCTCCGGCAGCATCGGGCCAACGAAGTGGAACTTGTGCTTCTGGTCGTAGAAGGCCAGGTTTTCCAGGCACAGGGTGTAGGGAGGCGGAAAGTCTGGTACTATAATCTCGTCCGCCAGGTAAACGAGAAGCGCCTCTGCCGCCTCTCCAAGCTTCTTTATGGGCAGGCTCAGGTTGCCCTCCAGCTTCTTCCACTGTATGGTCTCGTTGGTTATCAGGAATATCCTCATCTTCCGCCAGGAGCGCAGTATCTTTGAGACCATCGCCGGCACGTAGCCGTCAACCACCATAACGTCCGGGGAGACATCCCGCAGTATGCGCCTTGCCTCCAGCAGCATCTCAGGCTTGAGGCTGCGGAGCGTGCCGAGCACAGTCTTGAAGACCTCAACCTCCGTCGCCGTAAATGAAACCTCACCGAACTCCTCCACCTCTATTACATCGAAGTCGTAGCTGCGCAGAAAGGCAAGCCCATCTCCGTAGGTGGAGAATATAACCTCGTGCCCGCGCTCACGCAGCGCCTTGGCGAGCTCCACGTCTCTGCTCACGTGCCCGTAGCCGAAGCCGTTGCTGACAAAGTATATCCTCATTTCCGCGCACCAGAAGTAGGAAGTGGGCATGCGTGGTTTAAAAGCTTTGCCCGGAAGCCTTTTAAAAAAGCTCGCCTATCTTAGGCTATGCTGGTTCTCATCACGGGCTTGCCCGGCACCGGGAAGAGCACCATTGCCATGCATCTCGCGCGAAGGCTGCGCGCCACGGTGCTGCGCACCGATGTTATACGCAAGCAGCTCTTTCCAGAGCCGAAGTACACCGAGGAGGAGAAGGAGCTTGTATATAAGGTGACCTTTCTCATTGCGGAGTACCTCCTCAGAGCGGGCAGGAATGTCATACTCGACGGAACCTTCTACAGGCGCAGCCTGCGCGAGAGGGTTTACAGGATGGCGAGGAATTTGAGGAAGAAGCTGATAATAGTGGAGTGCTGCGCTCCGGAGGCTGTGGTAAAGCAGAGGATGGAGGCAAGGGCAAAGAAGAAGAACATCCCCACAGACGCAGACTTCGAGGTTTACAGGAAGATACGCGACCAGTTTGAGCCCCTGCAGAGGCAGCGCGTAATTGTGGATACCAGCAACCCGCTGGAGGAGAACCTGAGCGAAATCCTGCGCTACATAGCCAAAAAAACTAAAGCCTCGAGGCGTACTCGCAGGCGAGGCTGAAGTACGCTCTCACAAGCCTTCTTGCAGCTTCCTTTTCCCCCTCGCTAACGTGGGCGTCGAAGAGCTTGAAGCCCTCCACCTTCATCCTCACAAAGGCGCGGTAGCATTTGTAAAGCTGGAGCAGCTGCCCGGGAAGGGACTCGCCGCTCTCCCGCGCATAGGTCTGCAGAAACTTCTCACCCAGCTCCCGCCTTTTGTGAAAGTCCAGGTCCATTGCAAGAAAGGCAACATCCGCGAGAACATCGTTGCAGCTGAAGCCGCGATAGAACTCTATGGCGTCAAAGATGTAAATCCCCTGGCGGTACAGCTTCCCGGGTGTGCGCACTATGAAAATATTCCCGCTGTGCAGGTCGCCGTGGCATTCGCGTATCTTCTCCGCCTTTTCTCTCTCTCTGAAAAGCTCTTCCTTTTCCCTCAGGAAGCGCCTGACCCTCGCCTCCAGCGCCTCGTACTCCCCAGCGTCCACCTCCGCGCCCTTTAGCTGCGCCGTCTGCTCGAAGTTCTGCTCCCAGTTTTTAACCACCTGCTCGTAGGCACCCCAGCGGGTGATTTCGGGACCTCGCGCAGCACCCGCGTGAAAGCGCGCCACCTTTGTGGCGATCTCCTCAACATCTCCGGAGTACACTTCTCCCCTTTCAAGCATCGCCTTCATAATCGCCTCCTGCGGGAGCTGCACCATCTTGACCGCGTATTCGATAACCTCTCCATCACCCTCTACCCTGACCTCTCCCCCCTCGTCCCGGGTTATCGGGACCACCCCCAGGTAAATCTCACCGGCGAGGGGGCGGTTTACCCTGAGCTCCTCCCTGCAGTAGTGGAGGCGCTTCTCAAGCGTGGTGAAGTCCAGAAAGCCGAAGTCAACCGGCTTCTTCACCTTGTACACATATTCTCCGGTGAGAAACACGAAGGATATGTGGGTCTGAATCAGTCTTATTTCCTTCACCCGGTGAGGGTACGCCTCAGGCTTTAGCAGCCCCTGCACCAGCGCTTCCACGTCCATGCTTCAGAGTCTGCTGCATAGTATTTAACTTTAGCGCAGCGCTCATGCCCGAGGTCGCCAGAAAAACACACTTCCCGGATAATAGCTACAGTAAGATTTATATACGATGAGGTTTACACACAACAGTCGTAAAACATAGAAAACGGGAAAAATGAGGTGATATCATGGGTGAACTTCCAATTTCTGCGTGCGACAGGATAATAAGGAACGCCACTGGTTTGAGGGTTGGCAGAGATGCAGCAGAGTACCTGGCGGAGATTCTGGAGGAGATAGGGACTGAGATTTCCAGGGAGGCCGGTGCCCTCGCCAAGCACGCTGGCAGGAAGACCGTAAAGGCGAGTGATATCAAGCTGGCCGCAAAGTAACTCTTTTACAGTCTATATTTTACTCTTTTTTCTCAGAATTTTTCTGACTTCATTTTCCAGGGCGTTTGCCTTGTCTGCCCACTCTTTACCTCCTGTTACCTCTGCCAGCTCCCTGCAAACCCGGACAAGTGCAGCTCCGACTGCAAGCATGTTGAGAGCATCTCCGCTCTTCTGGAACAGCAGCAATGCCTCCTCATAGCTTTTCGCAGCCCTCTTCAGCAGCTCAGCGTCACCGCTCATCTGTGCCATACTTCTGTAGGCCACCCCGGCCGCTGCAAGAGAATGGGCGAGCTCCTCTGCATTTCCCAGCTGTCTGAAGGTGCCGCCTGCCCTCTCTATTTCCCGCACAGCGGACTTCAAACGCCCCATATCGCCACGCCCAGAGGCCAGCTCAACCTCAGCGAGCGCCGCTTCAAGCTCTTCCAGTGCGCCTCTCGCCAGGTACCCGGCGCTTGAAAACAGCTCTGCAATCTCCTTCTTCACCCGCACAAACTCCTCCAGGTACTCCTTATCCAGCTGCGATGCCTGTCTGTAAACCTCTGCAAGTCCCTGAAGTGCTCTTACAAGCTGTGCATGAGCCCCCTGCCCGCGGAAGATGTCTGAAGCTTCTCTGCAGTGCCTGGCGGCTTGCTGGAGCAGCCGCGGTGCTTCTTCGGGCACTATCCCCGCCAGTTTCTGCAGTGCCGCAGAGCGGTTCATCTTGAGCCTCGCCAGCATCGCCGGGTTCCCGGAGTAGCGCTCCTCAAGCTCATCGCAGAGGGCAATGACCCTCTCGTACTCCCCTCTCGGATTGTCGCTGACCTCCGCCAGACTGCCGTAGCAGAAGGTCAGATTCAGCTCCACCTCTGCGAGTTCTCCGCCGCTCAGGCTCTCTCTGGCACGTTCAAAGGCTTCGATGGCAAGCCTTATATCGCCCCCGCTTCCGGTTCGCAGGAATCGATTCATGGAGAACTCACCGAGCCTCTTCAGGTGCCGCCCCCTGTTCTCCCCGTCGAAGGTTGCAAGCAGCAGCAGTCTTTCTGTTGTCGCGACGGAGTAAAGAAGCTCGTCCACACCCCTGAACGATCTGGCCGCCTTCTCGAGCAGGTGAATTACCTCCCGGGGCTCTGATTTTTGCCTGGCCCGTGCATAGCTGAGAAATCCCTCCGCCAGCCTCTTCAGGCTTGTCTTCTCTGCCCTGGCCATGAGTTCTGCGCTTGCATCTTCCAGAAGCTTCCACTCCCCTTTTCTGAAGTGCTCTTCCACTCTGTCTATGAGCTCCCTGCTCATTTCGTCACCTGAGGGCAATCATCTGGGACGCCTCAAAGAGGACCCCCGCCAGGTCCAGGGCGATGTCCTGAAGGTCGGCCATGCTCAGCACCATCCGCTCGGGCTCCAGCACCTCCACCAGCACAGGTACATGGCGCACTGCTATGCTGAAGAGTGCCCTGGCATCGTAGGGAAAGGCCTCCACCGCAACCAGGTATGCGCCGCTCTCCGGGTTGAAGCTGCTCTTTACCCTGTTCACAGGAGCCTCTTCAGCTATGTCAGCTGCAAAGAGGTCCACCGCCTCTTTCTCACTCCCGGCATACACCTCTGCCACCAGCTTAACGTGAAGAGCCCCATCCTTAAGTAGCTCCTCTATATCGTATTCGTCAAGACCGATGCGAACCTTACCTCCCGGCTCCAGTTTGAAGCCAACCCTGTATCTGGTGTAGAATTCCCTGAGTGTGCGTATAACCTCGCCCAGGGTAAGGAGGAACTCCTCCCTGTGGAGCACCAGCCTTTCGGGGCTGTGCACATATATTGCCGATGGCCCGTAGGCAATCGCCGCGTTCAGATAGCTCCTGAGGTCTGAGAACTCAATCTCAAGCTCCGTGATGCAGGAGTAGAGCCCCTCCTGCTCCTCCACCTCCCCGTGCTCCTCCCTCAGAACCCTAACCCCCGGCTCTGACCTGAGCCTTTCCACCAGCTTCTTCAGCGACCTCTCAGCAGCTTTCTGGCTGTTGCTCTGGGCCTCTATCATAAACTCCGCTTTAATCATGAGGTGCAATTCTCCCGGGGGGCTAATAAAGCTTGCCGTGCGAAAGCTATTTAACTCCAGCCAGGCTAAAACCTATACCATGAGCCCGGGAGTTGAGCCTTTCATAAAGATAGCAGTGGGGCTCGTGCTCATCCTCATAGCCCCGCGGGTTGTGGGCTTTGTTCTCAGCCTCATAGGTGCCGGGTTTATTTTGCTGGGGGCTGCGAAGTACTACCTGAGCGGATTTGTTCCCAGCCCGGAGGCGATATTTCCCGTGTTCATAGGCCTCGTCATAATCTTTGTTGGCAGGAGCATGGCATCCGCTGCGCTGCGCATCGCTGGCCTAATAGCCATAGTGTGGGGTGTGTGGGACCTGGGGCTGATAGGAATTTAAAATCTGCTCTTAAAGGCGTCATAGCCCCTCGCCGGGAGCTCCCTCCTCTCACCCTTCTCTGTCACCAGCCAGCTTCCTCTCTCCACAATCCTGCCTATCTGCGTAACCGGCATCAGCTTTCTTCTTTTAAACTCCTCAATCAGCTCCGGAAGCACCTCCCTGTCAGCTGCAAAAAGAAGCTCAAAGTCCCCTCCCTTGTGGAAGACCACTTCCTCCTCCGGGACGCCTGCAAGGGCGGCCACTTCTTTAACCCCCTCAGGGCACGGCAGAAGCTCCTCGTAAACCTCAAAGCCAGCGCCGCTTCTCCGTGCCAGCTCGTGCAGACTCCAGGCCAGGCCGTCGCTCACATCGATGCAGGCGCTTGCCCTTCCGGCCAGAAGGAGCCCCTCCCTCACCCTCGCCTGCGGCTCAAGCGCAGCGCGCAGGAAATTCTCCCTGTCCGGATGCTCTATACCCCTGGTAAGGCAGTAGAAGCCAGCGGCAGCGCTGCCCACGCTTCCAGTGATGCAGAGCACATCCCCGGGCCTGGCCCCGCTCCGTGTGAGGTAGCCCCTCTCGGCTATGCCCAGGGCGAAGCCCGAGATAACCACCTCGCTGTGCTCCTTCGTATCCCCGCCGGCGACGCACACACCGTGGGCATCGCAGGCGCGCTTTATACCTGTGGCAAGCCTCCTCACGTACTCCTCATCCTTATCTGCGGGAAGGCCGAAGGAGAAGAGCAGCGCCTCCGGCCTGGCACCCATTGCTGCGAGGTCGCTCAGGTTTACGTTCACCGCGTAGCTGCCGGCCTGCTCCGGGGTCATTTCTCTGGGCAGATGGGTCTTCTCCCTCACCATGTCGCAGGAGACCACAATCAGCGCATCCCCCATCCTGAGCACCGCAGCATCATCGCCTATGCCGACCTCTGCCATCTCGCAGCTCCCAAGCACCAGCGCAAAGAGCTCAATTGTGCTGCGCTCTCCCAGCTCAGAGAGCCTCATGGAGATAAAGTTATTTACCGCCGCTAAAATATTTTTGTGCCATGTACCCCATAGGGCACATAACCTTCACCCTCCTTATCGGCACCAGGTTCAATCTTAGCCCCGGTTTTCTCGCCCTGGGAGTGCTTCTTCCGGACCTGGTGGACAAGAGCCTGCTGATATTCTTTGGCATAGGTAGCGGTCGCTACGTGGCGCATACCCTGAGCTTCGCCGTACTTGCAGCCCTCCTCGGGCTGCTGCGCAGCAGGCAGGCAGCACCCGCCCTCGCCTTCGGCATTACCGCCCATCTGGTGGAGGACTCCTACTCCTTCATCCCCTGGTTCTATCCCCTGCTACCCTACGACTTTCCTGCGGTGGAAGGCTACAGCATCTTTGACCACTATCTTGGTGTATTCGGGATAGGCACCGACCTGCTGGGCGTGCTGCTCTTTGCGGCGCTGCGTCCTCAGCCGTTGCCAGCTCTGCAGCGGTACCTCAGGCTCAGAAGACTCTGAGGTCGAGGGCCACGTGATACTTCCTCGGGGAGTATGTTCTGACGATGCGCCTCTCCAGAACCTCTACCTTCCGCCCGGCACGCTCTGCAACTCTGCTGGCGAGCTCCACCTTGTCCTGAAGCGACTCTTCCGGAGCGACTGTATAGTAGTGCACCACACCCCCCTCGCTGCGCAGCACTTCAAAGGCGAGCCCCAGGTAGGCATCGCTTCGTGTGGGCAGGTTCATTATAACCCGCGTGGCGACGCCTCTTGGGGCAACCTGCCGGGAGTTGCCTGAAAGCGGGATTACCTCACCGCGAAGCCTGTTAAGCGCTATGTTTTCCTTCAGGTAGCGCACCGCTTCCGGGTTTATGTCTATGGCGTACACCTTTACAAGGCGGTGTCTGGCTATCAGAAGTGAAAAGGGACCTACGCCCGCGAAGAGGTCCACCACAACCTCGCCGTCCCGCACCTGTTCCAGGATGCGCTGCCTCTCATACGCCAGGCGGGGGGAGAAGTAGACCTTTGCAATGTCCAGCTTCAGTCTAAGCCCGTGTTCCCTGTGAAGCGTTTCGGTGCGCCTGTCTCCGGCGAGGTGCTCAAGCCTGCGCACCCTGGTGGTGCCACCAACTTCGCCGGCCTTCCTGAAGACTGCCCTCACATTCTTATGCGCTTCCATTAAGGCGAGGGCGATGTCCCTCTTCCGGTGCTCCAGCTCGGGGGGCACCTCCACCACCGCTATGTCGCCGATGATGTCGAAGCTCCGCTTCACCAGTGCCAGCTCCTCAGGGGTCAGCTTCTCCTTAAGAATTTCCTCAAAACTCCTCCGCCTCCTTAGAGGCTCAAACTCCGCCTCCACCAGCTCGTAGTTCAGAAGCTCCCTGCGGGCGCGCTCCTCCACCGGAATGAGCACCACGTCGTTCATGCGCTTGATGCGGTAGCCCCTGGCTATTAAGCCTTTTCTGTGGAGCTCTCTCCTCACCTTCTCCGCCTCTCTAACAGGGACGCGCACCCCGAGCATGCTTTTTTATAAGCGTGCACAGTATTTAACTTATGCTCGTGTTTATAGGACTGGGGCTCTACGACGAGAAGGATATAACCCTGCGCGGTCTCGAGCTGCTCAGACGCTGCAGACTCGTGTTCGCCGAGCTCTACACCTCTCACATGCCCGGGCTCAGCCTGGAGCGCCTTCAGACCCTTGCAGGCAGAAAGGTGACACCACTCACCAGGCAGGAGGTGGAGTCACGGCCAGAGCTGCTGCTTGAGCCGGCGGCGCACAGCGATGTCGCCCTGCTTGTGGCGGGAGACCCTCTTATCTCCACCACGCACGCGGCGCTCCGGATTGAGGCGAGGAGGCGTGGTATTGAAACCCTGGTGGTGCACAACGCCTCCATTGTTTCTGCTGCGCCTTCTCTGAGCGGCCTGCACAACTACAAGTTCGGCAGAAGCGCCACTGTGGCAAGACCAGAGAGGGGCTTCTTCCCGGAAACCCCCTACGAGGTGGTGAAGGAGAACCTGAGGCGAGGGCTTCACACCCTTCTCTTCCTGGATATAAAGGCGGAGGAGGGCTACATAATGTCCGCCAGGGAGGCGCTTGAAATACTGCTCGCCATAGAAGAGAGGCGCGGCGAGGGGGTGGTGAGCAGAGATACTCTGGCGGTGGTCGTGGCCGCCGCTGGCTCACCGGAGGCGAGGGTTACCGCAGGCAGGGTGGAGCACCTGCTGAAGGCAGAGCTGGGCGGGCTTCCCCACACGCTCATAATACCGGGAGAGCTCCACTTTCTGGAGGAGGAGTACCTCAGGGAGTTCGCATCTCTCAGGTAGCTACCGGGTGAAGAATATGCTGTGGCATCCGCTCAGCGAGCACGTGTTTTCTGATATCACCTTCATCGCCTCCCTTGCCCTTTCCAGGTCTCCCTGATTCAGCGCGTTCTCCAGGTTTTCCACGTACTCCGGCCTCATCCTCTCTTCTGTCATCTCCGGTAAG
>WANX01000083.1 GCA_015521565.1 Candidatus Hydrothermarchaeota archaeon
ATAATCCCAGTGCTCGACATAATGCGCGGCAGGGCCGTGCATGCTTTGCGAGGAGAGCGGGAAAGCTACAGGGAGCTTAAAAGCGTCTTCGCGAAGAGCAGCTCTCCTGTTGAGATAGCCCGGAACCTGCCCTATCCGGAGCTCTACGTCGCCGACCTCGATGCGATAATGCGCCGCCGCCCTAACCTTGAAATTCTCAAAAAGCTTGCCCCGCTGAAAAAGGTGCTCCTCGACCACGGCGTGAGAAGCAAGGATGAGCTTGAGCTTGCCTCTCAGCTCGGATGCATCCCTGTGATAGGCACAGAAACGGCGCAGAGCGCAGAGACCTTTGAGGCCGGCGTTGAGAGGTGGGGAGAAGAGCTATTCGCAAGCCTGGACATAAAAGCTGGGAAGGTGCTCTCGCCCTTTCTGCCTGAGTCGCCCGCTGAGGCTTTTAATGTAATAGAAGGGGCGGGTGTAAGAAACATAATCTGCCTGGACCTCTCCCGCGTGGGAACGCTGAGGCCTGAGATAAAAATGCTTGAGCGCCTGCTGAGAGAAAAAAAGACGGAAACGCGGCTCTTCGCAGCAGGTGGAATAAAAAAGGAGGACCTGCCCCGGCTCAGAAGCCTGGGCATAAGCGGTGTCCTGGTAGGTACTGCTCTGCACAGGGGCGAGCTCTGACTACATCATGGGCATGCCACCGCCCATGCTGCCGGGCATGCCTCCCATCTCCTCGCCACCGGCTTCTTCCTTGCCCAGCCCCTTGGCTGCGATGACATCATCTATCCTGAGTATCATCACCGCAACCTCACTCGCACTTGCAATCGCCTGGGTTTTAACCCGCAGAGGCTCCACCACGCCAGCACTGAGCATGTCCACTGCTTCACCTGTGTAGACGTTGAGACCGAAGCTGGCTGCCTCCTTCTCGTGCTTTGAGCGGAGCTCCACCAGCACGTCTATCGGGTCAAGGCCTGCGTTCTCTGCCAAGGCGCGCGGGATAACCTCGAGGGCATCCGCAAAGGCCTCGATGGCGAGCTGCTCCCGTCCGCCTACTGTCTTTGCATAGTCCCGCAGGCGCAGTGATACCTCAACCTCCGGAGCACCTCCGCCGGCTACAATTTTTCCATCGCGTATCGCCGCGGGCACTACGCCGAGGCAGTCTTCGAGGGCGCGCTCAACCTCGTCCACGATGTGCTCACTTCCACCACGTATGAGTATTGTAACGCTCTTGGGGTTCCTGCACTTTCGAACAAATACCAGCTCATCCTCGCCTATCTTCACCTCTTCCACTACGCCCGCATAGCCCAGGTCTTCGCCGCTCAGGTCGTCGATGCTCGTCACTATCCTCGCCCCGGTTGCGCGGGCAAGCTTCTCCATATCGCTCTTCTTCACCCTGCGCACGGCGAAGATTCCCTCCTTCGCCAGGAAGTGCTGGGCCAGGTCGTCTATACCCTTCTGGCAGAAGAGCACATTCGCACCGCTGTTCTTGATCTTCTCCACCATCTCGCGGAGCATGCGCTCCTCCTCATCGATGAACGCCTGGAGCTGGTTGGGGTCGGTTATCCTTATTTCCGCATCGAACTCGGTTTTTTCAATCTCAATGGGCGCATTCACCAGCGCTATCTTGGCATCCTCAACCCTGCGGGGCATTCCGGGATGCACGCGCTCCTTGTCTATCACTATGCCATTTACCAGCTCGGTATCCTCTATACCGCCCCCCACCTTCTTTTCCAGCTTTATGTGGTCGGGATCTATTGAGACCACACCATCCAGTTCATCGGCAACCGCCTTAACCGCCCTTACCACAAGCTCCGCCAGGTAGTCTTTCGCCTTTTCTGCTCCTTTACCCGTCATGGCTGTGGTGGCTACCTTCTTCAGAAGCTCCTCGTTGGTTATGTCAATGTCTATCGCCATGCCGGTGAGAATCTCCTCGGCCTTCTCTGCGGCCATGCGGTAACCCTTGGCAATTATGGTGGGGTGCACATCCTGGTCAAGAAGCTCCTCCGCACGCTTCAGCAGCTCTCCCGCGATAACCACACTGGTGGTTGTGCCATCTCCAACCTCATCCTCCTGGGTCTTCGCAACTTCCACCATCATCTTGGCGGCGGGATGCTCCACATCCATCTCCCTGAGTATCGTCACGCCGTCGTTGGTTACAACCACATCTCCCAGGCTGTCCACGAGCATCTTGTCCATGCCCTTGGGCCCGAGTGTTGACTTTACTATCTCGGCAATTATTCGCGCCGCCAGTATGTTGGTGCGCTGCGCATCCCTGCCGTAGGTCCTCTGGGCATTTTCTGAGAGTATCAGGACAGGCTGTCCTCCAAGCTGTGCTACCAATTCTTCACCTCCTGTTTTAAAGTTACATCAGGTTACTTTTTTCCGTTACCTCTCTTTTTGAACTTCTATATAAATATTTGGGTGAGGTGCTGTGCTATGTGCTATCTGCAAAACATTTCGCCTGTGCGGTATTGGACACGAGCCTTTGATGAAGCTGAGTCAGGGTAATGTGGAAAAGCAGAACCGCAGATGAGACCGCACAGAAGTCTGAACTGGAAAAAAGGCGGAATTCCAAGATGTTCATCAAGCAACCTTTATATCATTAGAGTTTAAATTATGGGTTAGAGCCCCTCCTGAGAGTGGTAATGTGGTCCGGCGCAACTATCCCCTGGTAGCCCTGGGAATGGTGCTCCTGCTGGTAGCAACTCTTGCTGGACTGAGCAGAGCGGATTTCAACCTTTTGCCGGAACAGCTGGCCATGTCCCACGGGGCACTAATGGTGGCCGGCTTTTTCGGTACCCTCATATCCCTGGAGAGAGCCTTTGCCATGGGTAACACCCGGGCATATCTCGTACCGGTGCTTAGCGCAGCGGGGGGAGCCGGTATCCTCGCCGGAGCGCAGCATGCAGCATCACTGCTGGTCGCGTCGGCGGCAGGTTATGTGCTGCTCTCACTGCGCATGCTGAGATTTATGCCCAACCTGGCCACAGGTACCATGTGCCTGGGAGCTGTGGCACTGCTCGCAGGAAATGTGCTGTGGTACCTGCGCGGCTCAGCACCAGCCACACCCTTCTGGGGAGCCTTCCTTCTGCTAACCATCGCCGGTGAGAGGATAGAGCTGGCACAGCTGCTCAGCACAAAGGCTGGGGTAAAGCGGTGGTTCATGCTCAGTACAGGAATTTACGCTGCGGGTGTGGCCACAACACTGCTCGACTACTCCCTGGGGCTGAGAATCTCCGGAGCTGGCATGCTCCTGCTGGCCCTCTGGCTGCTGCGTTATGATGTGGCAATGAAGAGCATCTCTGCCAGCGGGCTGCCGAGGTTTACGGGATTTGCACTGGTACTGGGATACCTGTGGCTGATTGCAGGCGGTGTGCTTGGCCTTGCCTACGCTGGCTCCTACAGCTACGACATGATGCTCCACTCCCTTTTCCTGGGCTTTGTGTTCTCAATGGTGTTTGGCCATGCCCCTGTGATATTTCCCGCGCTTCTGGGCAGGAATATGCGCTTCCTCGGCAGCTTTTACCTTCACCTAATCCTCCTCCACCTCTCACTCATGCTCAGGCTTGCCGGCAACTTCATCTCAGCCGAGCTCACAGCCTGGGGGAGTCTTCTCAACGCTGCGTCCATCTTCCTCTTCCTGGCCAACAACGCAGCCGGTATGATCGCTGGAGGTGTGAAGGGAGAGTGAAGATATGGAGCTGTACATATTTTCAGTGTGGGTGCACCTACTCGCTGCAATGCTCTGGCTGGGAGGTATGCTCTTTCTTATATTTGTGCTCGTACCGGCGCTCAGGGGTGAAAGCGGCGAGCTACGCGGCCGTCTGGTTGACACCGTTGGGCTGCGGTTCCGCACTGTGGGGTGGACCTGCCTGCTACTGCTGCTCCTGACCGGAAGTGCAAATATCCTGCTGAGAGGCTACTCGCTGACAGGCACACTCCTGATAGCAAAGCTTGCCCTCTTCGGTGTTATACTGGTGCTCAGCTTCATCCACGACTTTGTGATAGGTCCCAGAGCCACGCGCGCCATGGCCAGTGGCTCGGAGGATGCCGAAAAGCTGAGAAGGCTTTCGGCCATAATCGGCAGAATTAACACCCTCCTGGCGCTGGCTGTTGTTGCCCTCGCAATAAAGCTTGTGAGGGGATAGGCTAATCCCTGAGAAGCAGCTTCAGGTCGTGGGCCAGGTCCCTGGGGTCCCAGGTTATACCCGGATAAACCAGCTTCAGGTTGCCCTGCCTGTCCACAACAATTGCCGTTGCGGTGTGGTCAACCAGATAGTTCCCGTACTCGTCGCGCCAGCTCACATTCACGTATATGTTGTAGGCCTTCCACACCTTCTCCAGCTCAGAGCGCTCTCCTGTGAGGTACTGCCACTTGTACAGCAGACCGCGCTTCTCTGAATATCTGCGCACCTGCTCCACGGTATCCCTCTCCGGGTCAACACTAACGGCTATAAAGATGACATCCCTTCCCGCCGCATCTCCCAGCTCCTCCATGGCAGTTATGAAGTTCTGCGTAATTGCAGGGCACACTGTGGGACAGCTGGTGTACAGGAAGCTTATCACCACCACCTTACCCCGAAAGTCACTCAGACTGACCTTTTCCCCAAACTGATTTGTGAGTGTAAAATCAGGCGCTGGTTTGGGCGGTGAGAGGGGTACGCCCTTGTATCCCTGCTGTGCACAGCCTGCCACCAGCAGAAGAAGCGCAACAGCCAGATAATACTTCATATACATGCTCTCTGCTGCAGAAATTAAAAACTTTTTGGTACAATCATCGAATAACAGCTACTGCTCATAAAAAGCGCTCAAAATAATAATCACTCCGGAAAGTGCTGCGGCAGCAAAGCCATACCCCAGTCCCCAGCCCAGCGGTGCACCATAAATACTCGGAGTGAGACACAGCACAGAGCCGGCCACCTTGATATATACAAAGGCATAGGTCAGGATATTGAGCACCGAGAGCATGAAAAAACCTGCGAGAAACACCACAGCCCTGCTGCGTATGAATCTCCTCAGCACACCTGCCGCGCCCCCAATAACCACAAGAAAAAAGGAAAGCTGAACCAGACCGGAAAAACCCTCTGAGAGCTCAATTATCCCGGTGGCAACCTGCCCGGAGAGTGCAAGCCTCAGCATAAAGAAGGGTGTTATACCTATCTCAGGGCCAAGCCCGGTTATGTGCCACCAGGGCATGAAAAGAGACGCCCAGGCAAGCAGACCTGCTGCGACAGGAAGATGTGTCTTCAGCATTCTCCCGCAGGCCCCCTGCGCACAGCTCGTGCTCCTGTTCCCTCGCCGCCAAGACACCTCCTGTAGAGCTGCAGCACTTTTCTGAGGCCCTCAGTGTCGCACAGCAGATAGATTCCGCGGATTTCACACACCACCCCGCACTCCACAAGCTTCCTCATGTGCCAGCTCACTGTTGAAGGAGAGAGCTTCAACACCCTGACTATGTCACCATGACGTGCCCCGGAATGATTTAGAAGAAATACCAGTATTCTTCTTGCTGTGTCCAGATGGAGCAGAGCCAGGAGCTTCTTCTGGTAGCTCTTCATGCCTCTGGGATAGTACCTGAGTCTCCTCCCGTACTTCTCTGACTCAATGGCACCGCACCTTTCCAGCACATTCAGATGGTATCTGAGGCACCCATTCCCAAGTCTGGTTATGCGCTGAATCTCCCTGAAGTGCACCCCCGGAAAGCAGCTGACCACCTCATATATCCTCCTCCTGGCATCCATTGCAGTACCTCACTTTTTATTATTTCAGTTCCGATGGCTTAACCCCTTTATCTCGAACATGTTCGCAAAAAGGTATTACAGGGATGAAAGATATAGACCACCACATGACGGGTGGCCTATTCGGGGCTCTGGAGCGGCTGGCAAACAGGGCCTTCACCCACAGGTACAGCCCCATGAACTACCTGGGTCAGGTGTCCATATTTCTCCTCCTCCTACTGGCAATAAGCGGCATCTACATGCTTCCCTTCTACAGGATAAATGTGGAGAAGGCCTACGATTCGGTTGAGGCAATAACTGGCGACCTCATTGGCGGACTGATGCGTAGCATCCACAGGTATGCTGCGGATGCGCTTGTGCTGGTGCTCCTTTTACACGGGATTAAAATGCTGCTTGAGCGCAGATTCCTGCACGGACGCTGGGTTGTGTGGCTTTCCGGAGTGCTGCTGTTTGGTGTTGTTATGGTGGAGGGGCTAACAGGATACTGGATGGTGTGGGACCAGCGCGCCCAGATGGTGGCACAGAGTGTCACCGAATTTCTGGATGTGCTACCCGTATTTCCAAAACCCCTCGCAATGGCGCTGACTGTGGATGACAGTGTCACCAGCCTCCTCTTCTTTGCAGTTGTTTTTGTGCACATCGCCCTGCCCCTGTTCTCGACAGTGCTGGTGCTGCTGCACTTTTCGAGATTTGCAAAGACCGTGATGCTGCCGCCAAGGCAGATTTCTGCTCTTCTTCTCGGCTCAATGCTCCTGCTGGCCATCCTGAAGCCTGCCACAAGCGCTCCGAGGGCAGAGCTGAACAGGACGCTTACGAATGTGCCGGTGGACTGGTTCTACATGTTCCCCCTCCCCCTGGCACAGATGCGCCCTGATTTGCTCTGGCTTCTGATTGTGTTGTCCGGATTTCTCCTGCTGCTAATCCCCAGGCTGTTCAGAGGGCAGGAGGAAGCCGCAAGAGTGGATGCAGACACCTGCGTGGGATGCGGGCTGTGCTATGAGGATTGTCCATACAGCGCTATAAACATGCGTGAGAGTGATGGAAAAAGGGTGGCGGAGGTCTCACCGGAAAGATGTGCATGCTGCGGCACCTGTGTGGGCTCATGCAACTTCAACGCCGTGGAGCTCGGAGGTCAGCGCCTGGAGACACTGCTAAAAGAGGCGGGGAAACGGGTGAAGGAAGGTAAGCCGCTGGTAATTCTTTGCAGGCACTGCTCTGACAGGAGGATTCACCGCATGCTGGCGGAGGCTGAGTCGGGTGCTCTTGAACTTCCCTGCATCGGAATGGTGAACCCTGCTTTGATAAGCGCCGCCCTCGATGCAGGTGCCTCAAGGGTTATACTTGCGGGATGCAAACCTGGTGACTGCAAATACAGGCTGGGCAACCGGTGGCTGGAGGCGAGAGTAGCCGGAGAACGCGCACCTGTGCTGAAGGACCGCAGAATGGAGCGCATCAGTGTGTGCTGGCTCATGCCCGGTGAGGAAGATGTACTCCTGAAGGAGGTGCAGCGGCACAACGGAGATGCAGAGGTGAAGCGGGAGTGCATCCAGGAGAAGCCCTCCCTGCCTCTTGCTGCATTTTTGGTTATTCTCACCCTGCTCCCGCTGGCATACTTCTCAGCATCGCCCGCGTACTCAATGGTGCAGGAGGACAGGGGGCTCCTGCTCTTTACCATGAGTCATCCGGGAGAGCGTCTGGTGCCCTGCAGGGAGCCCACCGTTGAAGAGCTGAAGGCTGGAAATGTAACCTCCTGCCCGAGAGAGCGCTCCCCTGTGGAGGTGGTGATCGAAGTTGACGGCAGAGAGGTGCTGCGGAACAGCTATTCCCCCTCCGGCCTCTGGAAGGACGGTCCAAGCTACGCATACGAGAAGATAGTGCTGGAGCCGGGGGAGTATTTGCTCGCGGTGAAGGTAAAGGACTCACAGAGGGGAGACTTCAGATACACCTTCCAGAAGAGGGTCCGGATTGAAGCCGGCAGAGTGGTTCACATGAGGTTTGAGAAGGGCAGGTTCTCAGTGGGTGGATAGATGAGCACAACAGCCCTTATTGCGGTGCTGCTGTCGGTGTTTTTTATGGCGCTCCTTCTCAGACTGCTACCTGTGCTGCGTGGGGAAAAGAAGGTGAAGATGGTGATTCTTGAGGAGCTGTGCAACGGATGCGGTAACTGCGTTGTTGCCTGCCCCGCAAACGCCCTCAAGGAGGGTGTTGCCTGGGGGAAGGGGGGAAGTGGAGAGGGTATGGTGATGCACATAGGCGAGGGGACGGCAATAGAGGTGGACCTGAGCAGATGCGAGCGGGTTAAGAATCCGGAAGCCGAACAGCCCTGCAGAGAGTGCATAGACGCCTGCCCGATGGATGCGATAGACTTCACCTATTAGATGCGGCCCTGAGCAGGGCAATGAGCACCACCCATACGAAGGCCGCACCCCCCGCCACAGCTATTACAGAGCCCAGACCCATGAGGTTCATGGCAAAGCTGGTGGCTGTGTCTGCATACTCTGTTGTTTTGCGGGGAGCGCTGCGCATTCCTGCCCAGAACAGGCCCAGAATTATGAGAAGAAGTCCTGAGCCGTAGAGGTAGGGCTGCAGCCTGGAGATGCGACTGCTGAAGGATATGCCCAGTTTCTCCAGAAGGAGGTAGGTGGTGCCCATAAATGCCAGGGTGACGGCACCCAGTACACCGTGATAATGCGCCGGTACGCGCAGGTCAGCACCCGTTGCAAAGAAGCCCATGGCACCTCCAACTCCGAAAAGAAGCAGTGAGAAAACAAGGGAGGAAAGTCGGGGGTCGCTCAGCTCAAGCCGTGAGGGAGACAGCAGCACTCTCAGCACAAGCAGGGCAACGGGTACGCTGGGCAGGGCTATGCCGTACATCATCGCCTGGGTAAAGAGCCAGGTTTGCTCGACGCGGGGAAAGAAGTATATGCCGGGCATGAGCATCGCCACGGCCAGATACACCAGCAGAAGCTTCCTCATCAGAGGCGAGTCCGGTACCCGGCCAACTGTATGCCTGAGAAGCAGCATCCAGGCTGACAGCATGGCAAGGGTGCTCACCACCTGAAAGATGTGGCCGGGCCCCCATACCAGGGGACGGTAGCTTGTACCGTTGATGAAAGCGGAGGAAAAGAAGCTCAGATAGGTTATAAGCAGCACAAGGGCGGCAAGCAGCATGGCATAAGCCGGCAGGTCGGGCTGTGCTCTGCTTATCCTCAGGTGCTGGATGTACGCAATGGCAACACCGCCCGTTCCCAGAGCTACAAGAATGAGGCCAGCAAAGTAAACCGGATGCTCCAGCAGGGGAAAGTAGTCGATGAGCAGTGCCTCGGCACCGGTGAGCGGTGAAAGGGCGAGCAGCAGCATACCTGAAGCAGCAGTGTAAAGACCCCACCCCCACAGCCTGCCCCTCAGCGGTGCAATGCGGGAGGCGGAGTAGCACCACATCACTGCCTCAAATCCGAGGAACCATACCACCACCGCAAAGATTACATGCACCACCAGGGCGACGCTGAAGAAGTCCTCCCCCGCAAAGATGCGCACCGCCGGTGTGCGCGCCATCGCTGCAATAAAGGCGAAGATACCGGCAAATACAAGAGAAAAAATTGAAAAGAGGAGCCAGCGGTACACCTGCGCCCTGTTCAACTCTGCTCCTCCGCCTACTTCAGCACCCAGACGCCGCTGAGCCATATCCAGTTGACCACGTAGAAGAGCACAAATACAACAAAGAATATCAGAACCAGGGCGAGTGTACCCTTCGGTCTTACCTCTTCTTCCATCTTCAGAGCCTCCTTCCCTTGATAAGCGTTGCCACCGCTATAAGTACGAAGAGCACCGCTCCTGCAAAGGCCAGGATGCCACCTATACCCATCACCGCAAGCCAGAGGTAGGCTGTTGGATCATACTCAAAGGCGAAGCCAGAGCCTCCGAAGCTTGTTATGTCCGCATGCCTCCTGGGCACGCCGTACAGACCGGCGCCCTGCATACCTATTGACACCAGCGCTATACCTATGCCAAATAGCCAGGGCTGGTACACCGCAAGGCTCTTGCCAACCAGCTCTCGTCTGAATATCAGCGGCAGCACGTAGTAGGTTATGCCCATGAACGCAAGCGTTGTGCCTCCTGCCACAGTACCGTGGAAGTGACCGGGTATCGCCAGAGTGTTGTGGAACCTGATGTTGAGCTGCTCAGTACCCTGAATCACACCGCTTATACCGCCCAGAAAACCGAAGACTATTATTGAGAGTATCAGCGCCGAGAAGGAGGGGTTCTTCCAGGGCGCCTTCCACAGCCACTCAAAGAGGCCGCGGTTGAAGCCCTTCTTTCGCTGTGCCACCTCTATTGCTGCAGGCACTGCGAAGGCGTGCATCATGCTCGCGAGCACCGCCAGGTACATGGCATAGCTGGTGTTCCATATCTTCCAGGCGGTGCTTACGCCCGGGTCAACCAGCAGGTGGTGAGCTGAAGCTATGTTGATAAAGAGTATGTAGAATACGAAGGCGAGGCGGGAGAACTTCTCGCTTATGGTGGTACCCCCCACCGTCAGGTAGGCGAGCAGGTACCAGATTGCTACCATCGCCGCCACGTTTATCTGCTGCGATGGATGTCCGAAAGCCCAGAAGACTATCCTGTAGGTAAGTGCATCCCAGGTTGGAGCAATATCCATGGACCAGAACAGGGTGGGCACAAGGGCTGCGGCACCGAATAGCAGCGTGCTCACCGCTATTATGGCCGCTGCCAGGGCACCAAAAACCACCAGGGGGAGAGAGCCCCGGTAGGTCTTCTCCTTCTTCGCTATGTAGAGTGTGGCCAGAAAGTTGAACACCGCGAGCAGAGCGCCCACGGCGAACAGGATTACAGACAGGTAGTATCCGGGTGTCGCCTTTAGAGGCACGTAGGAGGTGAACATTATTGCGTTCTTTGTGGGATTCATCAGCACAGTTATATTTGTGCCAAGGGCGCCAATGAGCATGAGTGCATACGCCACCCAGCCAAGCTTTGGCGAGGCCAGACGGGTGTTCAGCATAATCGCACCTGCAAAGTATAACACTGCCACCTCAAAGAAGATTATCCAGAAGCCCAGCATGTTCCAGCCGTGCAGTGTTACGAACTTGTAGAAGTCGATGGGACGCAGCAGGTGCACCGTCTCCCACCTTGTGAGCACCACCAGAAGGGCCATAATGGCCCCCACAAGGAGCGCCACCACAGCTGTAACCGCATTTACCTTTATAAGCTTCTCAGCGGGGAGATGAACCTTAAACCCGGTAACGGGACAGGTCCTGAAGTCGTCGCCCATACGAGTCACCTCACTCCACAATTATCTTACCAACCATCAGCTGATGCCCGGGGCCGCAGTACTCATTGCACACCACGCGGTACTCCCCCGCCTCCGTTGGGGTTATGGTGAGCACGTAGTCGTATCCCGGTATCACCATGAAGTTTATGTTCATCGGGTAAACAGAGAAGCCGTGCAGCACGTCAGCCGAGGAGAGGTGCAGCCGGTAGGTCTCTCCCTTCTTCAGCTTTATCACCGGCTCCCAGCTGAACTGCTTACCCAGCAGATAAACATCGCTGCCCGGCGGCGGCTCCACCACGGGCACGCCGTTCTCCTCTCCAACCTTGTACCTCTCAATGAATTGCTGAGTAAGCGTCACATACTCTTCTGGCTCAACCTTGTAGGTCTCTGTTGAGGGGTTCTGACTGCCGTAGATGTGCCAGAGGGGCATCATTATGAACATTACTATCGCCCATGCGAGGGCTATGCTGAACCACAGCCGCTCCTCTCTCGGCACTTTCTCCTTCCACCACACCCTTTGCGGAGGTGTAACGCTCATATCTCACCACCTGACTCCTACCTCGTGGGAACGTTGAAGGCCTCTATAAGACCCCACGCGGCATACGAAACCGCAAGAATCAGAAAGCTCAAAACCAGCAGCAGCCACATATTATCCATGTACCTCTGGGGTGCAGGTATCTCCTCCTGAACTTCCTCTTTTGCCTCCATGGTTTCCAAGTTGCCCTCAAAGGATAATAATGTTATATCAAAATATTATGCCCTTTTAAATACCCGCCCCCAGAAAAAAAATAAAAGGTACCTGAGGACACCCGGCTCAGTATATGTCGCTGGCGGTGTTGTACACGTTGAACTTGCCTGTGGGCGTCACCAGGTCCTTTATCCTGGCCTTCTCTGCAAGCGTCTTATCGTCGTATATGACTATCTCACCCGTTTTGCCCGGCTCATCGATTTTGCCCCAGACGCTGACCCAGACCTCGTCTCCCTCCTTGTTGTACTCTATGTGGACGGCCCTTCCGTAGTCCGCAACCTCCCAGCACTTGTACACTTCGTCCGGATACTCCTTGGAGATTACGCACACACTGCGCTGAATCTTCTCATCCGGGTTGAGGGTGTGGTCAACCCATATCCACTGGCTTTTGGGGTGGGTCTTGACAAACAGGCTGCCTCCTCCGAGGAGCTTTATCTGGCGAACTACCTTCCAGGCGTTTTCCGGATAATTCTCCGGGTCCGTGCCTATCACCGACATCAGACCCTCTCCCAGATGCACTGTGGCCCAGACGGGACCGTAGACAGGATCAACCCAGTTGGCACCTCTGCCGGGATGGGGCATCTTCCCTGTTTCCACCTGCGCTACAACCTTCTCTTCCTTGGCATCCAGCACCACAATCTTGTTTCTCTTGTTGGCTGCCACCAGGAAGTACCTCTTGCTTGCATCCCAGCCACCGTCGTGGAGGAAGCGCTCCGCTTCAATCATCTTTATCGTGGGGTTGTTGGCATCCGAGTAGTCCACCAGCCATATTTGACCTGTCTCCTTTACGTTTACTATCCACTGGGGCTTGAAGTGGGACGCCACTATGCTGGCAACCCTTGGCTCTGGATGATACTCCTCGGTGTCGTAGGTGTAGCTCCGTGTGCTCACTATCTTTATCGGCTCAAGGGTGGCACCGTCCAGTATCACAAAGTGGGGCGGCCAGTAACAGCCTATTATTACATACCTGTCGTAGAAGTTCCCCTGCTCTCCGGTGTACTTGCTTACCTCTATAGAACGCGCATCGTAGCACGCCCTCACCTCTGCCACCTTGTCGGGTTTTTCCATCCAGAGGTCTATCATTGTAGCCTTGCCGTCACGTCCGATAGTGTATACGTACCTCCCCGTGGCAGACATCCTGGAGATGTGCACCGCATACCCTGTATCAACGGTGCTCACCACCTCCTTTGTGTCACCGTCTATTATTGCAACCTTGCCAGCGTCCCTCAGGGTGACGGAGAAGAAGTTCTGCCAGTCGCGGTTGTGCTGTGGAGATGTGGGGCGGTTTTCAGGAGGCACAAGAACCCGCCAGGTGGCCTTCATGTCCGCAAGCGACATCTCCGGCGGTGTGGGAGGTTCAAGCTGAATAAACTTTGCAAGAAGTTCAGTATCCTCCTCACTGAGCACACCCTGATGGCCCCAGTCAGGCATGCCGCGGGGGGTCCCGCCGAAGATTATAGCCTTCAGCACAGAAGTACCCTTGGGAACCATCTTATCGGGAGTTAGCGCCGGACCCGTGGCCCCCTTTCTCAGCACACCGTGGCAGCCCGCACACCGGTCGAAATAGATCTGCTTTGCCCTGTTAAACTCCTCTTCGCTCAGAGAAAAAGTACCGCCGGGCTTCGCTTCAGCCTTTTCCTCCTCAACAGAAGGCGCTGCCGGTTGAGAAGGTGCTGTTTTTGTCTCTGCCGGCTTCTCAGTACAGCCTGCAAAGAGTACGGCCAAAAAAAGCAGTGCTACAAAAATCTTTGCTCTCATTCAATTCATCCTCCCGTCCTTTTTGGACATCACCTCCTCACTCTCAGCGATATCCATCACCAATTAATCAGAAAACATGATTTGATTAATAATGGTTATATCAAAATATTATGCCTGTTTAAATACGATGTCCAGCAGCATCCCGGCAAAAATCGCTATAAGATATATTCCGGAGAACTTGTAGCTTCTCCATGCCCATATTTTTGTTGGCGCAAGCATAAGTCTGGCATTGAAGGCCACAAATCCGAGGCCGAAGAGCAGAGCCACGGCGAGGTAGATGGTGCCGAAGTAGCCCAGGGCATAGAGAAGCAGAGAAGCCTGAACCAGAAGCACTGTGTGCATCATAATAAGCCGCGCTGCCCGCTGGTCACCATGCACCACTGGCAGCATTGGCACCGCCGCCTGCTGGTATGCCCTCCTGTGAACTATTGCAAAGGCCCAGAAGTGGGGTGGTGTCCAGAGAAAGACCAGAAGAGCGGCCAGAACGGCAGCCAGAGATGTTTCGCCCTCCATGGCAGCATATCCCGCGAGAACTGCACAGCTTCCTGCGGTGCCTCCTATTACTATGTTGAGGACGCTGCGTCTTTTTAGCCAGATGGTGTAAACCACCACATATACCAGGGCCCCGGTGAGTATATAGATGGAGGTGAGGTAGTTTAGCTTTGAGGATAGCAGGATGGCCACCCCCACCAGGAATATCCCCAGCCAGCAAGCTGTGTGAGGAGCTACCCTCCCCGCGGGTATTGGTCGCCTTCTGGTCCTCTCGCTCAGTGCATCTATATCCCTGTCAAAGTAGTGGTTGAGAATGCTGGCACCCACAGAAGCCAGAGCCCCAGCTGCGAAGAGAATCAAAAATCTTCCTGGAAGCAGCTCTCCCCGTGAGGCAACTATGGCTGAAACAAGTGCTACAAACAGGAGCAGTGCCACAATGCGTAGCTTGAACAGGGCGATATATTCGCGCATTCTTCTCGCCTTATTATACTATATTAAATTCTTTAGAATCTTCTTAAGAGCTACCCTCATATGCACACCCACTGTTGCCGGACTCAGACCAAAGTGCTCTGCGATGTCCTTGAGGTTGACCTTCCTGTCGCGGTCAAAGTAGCCAGAGCGGTATGCGTATCTGAGGATTTCCAGCTGCTTCAGGGTCAGATTCACATGAGGCACGCCCTCATACACCAGGAAGCGGGAACCCTCAGTTTGCCTCTTAACCTCCAGCACCTGAAACTCCACACCCTCCTCCTTCAGGTACCTGAGCAGTCTGCGGAACTCCTCGTGACTGTGGAGGGAGAAGGACACAAGCATCCCTCCCTCACGGTAGTAGATACAGTCAGAGGATATCCGGAGATGCTCATTCAGCTTGAAGAGAAGACAGGAGCTGCAGTCGAACTCTATCCTCACCTTGCAGTGGCGGTTGCCTATATAGAGGAGCCTGAGCGACCTCACCTCGGCGCAGGAGCTCAGACTTGCGAAAAAATCTTCTGTTCCCTGCGTCTGCTTTACAATAAGCGATGCAAGCACCCTGAAGCTGGGCAGCATTTGCTTTTCGTGAATCCTGAACTCAAGAGCAGGGTAGCACAGGGAAACCCTGGAGAGGGGACAGCTCTGCAGCTCCAGCCTGAGAAGAGCCCTGACACCGGATGAACACCTTTCCATCCCCCCTACAAGCCCGGCAACCACCATCACCACCTATTTTTTAATTTTTTTGTGCTGAGATATAATATTATCGTTTTAAATTAAGAGCTTTGTTGCGAACATGTTCCAAATTAAAAATTATTTTTAACGAATTCGTTAATTTTTTTTAAATTGCTGGAACACCCTTTTCCTTCCGGCACAAATATTTTAAAACTTATTTCAGAGCTACCGGGATTGTTGATATTTTGTTTAAAATCTGTGAATAAATATTTCAACAGATTCTGACAATTCCAGGCCATAAAACAAAATTTTAAATAACCGGAACCCAAGGCAATAACCACTCCTGGGGGTGTGAAGATAGGCTAAAGGAGATGCATCATGGGTCTCAAAAGAGATGTGGGCCTTTTTGAGGCGGTGGTATATGGGGTTGGAATAATTGTTGGTGCGGGGATATACTCACTTATAGGCGAGGCTGCCGCAACCGCAGGGAATGCGCTGTGGCTGGCATTCCTCATCGCAGCCTTCACAAGTGCCTTTACAGCTCTCAGCTATGCGGAGCTTGGCAGCATGTTCCCCAGAAGCGGGGCAGAATACTTCTATATCAGAAACGCCTTCAACAGCGATGCCCTTGCTTTTATAACCGGCTGGCTCATAATACTTGTTGAGGTCATCGCAGGCGCTACTGTGGCTCTTGGTTTCGGAGGATATGCAGAAGCACTCCTGGGGGTGGACAGGGTTATCACTGCCATGCTTCTTCTGGGACTGCTGGCAGTCGTGAACTATACGGGAATAAAACAGAGTGTGCGTCTGAATCTCCTTCTGACTGTAATTTCTGTGCTCGGCCTGATGATGGTGGTGCTGGGCGGTTTTGAAAGGCTGGGAAGTGTCAACTACTTCGAGATGGGCTCGGGTTTTATGGGTGTTCTCACGGCCGCAACGGTGGTGTTTTTTGCCTACCTGGGATTCGAGGACCTGGCAAACCTGGCGGAGGAGATGAAGCATCCAGAGCGAAATCTTCCCAGGGCAATACTTCTTGCCCTGAGCGCAACCACGCTGCTATACGTGCTTGTCTCCGCAGTGGCTGTATCTGTGGTGCCATGGCAGGAGTTCGCAGAGAGCACAGCCCCCCTCGCAGTTGTGGCTGAGAGTGCAGGGATACCGGGTAAGATAATATCTGTTATTGCCCTATCCGCGACGGCAAGCACTGTGCTTATATTTCAGATAGCAAGCTCAAGGATGCTCTATGGAGTTGCCAGGGCAGGTGCCCTGCCAGACATTCTGGGCAGTGTGCATCCGGTGCGTGGGACTCCTCATGTGGCTGTATGTACTGCAACGCTGCTGAGCATGGGCTTTGTACTTACCGGTGAGATCCGTCTTGTAGCACTCCTCACAGACTTCTGTGCCTTTGTGATTTTTGCACTGGTGAACCTCTCCGCAATAGTGCTGAGGTTGCGCAGACCGGAGCTCAAAAGACCTTTCAGAGCACCCCTCGATCTGAAAGGCATCCCCGTGACAAGCGTGCTGGGACTGCTATCCTGTGCAGGAATGCTTCTCACCTTTGAGGCAGAAATAGCCATCACCTTTCTGGCGCTAACACTGCCGCTGCTGTTTCTTCATGTGCTGAGCAGGCGAAGGTTTAAAATGTGCGTGGAATAAACAGGTGATGAGGTGGTTCCAATGCTGGTTTCAACCACCGGAGAAATTGCCGGCAAGAGAATAGTGCAGACACTGGGCGTGGCGATGGGAAATACGGTAAGGGCAAGGTTTATCGGACGCGATATAATCGCGGGGATAAGGAACATCATAGGGGGCGAGCTGAAGGAGTACACGAAGATGATGGAAGACGCAAGGGAGGAGGCTCTGAGAAGGATGCTCGCCAATGCGGAGCAGCTCGGCGCCAACGCCGTGGTTAATGTGCGCTTTGTCACCGCTCAGATTGCTCAGGGCGCAGCTGAACTCCTCGCCTACGGCACCGCCGTTGTTGTAGAGGACGCCGAAGAGTAGCTTTTCAATGTTATTTTGGCGGGAGAAGACATGCGCCTCCTGCTTGTGCACCCCCACTTCCCCTACCCGGGCAAGGACCTCTTTCCTCTGGGTCTGGGCTACCTCGCGGCGAGCGCTGAGGATATAGCCGAGGTGGGGGTTGTAGATGAGAGCGTAGAGCGCGTGACTCCGGAGAGGCTCAGAGAGCTCAATCCCGACGTAGTGGGCATAACCGCGACCACACCGAGCTTTGCCAGGGCGAAGGAGATAGCCTCGCTGGTCAGACGCACTCTGCCTGAGGCTGTGATAATCATGGGGGGCACGCACGCCACCTTCCGCCCGGAGGAGGCGCTGGCAGAAGGCGCAGACGTGGTGGTTCGGGGTGAGGGCGAGGAGACGCTGAGGGAAATCCTCTCAGGCAGGGAGCTGAGGAAAATAAAGGGCATCTCCTACCTCGAAGATGGCGAGGCGGTGCACAACCCGGAGAGGAAGCCTATCAGCAACCTGGACGCGCTGCCCTTCCCGGCGTGGCACCACTTCCCGCTGCACGCGTACAGGATAATGAGCCTGGTCTCGGCGCGGGGCTGCGTTTACCGGTGCGCCTACTGCAGCGCGGCGCAGTTCTGGAAGCGGAGGGTACGCTTCCGTTCGCCGCGCAGCGTGGTGGAGGAGGTGGAGAGGCTGTACAGCCTCGGCTTCAAACGGCTGCGCTTCATGGACTCGACGTTTACCCTCGACAGGAGGCGCGCCCTGGAGATCTGCTCGCTTATCGAGGAGCTGGGCTTCCGCGACCTCAGCTGGAGCTGCGAAACCCGCGCTGATCACCTGGACGGGGAGCTTCTGGATGCCCTTAAGCGTGCCGGCTGCACCCTCATCTGCCTTGGCGTTGATTCCGGAGCGCAGGAGGTGCTGGACGCGTGCCGGCGCGGCATGACTGTGGAGCAGGTCAGGAAGGCGATTCTCATGGCAAAGCAGAGGGGGATTAGGGTGAGAGCGTACGTCACCTTCGGCTTCCCGGGCGAGAGCGCGGCAAGCGTTCGCGCAACTGTGAAGCTCCTGGAGGAGACGAGGCCCGAGCAGATTCTGCTCAGCCTGGCCACCGCGTATCCGGGCACAGAGCTCGAGAAGGGGCGCTTCGTGGAGGTGCACGAGAACTGGGTGAAGAAGTTCCACGGCCACGGGCTGGGGGCAAGGCTGTACTTTCCGGAAACGCTCTCGCGGAGGGAGTACACAAAGCTGGGGGACTACATCTACCGCGAGGTGAGGAGGATAAACCGCGAGGTTAGGCGTGCAGCGGCTTCATAGTTTAAAATCATCTCAGCGTCGTTAACCTGCAATTTAATTACATGCGAAGGCGCGACAAGGAGGTGCGCTGCCCCGCCTGCGGGAGCACCCGCGAGGCTGCGAGCGTCGTGGGTAAGACCTCAAGCATAAAGCGCGGGGTTAAGACGGTATTTGAGGTACTTCGCTGCAGGTGCGGCAAAATCTACCGCGGTGAGGTCCTTGAGAAGAGGGAGCTTCCAAAGCGGGTTACGGGGTAGTTGCACTTATAACCATGCAGAGGAGGAGAGAAGCGTTATGTTAGAGGTATCCCTGCCTCCCGAAGGGCCTCTTTCAGCCTCGCAAACTCCTCCCTCAGCTCCCGAATTTCCTCGTGAAGCTCCTTGTATCCTTTAAGCTCTTCTGAAACGCTTTCAAAACCCTTCTTGGTCACCTCTATGTGCTCCTCCTGCTTCTCAGCTATGCGGCGAGTAACCTCTATGTGCTCCTCCTGCTTCTCCAGCATGCGGTCCTGCTTCTCCAGCATCTCGTCCTGCTTCTCAGCTATGCGGCGAGTAACCTCTATGTGCTCCTCCTGCTTCTCCAGCATGCGGTCCTGCTTCTCCAGCATCTCATCCTGCTTCTCGAGCATGCGATCCTGCTTCTCCAGCATCTCGTCCTGCTGGCTTTTAATGGTGCCCAGGATTTCAATGCCCCTCTCAAGCTTTTCGTCTGAGGATTTTGCATAGCTCACAAGCCTGAGCAGGAGCTTCCTCGTGCCGGAGCTTTCAAGGCCCTCCAGCACATCTTCACCCTTCCTTTCAAAGTCCGAGAAGCTCCCCCTGTAGTTCTCCCTCCTCTTCTGAATCTCCTCCACCTCTATAAAGGCGGGGGCCTCCCTCTCCACCTTCTCCAGCAGCTTCTCAATTTCCCCCTCCTCTCCCTCCAGCACCAGCAGAACCTCTCCGGTGGGCAGGTTTTCCGCATAGCCGGTTATCCCGTGCAGCAGCGCCTGCTTCTTTACAAAGCTCCTGAAACCGCCCCGCTGCACCTTCCCGGAGAGCAGGACCACGTGCCTTGAAAGCATAACCATACCTTCCCGGGGTGCCTTATATAGTTAGCGGCCTTTCCGCGCCTTCAAGAACTCCACCGCACGCTTCGCCGCCTCTCTTGCCTGGTGGACGCAGTCGTTTATCCCCACGCCGCGGTAGGCGTTGCCGGTGAGGAAGATGCCCGGGTAATTGCGCAACCCCTTCTCTATCCTCTCGAGGCGCGCCGCATGTCCCACGAGGTACTGCGGTATTGCGCGGCGGTGGCGGTAGATGCGCACCATCTCCGGCTCTGCTTCTATGCCCATGGTATCGCGGAGGTCGCGCCTGCACGCCTCGATGAGCTCCTCATCGCTCAGCATGGCCTTCTCCTCCGCACGCGCTCCGCCCACCATCATGCGCAGCAGCGCCTTGCCCTCGGGAGCCCGGTGGTCGAACATGCTGGAATCCCAGAGGCAGCCGAGTATGGTTTTGCCCTCCTCATGGGGCACGAGGAAGCCGAAGCCCTCAAGCGGGTGCCCAATCTCGCCGCGCTCGTAGCCGAAGGCGACGACGGCGAGCTTCGTATAGGGTATCC
>WANX01000084.1 GCA_015521565.1 Candidatus Hydrothermarchaeota archaeon
CCCGCGCACAGAGCGTAAAGGTTATCTTTGGTAGAGGCTATTAAAGAGCATGTACCTGGGCCACGGGGAGATTCTGCGCAGAATCCGCGAGCAACGGCTGCTTGAGAACGTGGAGGAGGCGAATGTGCAGGGCGCTGGCGTGGACCTGCGCATCGACAGGCTGTACGACATTACCTCACCCGCTGCGCTGCTCAAAGAGGAGCGCACTCTTCCAGAGCTCCGCGAGATTGAGGGTGAGCGCTACCTGCTCCCCCCCGGGAAGTACCTCCTGTGCACCACGATGGAGAGGGTGAACATGCCCCATGACCTTGTAGCTTTTATGTTCCAGCGCTCGACGCTCTTCCGCTGCGGCGTTACCCTGCGCACAGCGGTGATAGACCCGGGCTACAGGGGGGTGCTCACAGTGGGTATAAAAAACGAAGGCAGCTTCGAATTCACCCTCGAAAGGGGCGCGCGCATAGCCCAGATTGTGTTTGCGCGCGTAGCTGGCGAAGCAAAGGCCTATGAGGGGCGCTACCAGGGGGGAAGGGTGAGGTAGGTGCGGGCTTTACTTCTACTTCTGCTAATGGGTGCTGCAGGCTGTGTGCAGAAGGAGGTATCTCCGCCTCAAGGGTATGTGCTCGCTGAGATTGGCGATATTAAAGAGGAGGAGTTCGGCTACCTGGTGGTGCTCAGGGCGAGCGATGCGGAGGGGAGGCTCACCATGGTGGTGAGCAGGGAGCAGGGGGAGCGCATGCGCTTCCTCTTAGCGGGGGAGAAGCCGCCCCGCCCCTGGATGCACCACACCTTCGCGGCGCTGCTTGCGAAGCTGGGGAAGAGGGTGAGCTACGTGAGCGTGGACTCCCTCAGAGGAGACACCTACTACGCGAGCATCCATATAGCAGGAGCAGAGCCCATAGACGCCCGCCCCAGCGATGCGATTATCCTGGCTCTAATCGAGGGCGCGCCCATCTACGTGAATTCTCAGCTCCTGGAGAAGCCCTCCCTGCCGGGAGCAATAGCGGCTTAGCGCAGCAGGTGCACGTTGCCCAGCCTAACGTTGCGCAGGTGGCGCCTCGCCGCTTCTAAGCATGCCTTTGCATGAGCCCGGCTTGTGGTGGGCAAAGAGCGCATCGTGTAGGTGGGGTAGAAGGCGAGCAGCGCGTAGGGAATCTCGGGATTGAGCCCGGCGATGAAGCGCGCTATCGCTTCAACCTCGCTTGCGTCCACATAGCCCGGCACGAGCAGGGTGCTGGCGATGAGGAAGGGCGGCGAGGGGCGCTCCTCCACAAGCTCAGCAAGCATGGCGAAGTTTTTAAGCGTAAAGCGGTTGCTCGCCCCTGTGAGCGCGAGGTGCAGGTTCTCGTCCCACGCCTTGAGGTCAAACTTTATGCATCCTCCCGATTCAAGGCTGAGCTTGGCAGCCTTTTTGAGCGCTCCGGGGTGCATGCTGCCGTTGGTCTCGTAGCATATCCTGAGTATCTTCCCCTCCCTCGCGCGGAGCGCAACCTCACTGGTCTTTATGGAATGCGCCATTTGCGGTGCAGGGTCGCCGCCGAAGTAGCAGATGCAGCTGGTGCGCGCATCAACAAGCGAGGCAAGCTGCTCCGGCGTCATCCTCGGTCTAAGCGAACGAGCGTTCTCGCGGTACTCCCAGTTCTGGCAGAAGAGGCAGTCGAAGCTGCACGCGCCGTAGAACACCGCAAGGTTCTTGTAGCCCAGCTCTGGTCCGCGCTCAACGTGGGAGTAGCGCGGGTAACCCGCGCCGGTGCAGCCAGCGCAAACCCAGGCGGAGACGCAGTTTGTCGGCAAAGCATCATAGTAGGCGCTCACCACAGCCTCGCGCGCTGTGCCCGCGAGGTGCACCAGCCTGCCATT
The DNA here is from genome assembly GCA_015521565.1 of Candidatus Hydrothermarchaeota archaeon. GTDB lineage: Archaea > Hydrothermarchaeota > Hydrothermarchaeia > Hydrothermarchaeales > BMS3B > Pyrohabitans. The sequence goes on from WANX01000084.1 coordinate 1,858, forward strand.
GCGGTTAACGCGCAGCCCGCACAGGGAGCGCTCCCCCTCGCGGAGCTCGCACTGATTAACGCACAGGGTGCACTTTGCCTCGCCCCCTCTCGGCACACTTTCGGGAAAGCCGAAGCGCTTTCGCGAGGCTGCGTGCGCCTCCTGCGCCAGGGCGAGCGCCTCCTCCGGCTTGGCCCTTATGCAGCTGAGGCACACCCCGAGCTCTGAGGCGATTTCCTCTCCCTTGACCCCGCATATTGCGCATTTTCCGGTCATTACAATAAATTAATCAAAATTCAGAGATAAATCTCACCCTTATCCTTGTCCTTTAACTTCGTAATCTTTTGCTGAAGGTGCATAAAAAAGCTAATCGATTGTCCTTTTATAAACTTATCATGGTGGTCAAAATCTAATTTACATATCAGCACCTTGTTTTTAAGGCTCAAGTAGCTCTCTTTTTATTTTAGTCTTCCAGAAAATATGTCATGAACGTATTTATGGTTAATGCGCCCTATCCGCAGAGATTGCGGTCATAACATCATATCCACCCTTTTTAAGCATACGCTTTACAATACTGAGTATGTCTTCGCTATCGTCTATCACCAAGACGTTTGCTAATCGTGTGAAAGTTCATGCACTGGACTGAGAAGGAAGTGATAAAAGATACCATGAGGCGAAATAATTGCCGGATAACATGTAAGTTATCATAGGACGGCGAAAGCTTTGCTCGTTTTAAAATTCATATCTTTTTTGCAAGATATATTGAATTATTCCAATAATTAATTGAATTCCGATAGTTGCGATTCCTATTATTGCCATTATAACCACACTAATAAGACTAATACGAAGAGAACGTTTTGCAATTTCTAAATTTGTGATTTCCGAATTTGAATATACTTTAAAGAAATAATTTCTCCATTTTCCATTTATAATATCTGTATAACCAATTGATTCTCTGTTTTCCTTGAGATCCGTCTCAATAATCCAGTTTCCATCTGTGAAGAGTTTTGTTGGATAGAGACCTGCATCACCTTTTCTAATGGTCTTATTGGTGCTGTCAAGTTTAGGATTTAACCACCCTTAGGAGGTTGCAGAATCGTTCAAATTCTGTTTCTCCTGGCACTGGGTCAGGCGGTTCTCCCAGGGTTTGGTGCACCCTTGCGTGGTTGTAGAACAATCCATATAGGCGGAGGAAGTTAGA
>WANX01000085.1 GCA_015521565.1 Candidatus Hydrothermarchaeota archaeon
ATGTAGGCGTTGCCCTCTCTGGTAGTGTTCATAACCTGCTGGGAGAGGGATAACCTCTGAAAATCACCTCAGGTGTATGCACTCCCCGTAGAGCACCCGCCTGCGCTCGCCTGTAGATGTTTTGACCAGAAGCGCCCCTTCCCGGTCTATCGCAACAGCCTCACCCTCTAAGGTCTCCCTCGGCGTCAGTATCCTCACCTTCCTGCCCAGAGTGGAGCACAGGTCCTGCCAGTCCATGAGCAGGCTACCCTTTCCGCTCTTCAGAAATACCTCGTAGGAGCGCTCGAACTCGTTCAGCAGCTCGGCAAGCAGCTCATTCCTGTCCACGCTCCTGCCGAGCTCCTCCCTGAGAGAGGTTGCACCTTTGCGGATCTCCTCAGGAAAGCTCCGGGTGGAGTTGTTGGCGTTTATTCCCACCCCAGCTACGAGGAAGGTGAGCACATCCAGCTCCGCCTCCACCTCGGTGAGAATTCCGCACACCTTTCTCTCGCCGATGAGCACGTCGTTGGGCCACTTTATGCTCGCATCCAGGTGGTATAGCCTCCGCAGAGTCTTTGCCACCGCCGCGCCGAAGGCAAGGGTTATTCTGGGCGCCTCGTGGGGTGCAATGCTGGGGCGCAGAATCAGCGAAAACCACAGCCCGCCCCGCGGCGAGAGCCACGCTCTGCCCACCCTGCCCCTTCCGCGGGTCTGCTCTTCCGCAGCAACCACGCTGCCCTCCTCTTCGCCCGAGCGTGCGAGCTCCTTTGCAAGGTCGCTGGTCGAGGCAACGCGCTGATGAAGGTAGAGCCTCCTCCCAAAGCTCCTGGTTTTGAGGCGCTTTTTTATCTCTGATTCGAGGAGAAGGTCCGGCCTGCTCAGGAGGCGGTACCCCTGCCGGCGCACCTCTATCTCCACCCCTCTCGCTTTGAGGGCGTGCACCTGCTTCCACACAGCGGTTCTGCTCACCCCCAGCTTTGAGGCGAGCTCCTCACCTGAGACAAAGCTCCCCATGCGCTCAATCAGCAGGCTCAGAAGTTCGCTCATGAAAAACTATTTCTATTCAGGGGGTTAAAAAGATAATTATGGAGAAAAGGCTAAAAATCTTCCGCTGGGGGGAGGGGGAAAAGGAGATAAACCCCGGCTCCGGTGCGATACGCCTCCTGGTGAGAAGCTCAAAGCTCGAGGGCATGGTGGTGGAGCTCGAGCCGCGCGCAGAGATACCCAGGGTGTACTCCCACCCTGGAGAGGAGCTCAGGATAGTGCTGCAAGGCGAGATTGAGGTGGAGGTGGAAGGGGAGCGCTTCCTGCTCCGCGAGGGCGACTTCATGTGGTTCGACTCAAGTTTAAAGCACAGGATAAGGAACCCCGGCGGGCAAAAGGCGGTGTACTTCTCTGTAAACTCGCCCCCTTCGCTGAAGTGGTAGCTACTCCCTCTCGTACTTCTCCTCTGCTTTTCTCTTCGCCTCGCTCATGTACATGCTCACCGCCGTGGCAATAGCCGCGACGCGTCTATCTTCGCGAAACGCCTCGGCGAGCTTTCTGAGCCTCGCCTCGTCCTCCTTTATTATCCCGGGTATCTTTGCCAGGATGTTCTGCTCCTCTATGAAGCTGGTGGAAAGCTCACCCCTGCGGAAGGCCTCATTGCGCATCACCGCCTTGTGGAAGGGGATATTCGTCTTAACGCCGGTGATTATGTACTCGCTCAGGGCGCGCTCCATCCTCGCAATGGCCTCCTCTCGAGTGCGCCCCCAGGCGACGAGCTTTGAGATCATGGGGTCGTAGTAGGGCGGAATTGTGTACCCCATTCGCACGCCCGAGTCTATCCTTATTCCCGGCCCGCCTGGAGAGCGGTAGCGGGTAATCTTGCCCGGCGAGGGTGCGAAGTCGTTAAGCGGGTCCTCGGCGTTGATTCTGCACTCTATCGCATGCCCGAATAGCGGAACATCCTCCTGCTCAAACTCTATCTCCTCCCCCGCGGCGATGCGTATCTGCTCCTTCACTATGTCTATACCCGTGGTGCGCTCTGTGATGGGATGCTCCACCTGCAGGCGGGTGTTCATCTCCAGGAAGTAGAACTCCCCCTGCGAGTAGATGAACTCCACAGTGCCCGCGTTGGTGTAGTCTATGGACTTCGCGGCTTTAACCGCGAGTCCGCCGATGCGCTCCCTGAGCTCGGGCGTAACCACCGGCGAGGGGCACTCCTCTATCAGCTTCTGATGCCTGCGCTGGATTGAGCACTCGCGCTCATTCAGGTGCAGCGTTTTGCCACGCTTGTCTGCGAGCACCTGAAACTCTATGTGCCTCGGACTTGAGAGGAACTTTTCGACGAAGAGCGTTGCGTCGCCGAAGGCAGACTTTGCCACGCTGCTCGCTGACTCCATCGCCTGCTCCAGCTCGGCCTCGCTTCTAACAACCTTCATCCCTATTCCGCCTCCACCCGCGGAGGCTTTCAGCACAATGGGGTAGCCTATCTGCGAGGCTATCTCCTTCGCCTCCTCTGCCGAGCTCACCTCTCCCTCGCTCCCGGGCACAACCGGCACGCCAGCGCGGCGCATTGTTCGCCTCGCCTCTATCTTGCTCCCCATCAGCTCTACCGCCCTGCTGCTGGGGCCGATGAAGGTTATGCCCAGCTTCTCGCACGCGCGCACAAACTCAGCGTTCTCCGCCAGAAATCCGTAGCCCGGGTGAACGGCGTCCGCGCCGCTCTTCTCAGCAGCGTCGAGAATCGCATCGATGTTCAGGTAGCTCTGGCTGGGCGGCGGCGCGCCTATAAGATAAGCCTCATCCGCATACTTCGCATGCAGCGCATGCCTGTCTGCCTCCGAGTAAACAGCCACAGTGGCTATGCCAAGCTCCCTGCACGCGCGCATCACGCGCACTGCGATTTCGCCGCGGTTTGCCACCAGGATTTTGCCAAACATCGGCTAAACCTGTCTCCCGACCTTTTTATAATTAACGTTTCACGCGGCGGAGTGCCACCTTTACCAGCGCAAGACCGCGCTCACATTCAATTCTCCCGCCCGTCTGGAGCACCACCACGCGGTCTCCTGCTTCTAAACCCTCGGGGAGGCAGAGCGGGTGGCTGCTGCACAGTACCCTGTCGCAGGCCAGGGGCTCAAAGGAGATGGTGGCGCCTATCAGTGCACACTTCTTCTCCATGCTCGCCTCAACCTCTGCCTCTTCCACCTCCACCACCACCGCCTCACCCCACAGGGCACAGCTGTGCAGGCGCTCCCTCACAGCCACCACCCTGTATTTCCTGCCCTTCTCCAGATTCTCAACACAAACCCTGCTCAGCCTGCATCCCTCACATTCCTCTGCTGCACCATAGTGTATAAAGGCATAGCCCCGCTTCGCGTATCTCCTGTCCATCAGAGTGACCCGCATTCAAATTACCCCTGTGGCTCTGGCAACCTTCTCTGCCTTATCCCTGCTCAGATTCACGTGCTCAAGGATGGTGTACCTGTGGGGCCTTATTTCCCTTGCCCTGAAAAGCGCCTCCACCACCTCACGTCTGCTCACCCCCAGCTCCTCTGCACAGGTGGGGGCGCCTATCTCGGCGAGCGCCTGCTTAATTCCGCGCCAGTCGCCGCCGTGCAGGTACATCATCATTATCGCCCCGACGCCGCACTGCTCGCCGTGCAGCGCGGGTTCCTGCGCTATCACATCCAGAGCGTGGCTGAACTTGTGCTCAGAACCGGAGCCAGGTCTTGAGCTTCCTGCGATGCTCATCGCCACGCCGCAGGAGATCAGCGCCTTTACCAGCCTGCGCACACCCTCCCGCGTGCCCATCTTCGATGAGGAGCGCAGCACTATCTTCGCACTCATCCTGGACAGGGCGATGGAGTACTCGCTTATCTCCTCGCCCACAACGCGGTGCGCAAGCTCCCAGTCGCGGGTGGCGGTCAGCTTGGCGAGCACGTCTCCGCAGCCGCTTGCCGTCAGCCGGAAGGGTGCGGAGGCGATTATGTCTATGTCTGCGAGCACACCAAGCGGAGCGACGGCTTCTTCTGATACCAAGCTTCCCTGCCTCCTTATCGATGCCCTGGAGCTGGCGATGCCGTCGTGGCTCGCTGCCGTGGGCACACTAATAAACTCTACACCGAGAAACTTCGCCGTAAGCTTCGCCACGTCGATGACCCTTCCACCGCCCACCGCAACCAGAAACTCGGCACCGAAGCTCTTCGCCAGCTCGAGCGCCCTCTCTACGCTGGAAAAGCTCGCCTCCTTTACCTCCATTAGCTCCACACTGCGCTCCCTCCCCAGCAGCTGCGCGGCACGCCTACCCGCTACCCCTGCGGTTTTTCTACCGGTGAGCATCAGGCAGCTGCCCTTCAGCTTCAGGCACCTGACAAGCTCCGGAAGCTGTGAGAGTGCTTCCTCTCCTGCCACAACACTCCGGGGCAGCTGCATCCACTTCGCACGCATAGAAAAATAAAAGTCATTTCTCTATATTTAGCTATTTCTGAAGCAGTTTTTCGATGGTGCTGAAAAGCTTTGCCATATTTATTGGCTTGTCCACATGTGCATCTGCGCCGGCTTCCCTGCTTTCCTCCTTTGCCTCAGGCTCTGACATTACAGTAAGTATTATCACCGGAATTCCGCTCAGCCTGTCATCTGATTTAATCGCCCTGCACGCCTCGATTCCGCTCATCCCCGGCATCATCAGGTCCATTATTATTACGTCCGGGAGCTTTCCGGTGCTGAGCAGCTCCAGCGCCTCCTCAGCGCTCTCGCACAGCTCAACCTCATATCCGCGTTTCCTCAGCATCTTGGAGAGCACCATTCTTATATCTGGCTCATCGTCCACCACCATTACCCTTACCATCCTCCTACCCCCCCTTGGGTAGCTCCACCCAGAAGACACTCCCGCCTGCAGGGTTGTCCTCCACCCCCACCCTGCCGCCATGGAGCTCCGCTATCCGCTTTGCAATCGCAAGGCCCAGACCCGAACCCTTCACCCCCTCCCTTTCAACCCTGGAAAATCTGTTGAAAATTCTTTTCTTCTGCTCCGCCGGCACACCTGCTCCGAAGTCCACAACCCTCACCACCCAGGAGTCCCATAACTCCTCAGCATCCACTCTTACTATCTTCCCTTCCCTGGCGTACTTTGTGGTGTTGTTCAGCAGGTTCCAGAATATCTCCCTTACGAGGGGGCTTGCCCTTATCACCATATTCCTGTTTATACTGTTTTCCACCATCATACCTGCCCCATTAAAAGCTGGTTGCAGCTCCTCCACAACATCAGAGACGACCTCCGCGAGGTCAAGCCTGACCTTTGTGATTCTCTCCATGTCCCTCAGTTTTGAAAACTTTGTGGCATTTTCTATAACCTCTACAATCCTCTCCACGTTTCTTTTAATAATCTCTGCCTCCTTTCTCCCTACTCCGCCGGCAAGCCCGACTTCCGCGTATCCCTTTATTATGCTTGTATAGTTCAGCAGGTCGTGGTGCAGTATGTCTATAAACAGGTCCTTGAGTTCGTTGCTGCGCTTGAGCTTCTCTGCATACTCTCTGAGCATTTCTTCCGTATTCTTAAGCTGTGTGATGTCAGAGAAGGTGGCAACGGTGCCCGTTATTTCTCCCCTATCATTCAAAACCGGTGACATGTTCACCAGCACCTCCCTGGTCCTGCCAGCAGCATCCCTTATACACGTCTCCAGTGAGATCGGAGTTCCCGGCCTGTGTATCCCCTGAATAAACTGGCGGGAGCACTCTCCGCCGCAGTAAACTGAGATGGATGTTCCAACAATTTCCGGAGTGCTGGCTGCCAGCAATTCGGCAGCCTTTGAGTTTGCGTAGGTAATTTTTCCCTCTCTGTCCAGCGTCAGGACGCCCTCGTTCATAGTCTCCACCAGAGTACGGTAGGTCTGCTCAGATTCCGCTCCGTTCCCGTCAACATTGCGGCTGGTATAGAACATCCCTCCGGAAAGCGCAGCGGATGCCATAAGGAGTAAGATGGTGCTGGAGGCGCCGCTTCCACCACGGAGCAGAAGGATGGTCTGCAGTGAAAGGAGCAGAAAGGCAGCGGCAAAGAGGAGCCATACCCCTGCACCCCTGCTCAGCACATGCCTCAGAGCCAGAGCGGCAGCGGAAAGCTGCAGCAGAATAGAGATTATCAGCAGGGCAGATATTGTGCTTCCTCCCATTACATTTCCCTCATCTATTACTGAAACCCGGTGGAACGCTTAACTACACTATGTAAAAACAAATATTTATACAATTGGGAGGAGTGTTTCTCTGCAGGTGAGAAGATGGCTGTGTACACCCCCCTCGACTATGCAAAGAGTTTTGTAATTCTGCTGATAATCCTCTGGGCGCTCAGGAGGTACCTCTTCACCAGGATTACTCCCGACAGGGGTTTTATGCTTGCTTTAATACCCCCCATCCTTCTGGCCATTACTGTGCGAATGCTCGCCGACGCCGGGGTTTATGAAAAGTCCCAGTGGTGGAGCGTCACACCGGGTATATACGTGCTGGGTGTGGCCTACGGGGCAGCACTCGTGGGCATAGGGCTTGCGGTGCAGAAGCGTGCGGGTATAGAGTACTGGAAGGTTGTGCTCGCCCTGGGTGCGGTAACTGTGCCCTACTTCCTGGTGAAGCTCATCGCAGAGATGACCTCTCCCGTGAGATTCTTTTATCCCGTCACCCTGGCGGCTCTGCTCACCCTGGGGGTTTACCTCGTCGCCAGAGTTGCAGGTCTGGGATTTCTCCACTCCAGCGGCAACTTGGGAATAGTCTTCGCCCATCTGCTGGACGCCAGCGGCACCTTCATTGGCATAGACTACTTCTACTTCGGCGAGGAGCACATACTCCCCGAGATCTTTATAAACCTGGCCGGAACAGCTGCGGTGATGATACCTCTGAAGCTTGTTGTTGTTGGCACAGTTCTCTATCTGCTGGAGAAGTGGCGGCGTGAGGAGGGTGATGAGCTCTACTACCGCATAATAAAGATAACCATATTCATACTTGGCTTTGGCCCCGGTACGCGCAACTCCCTGCTTCTCACCCTGGTATGAGAAAAGGTATAAATAGGGACTGGGGATACTTTATGATAATGTCAATCCCCAGGGTCAAAACCTTTGTGCGTGGTCTTGATGAGAAAATGGAGGGAGGAATTCCGAAAGGAAGTGTGAACCTCATCTGCGGCACCGCTGGCACAATGAAGTCCTCCCTCGCCTACAGCATCCTGTACCACAACTCAATAAACGCGGGAATCCCGGGGCTTTATGTTACTCTTGAGCAGGACCCGCGCAGCCTTCTCATCCACATGGAGAAGCTGGACATGAAGGAGAGAGCTGTGGACATTGTGAGCTTCAACGACATTAAGGAGAAGGTGAAGGAGCGCAGAGTGGAAAACTGGATTCAGAAGCTATCCGGATTTCTGAAGGAAATGAAGGACGAAAAAAAGTATGAGCTCCTCGTACTGGACTCGCTGAATGCGCTGTACTCTCTCACCACCATTGAGGATGTGCGGGCTGAGATATACTTCTTCTTCAAGTCCCTCAGCGACCTCGGCTTTACCTCCCTGCTGATTTCAGAGATGCCTCCGGAGGGAGGGCGCTACGGCGAATACGGCGTTGAGGAGTTCCTGAGCGACGGCATAATACATCTGCTTTTCCAGCGCAGGGGAGGGATACTCACCTCCCTTGAGCGCTACATAGGCATAGTGAAGATGCGTGCCACCAACCATGACACCCACTATTTTCCTCTGCTGTACCATGAGGGGGGATTTACCATCTACACCAGGGAGGACCTTGAGCTGTGATTGCAGACGTTAATCATTAGCCTTACCTGCGTCACCCTCGAAACTTTTATATTTGTGTTCTACGAGCTTTTAACCCCACTTTCGGTGATAGTTATGAAGATGCCAAAAGAGAAGCGAACTTACTGTCCCAGTTGCAAGAGGCACACTGTGCATGAGGTGCTGAAGGTCAAGAAGCGCAAGGCCAGCGAGCTCAAGGCCGGCCAGAGGCAGTTCCGTCGTGTGCTGGCTGGCTACGGAGGATTCCCGCGTCCGCTCCCGAGTGGTTCAAAGCCAACAAAGCGCGTGGCGCTGATACTGAGGTGCAAGAGCTGTAAGAAGGCCCACAGCATGCGTGGCTTCAGGGTTAGGAAGCTGGAAATGGAGGCGGTATAATTGGAGGAGGACCTGATTCCCAAACCACGCTCCCGCTTCCTGCGAGTTAAGTGCGACGACTGCAGCAATGAACAGGTAATATTCGGTTCTGCCTCCTCGAAGGTGCAGTGCCTGGTATGCGGGAAAACACTTGCGGTGCCCACCGGAGGCAAGGTCAGGGTGCTTACCAGAATAATTTCCGTGCTGGAGTGAAGGGATTTGGTTCTGAAGCGTGAGCCCTTCCCAAGTGAGGGTGACCTGGTGGTCTGTACCATAACGAAGGTGTACCCCCACGGAGCCTTTGCCAGGCTTGACGAATACAAGGACAGGGAGGGTTACATTCACATTTCCGAGGTGGCCTCCACCTGGATAAAGAACATCCGTGATTTTGTGAAGGAAGGGCAGAAAACTGTGGCCAAGGTCCTTGCGGTTGACAGGCGGAAGGGGCACATTGATTTGTCGCTTCGCCGCGTGAGCGATGCCGCCAGGAAGAAGAAGATGCAGGAGTGGAAGCGTGCCCAGAAGGCAGAGAAGCTGCTTGAGATGGCGGCTACGCAGCTGGGAAAGAGCCTTGACCAGGCGTACCGGGAAGTGGGATTTGTACTGGAGGAGGAGTTCGGTGAAATATACGGGGCCTTTGAAGAGATGTCTGCCCTGGGAGAGGAGGCGCTCAGGGGGGTGAAGATACCCCGGGAGTGGATAAAACCTCTGGTGAAGCTGGCGCAGGAGAATGTCTCGATACCCAGGGTTAAGATAGACGGGTATGTGGACCTGCGCTCCCGTGCTCCGGATGGTGTTGAAATAATCCGTGAGGCTCTAATCTCCGCAAAGAGCCTCAAGCACGGGGATGATGTGAGTCTCGATATAAGCTATGTAGGCTCGCCCAGGTACCGTATCACTGTGGTGGCCTACGACTACAAAACAGCCGAAGAGGCACTGAGGAAGACGGCAGAGCACGCAATAAATTTTGTGGTGTCGAAGGGTGGCGAAGGTAAGTTCTACCGGGAGATAGAAGAGGAAAAGTAGCCGATGAATCGCCTCAAGGTGTGCAAGGTGTGCAGGGTTTATACCCTGAAGGATACCTGCAGGGTCTGCGGTGAGCCCACCGTCTCGCCGCATCCGCCGAGGTTTTCGCCGGAAGATCCTTACGGTGAGTACAGGCGCAGGCTGAAGCGTGAGCTGATGAGAGAGGGGAAGGAGCATGCAGTTTGAGGTTGTTTACACCCGCAGACCTGAGCTGAAGTCACCGGTGCTGGTGGAGGGGCTCCCAGGTATAGGACATGTGGGGAAGATAGCAGCGACGCATATGATACGCGAGCTGCGTGCAAAGAAGTTCGCCAGGCTCTATTCCGCCAGTTTCCCTCCACATGTGGTTATCCGAAGGTCCGGAATAATAGAAGAGATGAAGAACGAGTTTTACTACTGGCAGGGGGATAAGAAAGACATAATTTTTGTGGTGGGGAACACCCAGAGCACCTCTCCCGAGGGACAGTACCTGCTGTGTGAGAAGATACTGGATATCGCTTCTCAGCTTGGCGCCAGGGAGATGTACACCCTCGGCGGTCTTGGTGTGGGCAGGCCGGTGGATTCTCCCCGCGTTTTTGGTGCGGTTAACCATCCGCGTTACATACCGCTGCTCGAGGAGAGAGGCGTCGTCGTGAAGCGTGACGGAGCTGGGCAGATTATAGGTGTCTCAGGAATGCTGCTGAGCCAGGGAAAGCGCCGCCGCATTTATGGCGCCTGCCTGATGGGAGAAACCTCCGGCTTTTATGTGGACCCCAACAGCGCCCGCGCTGTGCTGGAGGTGCTCACATCACTTCTTGGTGTGGAGGTGAGCATGGAGCGCCTGAGGAAGCGCGTCAAAGATGCCGCAAGGCGCGTTGAGGAGGCGGCGAAGCTTGAGCGCAAGATGATGGAGGACATGGGGATAATACGCCGGGAGCCCACAGATGACGAGATGCGCTATATCGGTTAGAAACAGAGGTCACACATGTGGTAGCTCCGCATTATGATTCATGCGGGGCAGGCGGGGCAAGGAGTATAACGCCCCTTTACTGAGGAACCCGCGTCCTGCAAACCCCTCCTTTCTCGTGCATAATAAATCTGGTTACAGCAGCCTCCGGCGGGGTGTTTTTCACTGATAGCGCCTGCGTAGGTGAGGGGTTTTAAAGCGCCCAAGAGGTTGGAAAAAAATTATAAGGCCGGACTCTGAACCGTGTGTGGTGTCAGGAATGATGCTCAAACTTCCGGATGTGGGTGAACCCCGGGTTGAGGAGCAGTGCTACATAGCCGAAAACGCCGCGGTTATAGGCAACGTGAGGATAGGGAGAAGGGTATTCGTTGCCCCGGGAGCGGTGATACGGGCGGACGAGGAGGGCTCAGCAGTGGTTATAGGAGATGAATGCAACGTCCAGGATGGTGTTATAATCCATGCTCTCGCCGGCTCGCAGGTGAAAATAGGCAGGGGCTCTTCGCTGGCGCACGGCAGCATAGTGCACGGCCCCTGCGAGGTCGGTGAGGAGTGCTTCATCGGCTTCAGGGCTACGGTGTTCAAGGCGAAGCTCGGCGATGGCTGCGTTGTCATGCACGGCGCCCTCGTGGTCGGAGTGGAGATTCCCGCGGGAAGGCTCGTGCCAGGCGGTGAGATGGTGGACTCCCAAGAGATGGTGGAGCGCCTTGAGCCAGTGCCCGAGGAACTTGTCGCCTTCAGGCGTACGGTGAAAAGCACCAACGTGGGTCTCATCAGCAGGTACTCCATGGCTGAGCGGAGATAGTCCTTTAACTTCTTCCACCATGTTTTCGGCCACTCTGCCCTGCATCTCTTTTACAGGATCAACCACCTTGGCGTAAGCTCACCTAACTCTCTGCATGCAGCCGCTGTCGAACTTGAACATAAAGGTGAGTACCTCCTCTTCAGGGCTTTCCGGATGCTTTTCTGACTGCGGGAGGTTTCCTTCTGCAGAAGTGGTAAGAAGCTGATACTCCAACTCTCATATAAGCTGAGCATGAATTTACATAAATGCTCAAACCTCCACCCGTATGCCGAGAATCTCCCTCTCGCCCTCGTGCACCGCTCTGGCAATCTCCGCGCTGCCGCGGGCGGCGCTGTCCCCGTCTATGCGCAGCACCGGCGCCAGCTCGCGCAGCCTCTCGGCGAGCCTGGAAAAGACCGCATCATGGGCGCCCGCTCCACCGGTGATGACTATCGCCTCGGGCTCGAGAAGCGCAAAGAGGGAGCGGATCTCCATCTCGACGCTGAGAAGAAGGGCATCAAGCGCGAGCTTTGCTCTTTCATTCTTCGGCTCCAGCACCTCGTCGAAGTGTGAGAAGGGGTATATCTTCACAGCCCCCGCGCTGGAGAAGGCCTCGTTGGCAGTGAGCTCCCCGCCGTCGATGCGGCGTATCGCCTCAAGGTCAAGAGGGCCGTGCAGCATGCCTATCGCGCCCAGGCAGGCGTCTATGGCGCCCGCAATTCTCCCCTCGTTGACGGCGATGCTCACCGTGTTTGAGCTTATGTCGCTCACTATGAAGCTCTCCGCATTGAGCTCCCGTTTCACCTTCAAATAGGCGTCGTAGGCTATGCTCACCTTCTCGGCGCTCGCCATGTGCGAGTAAAGCGCCCGCATGCGCTCGTCCAAGCTTGCGATGCCGCGGTGGAGCCCCGGAATAACCACCGCCCTGATTCCGCTCCGCGCAATCTCGTCGAAGGCGCGCTCCCCGCCGCCCACGTGCTCACCTGCGCCGCCTCCGGGCAGGACCCCGCGGTTCTCCACCCTCTCGATTGGTGTTATGGCGCTTATTGCATCGCCCATCCCGTGGGTTATGCCCGCGAGCTCAATCTGCGAGAGCTCAACCCTGCGCTCAATCTCGCGCAGCACGCCCCCGCGGGCGGCTTTTTCGCGAGGGATTGAGAAGCGGAGGTTCTCGGGCAGGAGGTAGAAGCGTATCTCCCGGGTGCCGTGGTCCATGCCCAGGAAGCCCATCTCATCTCCCCGCGGGATAGCTGCCGAGGATTTTAAGGAAGGAGGCTCGGCGCTCAACCTCGGCGAGCACGCGCTTTATCCTTGCCTCGCTGCGGTGCCCCTCGAAGTCTATGAAGAAGATGTAGTCGCCCAGCGCCTTCCTCGAGGGGCGCGACTCTATCTTCGTGAGGTTCACCTTAGCCTTTGCAAAGCTCGCAAGTACCTCGTAGAGCGCGCCCGGCTTGTCCTTTAGGCTCAGGATAATCGAGGTCTTGTCCCTGCCCGTGGGCGCGTGGTCCCTCTTCGCGAGGATGAAGAAGCGCGTCTGGTTCTGGTCCAGGTCCTGAATGTTCTCCTTCAGCACCGCTAAGCCGTAGAGCTTAGCCGCCGCGAGGGGCGCTATCGCCGCTGTGTCGCGGAGCTGCTTCTCCTTCACCTCCCGCGCGGCGTCCGCGGTGCTGGGGTAGTTCGCTGTAGCCACGCCCAGGCTCGAGAGGAAGCCCTTGCACTGCGCCAGCGCCTGCGGGTGGGAGATTACCCTGCGGATGTCGCCCAGCTTCACCCCAGGCAGCGCCAGCAGGTGGTGGTTTATGTCCAGAATCACCTCGGCGTAGACCCTTACGTCCCTCTTAACCAGCAGTTCAAGAGCCAGGGCCACGCTCCCCTCCAGGGAGTTCTCCACCGGCAGGACGCCGAACTCAACCTCGCCCCGCTCCACCAGGTCGAAAATCTCCTCGATGTCGCGGGCAAGCACAAGGTGGGGCGAGCTCACGAACTTAAGCGCCGCCTCCTCCGAGAAGGTCCCCCTCGGTCCGAGTATCGCAACCTTCCCCTGCCTCTGGGCGCGCTTGCTCTCCAGGATGATCCTCTCGAAGATGTCGCGCACAAATTCGCGGCTCAGCTCGCCGGCGTTTGCGAGAGCCCTCTCCAGCACCTGCCTCTCCCGCTCGGGGTCCTCGATGCGCATGCCCCGGGCGAGCTTGTACCTGCCCACCTCTTCGGCGATGCGAATCCTGCGCCTCAGCAGCTCCAGGAGCTGGGCGTCTATCCCATCTATCTCCCTGCGAAGCTCCTCCAGGCTCATCTCAGGTTAGCTTTTTGCGGGGTGGTTTAAAAAGCTTCGCCCACCGGGAACAGAAAGCGGGTGCGCACAAGCTTCGCCTTCTCCTTAACCTCCTGCAGCGCCTCGCTTTTGCTTCTCCCCGAGCCCAGCACCGTCGTAACCGGCTCGCCCGCTTCCACAATTACGTTCCTGCGCGGAACGTCGCAGCACAGCTTCGCCAGGTTTCCCCTCACTATGCTTCTCTCGCGCGCAAACAGCGTAAGCCTCGCGGCGAATCGCTTCGCTTGCGGGCGCTGCTCCGGAAGCTCGCCGTCGCAGGCGGCGAGGTGCGCCTCCGCTATCGCGATGCCGTAGGCGCGCTCCACCGCATCGAGGGTGCCCTGGAAGCGCGGGTTGAGCTCGATGAAGTAGTACTCACCCCTCGCGTGCACGAAGTCGATGCCGTTCCAGCCCTTTAGATTAAAGAGGCGGGATATCTCCTCCGCAAGGCTCAAAAGCCGCCCGTCGCTGGAGTAGGGCGCCACGCTCCCGCAGTACATGAAGCCCTCCGCGTTCGCAAGCCTTGAGCCCAGAAGCTGCGTGCTCGTTGAGATTGCCACGCTTTCATCGCCTGCCGAAAGGGTGGAGACGCTTATCGCTCTACCTTTAATGTACTCCTGCACCAGGCAGCGCTCCCCTATCTGAGGAATCTCCTCCCCGCGCCTTGCCAGCACCACGCCCGCGCCTCCTGCGCCCAGCGCAGGCTTGAGCACCACCGGGAAGCCCATATCGCGGGCAGCCTCTACAGCCTCGTCTCTGTTGCGCACCATCCTGGTCTCGGGCATGGCTATGCCGAGCTTCCTGACCCTCGCCAGCTGGTAGGCCTTGTCCTTCAGCTTCTTCGCCCTTTTACCCGAGATGCCGGCGATCTTCTTGCTGCGCATGTCCAGAGTGGAGGTCAGGACTATCCTGTCCCCGGAGAGGCGCTCCGCGAGTGCGAGCAGTTTCTCGTCGGAGTACTGCTCCGCAAACCTCCCGCAGGAGCGGTAGGGCCTCTGCTCCACTATGCTGAGCGAGGCGTCGGCGAGGCTTTTCAAATCCGCATCGCCGAAGTAGTCGGCGCTCTCCACAGCGTAGCCAGAGCGCTTCGCCGAAGCCACCGCCGGGCGGGTGTGCACCCCCACTATGAGGAGGCGCTCAGCTCTCGACAACCCGCTTCCCCCGCGGAGAGGGCACCACCCTCAGCCTGCCCTTAAACTCGCGGTGCAGCTCCTCTCCCTGAAAGAGCCTGTCCAGGAACACCGCAAGAGCCGCCACCTCGCTGTGGGGCTGGTGCCCTATGGCTATGTTGTAGTCCACCAGCTGAAAAACCTCCGCCGGCACCTTCTCCGCGCCCACCACAACAAGCACATCTCTGCCAGCGGCGCGTATCTCGTCTATCCTCTCGTCCACGTGCTCGCCGTACATAGTCAGGTGCACCTTTGTGCCCCTCCACTCCCTGATAACCCTGCGCCACTCCGGCTCCACTTTAACAGAGAAATCGCCACCCCAGCTTGCGACAACCCTGCGGATGCTTTCAACAACCTTCTCGTCGGGGGTGGTTAGCACCATGCCGCTCGCGCCAAAGGCTCTTGCAACTAAGCCCACATGCGTGGTAACGCGCTTGTCGCGCTCCACCCTGTGACCCAGGCGGAGAACCGTCACTCGCATGGGAGCACCTTCAGAAGCTCCTCCCTCGAGGGGCGCAGGAATATCTCTCTGCTCCTCCCTCTCCCTTCTCCGCTTACCGGCCTGGTTTCAACCAGGCGGAGCTCCTCCAGCTTTCTCAGGATGCGGTAGAATTTTGTGTAGCTCAGCCTCTCCACGGCTGAGAAGCGCTCGTAGAGCCTGCCCGAGGTTATTCCCTGCTCGGCCTCGCACAGGAGCCTGAGCAGGAGCTTCTCCTGCACCGAGAGGGGCTCCACCAGGGAGCGCAGCGTCGCCGTGCTGGCCTTGGCGTAGGCCTCCTCCAGGTGCTCCTCCTCAATCTTCCGCGAGGCGTGGGACTCCGCGGTAAGGGCGCTCACCTTTAAGAGCTCTATGCCCAGCCTCAGGTCGCCGTGCTCATACGCATAGCTTGCGATTTTCTCAACAAGCTCATCGCTTATAACTCCCGGGAAGAACCCGAGCTCAGCCCTGCGCTTGAGTATGTCGTACATCTCACCCGCGCTGTAGGGCGGGAAGTATATCTCCTGCGCTCTGAACATGGAGCGCACCCTGTCCGCGAGCTTGTAGAGGAACTCGGTGCCGCTCACTATGCTGAAGATCGCCGTCTTTACTCCGGGAAAGACCTCGTGGGCGCGCAGTATGTCGTAGAGCACCTCATTAGCGTAGCGGTCATGGAAGAGGTGGTCCATGTCGTCAAGCACGACCAGGAGAACCCTGCGCTCGCGGCGCAGCTTTCTGAAAATCGCCTCGTACACCTTTGAGAAGGGCACCCCCGTCTCTGGAGGGAGATGCCCCACCACCGCCTTGTGGATGAGGGAGAAGATTCCGAACTTGGTGGCGGTTATCTGGCAGTTTATGTGCACTCCAGCGATGCGCCTTGCTTCGGGTATGTCCTCAAGCTCCTCAAACAGCTTTCTCATGGCGGTGGTCTTTCCAGTTGCGGGTGGGCCGTGGATGAGCGCGTTGAGGGGGCGCTCTCCGCGCAGCGCAGGCTTGATGCAGGCCGCTATGCTGCGCATTTGAGCCTCGCGGTGCAGGTACTCCTCCGGCACGTAGTCAGGGTCAAAGACCTCAGGATTTCTGAAAAGGCTCTCCTCCGCTGAGAGCAGGTCCTTGAAGCTCTTCGATGGCATCTCCTTTTAATTTTCTGCTCAGCGGGTATAAAGGTTTTCACCCGGGGGGTGGGGGAAGGATATTATCCCCTTAAACCGCCGCCCATATCTTCCTTTCCCGAGAGCGCTGGAAAAATGAAAAGTGTCTCCGGCAAAGCGGCTGCACATCCGCAGCCGTGCGGCACAGTTAATAATACAGAAACTTTTTTATTCTCCGAGACCAAAGGTAGGCAAGCTTCTGAAGGTGTGGCAATGCGCGCGGAGGAGATTCTTGCGGAGCACATAGAGATGATTGACAGCGAGATAAAGGCTGTTTTTCTCCAGCGTGGGGAACCCAGAAGGCTTTATGAGATGATGGAGTACCACCTGGGCTGGCTGGACGAGTCGCTTAAGCCAGCGAAGCAGTACCGCGGGAAGCGCTTCCGCCCGACGCTCTGCCTGCTCACCTACAAAGCCCTCGCCGGCGTTTACACCAAGGCTTTACCTGCGGCGGCGGCGATTGAGCTGATACACAACTTCTCCCTGATTCACGACGACATAGAGGACATGGACGAGGAGCGCAGGCACCGCCCCACGCTGTGGAAGCTCTTCGGCATACCCCATGCGATTAACGCCGGCGACGGGATGCACGTGCTTGCGAACCTCGCAGCCCTGAGGCTCAGGGACTACAACGTCACCGATGAGAAGACTGTGGAGGTGCTCGCCATATTAAACAAGACAATAATGGAGCTGTGCGAGGGGCAGTACCTGGACATGAGCTTTGAGGAGCGGATGGACATAACCGTGGAGAGCTATCTGGACATGATCTCCCGAAAGACCGCCGCGCTCATAGAGGCGAGCACCCACATAGGTGCGATGCTCGCCACGCGGGACGAGAGCACAATAAACCACTTCAGAAACTTCGGGCGCAAGATAGGCATCGCTTTTCAGATAATCGACGACATAATAGGGATATGGGAGGAGAAGACCGGCAAGCCCAGGGCGAGCGACATAAGGAACAAGAAGAAGACGCTGCCGGTAATCTACGCCTTCGACAGGGCGTCGCAGGGGGAGAAGGAGGAGCTCACGCAGATATACTCAAAGGAGAGGCTCAGCAACGGGGACGTTGCCCGGGTGCTGGAGATTCTTGAAAGCACAGGTGCAAGAGACTACACCACCAGGATGGCGGAGAGGTACGAAGCCGAGGCGCTTAAAGAGCTTCACGCCACTGGGATAAAAAACGAGGCCGTGGATAAGATAGAGGTGCTGGCGGAGTTCCTCATAAGGAGGAAGTATTAGCGCCGTAGCAGGGAGAGAAGCCCCCGGTTCCTATCGGCACCGAAGAGCTTTGCAGCATTTTTGCAGAATATCCTGTGCTTTTCCTCCTCCGAAATTGGCAGGGAAGCTACCTTCTCAATCTCATAGACCGGGTAGAAGTTGTACCTGAAGTCGGAGCCGAAGAGAATCTTCTCGACACCGAAGGTTTCTATTGCCCTGAGGATAACCTCAGCCGGAGCGTGGGAGGTCTCAAGATAGACGTTGGGCTCGGGAATAACGCTCGGTGAGCTGTCTCTGTGCCTGTGCCTGGCCATGTGGGCGAAGACGAAGGTTACACGCGGGAAGCTTGTGATGAGCTCATTTGCCTCATCCGGGGAGAAGTTGTTCCTCTCCACGTCTGCGCCTGAGCCGGGGCAGAGCAGCACCGGAATGCGGAGCTGCTCTACCGCCTCGAAGAGCATCCACACCTCGTCCTGAGCAAGGGAGAAGCCCTGCCCGTCCGGACTGAGCTTAACCCCGCGCAGGCGGAGCTCCGCTATGGCACGGTGCAGCTCCTCCACTGCGCCCTCACAGCGCGGGTTCACCGAGGCGAAGGGGATTATTGCCCCGCTCTCCCTTCCCGCTCTGGCAACGAGGTTGTTCAGCCTCTCCGCCTCGCTGAGCAAGGTGGAGGCCGCAAGGGGCGCCAGCACTGCTTTTGCAACCCCCTGCCTCTTCATCCCCTCCAGCAGGTCCTCGACGCTGCCGTGGCGGGTGACCTCTATGCCGGTGGTCAGGAAGTACTCCCTCGCCGCCTCCCTCTCCAGGGCGCTCAGCTGCTCGCGCGATGAGAAGTTCGCATGCGCGTCTATTATCATCTCTCGCCCTTGATGTAGGGTGCCACCTCGGCGAGCGCCCTCTTCAGGGCATCGCCGTCGCCCACTATTACCAGGTGTCTCCTGCCGTGGCGCTTTATCTTGACGTTGCAGCTCCTGGAAATCTCAAGCAGCCGCTTTGGTGTTAAACTGGAGGGCTGCTTTATCCTCACCCACCTTCTCGCCCTGGGCAGGTGGGGATAGAAGCGGCTCACGCTCAGACTGTACTCGCCGTACCGCTCTCCTGCCTCGATGCGGTCGAAGGTGTCGCTCCAGCGCAGCAGAAAGTCGTCCCCGAGAGGCTGGGCAGCCACGAAAATCTCGCGCTGCGCCTCCTCGAGCAGGCGCTCCACCTTTACCATGAACGCCTCGTCGGCGGCGCGGTTGAGGGATGCCTCGTTTATCATGCTCCTGGCATGCCTCAGGAGTTCGCTCGCTCTGGGAGAGCGGAACTTCTCGCGGTTGAGTTCGACGAGCATGTCCATCGTCGCGAGCCACTTCTGCTGAAGAGTCTCGAGGCTCATGCCATGTGGGCGAGGAATAACGAGTAAAAGGATTATCCCCGCCTTATCTCCTCCAGCACCTGCTTGGCGCGGTCAACGCGTATCCTGCGCTCCCTCACCAGCACCTCGGCTACGAGGTCTATCTCCTCGCCCCTGGCGCCTGCCATGGCAGCGATGTTTCTCGCGTGCAGCTCCATGTGGCCGCGCTGTATCCCTTCAGTTGCGAGGGCGCGCAGCGC
>WANX01000086.1 GCA_015521565.1 Candidatus Hydrothermarchaeota archaeon
GAGGAGAAGGCGCGTATCGAAGCTGGCAGAGCCTACATCAAGAAGCGCTCCGTCTTCAGAAGCGGAGACGTGGTTTACATCTTCGCGGGCAGAGATAGAAACGCAACCCGCGGGGCATGGCAAGAAGCCTACGAGGAGGTGGTGAGGGAAATAGAGTACAACTGGGGATAGGGCTCCTGCAGACTTCTCCCCATGCGGAGTGGCAGGGTTGGGGAAGAACCTATATCCCGTAGAATCTTCTGGCATTTCTCTCCACAGCCTCCGCAATCTTCCTCTCTGAAACACCCTTAATCCCGGCCAGCTTCCTCACCGCCTCAAGCACAAAAACCGGCTCGTTGCGTCTCCCTCTAAATGGGGAGAGGTAGGGAGAGTCGGTCTCCAGCAGTATCTTCTCTACGGGCAGCTCTCTGGCAAGCTTCGCATGATGCTCTGAAAAGCACAGGTTGGTTGCCAGAGAAATAGAATAGCCGCTCTCAAGAATTTTCAGCGCGGTGCTCCTATCACCACCGTAGCAGTGGAAAAGCGCCCTCTCCACCTCAAGCTCGAGGAGCAGGTGGAGCGCCTCTTCCTCAGCCCCGCGGGCATGCACCACCAGCGGGAGGGCATACTCCTTTGCAAGAGTTGCCACTCTCTTAAAAACCTCCCTCTGAAGCTCCGCGCTTCCCGCGTCCAGGTAGTAGTCCAGACCAGCTTCACCGATTGCAACCAGCTGCTCCACGCTCTCCTCTATGCTCCGCAGCAGCTCCTGAAGCTGGAGTCCGCTGAGCCTCCCCACCTTGTAAGGGTGCACACCCGCACTGCTGTAGACAAACTCATAGCTCGAGGACAGCTCCAGGGAGCGCTCAAGGGTGGACAGGGTTACGGCACAGTCCACCACACCAACGCCTGCAAGGCGACATCTCTCCAGCACTTGAGTGCGGTCGCGATTGAACTTTTTGAAGGATACATGCGCATGGGCGTCAAGCATAACCCACCCCTCACCAGGGTTCAAAAAACACCCGAGCCCTGCCTCACGGCCCAGACCCGGCAATCGCGCGCACAAATTCTCTGACCTTCACCTCAACATCCTCTGCGCTCTCTATTGCGGTGCCTGTGACGAGTATATCGGCCCCTGCTTTTGCAAGCCTGCAGGCATCATCGCCGCTCTTAATCCCGCCGCCCACTATAACAGGAATTTCCACTGTGCGCTTCACAGTGGCAACCATCTCCTCCGGCACATGCCTCTCCGCTCCGGAGCCGGCTTCCAGATACACCAGCTTCATACCCAGATACTGTGCCGCCAGTGCATAGCTTGCGGCGAGCATGGGCTTCGAGCGCGGCACGGCACGCGCATCACCAACCCATCCCACAGCACCACCCGGCTCCACAATAATGTATCCCATGGGAATTGGCTCCACCCCAGCACGCTTCACAGCCAGCGCCCCCACAGCCTGCGCACCCGTAATATAGTACGGGTTGCGGGAGTTCAGCAGGCTCATAAAAAATATCGCGTCGGCATGTCCGGAGACGCCGGTAACATCACCGGGGAAAAGGATCACCGGCCTTTTGCCGGCCATGCGTTTAACAGCCTTCACCGTCTCATCCAGTCCGTGGGGGTCTATTCCCGCGCTGCCTCCTACCATTATGGCATCGGTTCCCCCTCTAACTGCAAATCTGGCCAGTTCACCGGCCTTCTCAGGACTCTGCCTCTCCGGGTCTATGAGGGTGAAGTGAGCCTTGCGCTCAGCAACCAGCTTGGAGATGTACTCCCACACCCTCATTGCTCAGCCCTTGGCCTCCTTGCGCTTGGGTCTGAGCGCCTTTGAGCCGCACTTCCTGCACTTCTTCGCCAGCCAGGCGTTTCTGGCCTTACACTTTCTGCATATCTTTACCCTGAAAAGCCTTCGCTCAGCCTCGGGAAACCTTGCCATGTTTCATTCCTCCTCAGAAGCGACTTACCATATAATTTCACAATATATAAGATTTAGGGTTTCCCCGGAGCCCCAGCAGCACCTCCACTCTGCCCGCTATGCAAATCTCCCTTCCGTTGAAACTGCACCGGTAGGCGAGCACCTCCACCCCCTCACGGGCAGCCTCCCTCAGAGCCTCCCCGAAGGCGGCGTCGGTATCGTCGTTGGGGGCGAAGGCGAGGGCGTCGCTTCTCTGGATTACGAAGACCACCGCCGAGCGGTAGCCAGCGCTCTTTGCTTCCATCAGCTCCAGCAGGTGCCTCCTGCCCCTCGCCGTTGGAGCGTCTGGAAACTTTGCAACGCCCTCCTCCACGAGGGTGCAGGACTTAACCTCCACCAGCGCTGGAGGCTCACCCTGGAGCAGGAAGTCCAGCCTGCTTCTCCCGAATTCCACCTCCTCCCTGGCTATGCGGTAGCCCCTGAACTCCTCCAGCGAGCGCTGCTCCAGCGCCTCCCTGAAGAGCGCATTCGGCACTCGAGAATCAACGCTCACCCAGGTCTCGCCCGCCTTAACCCCCGTGAGGTCGTAGCTGGTCTTTCTTCCGGGGCTCCCGCTCCTGCGCAGCAGCACCCGCGCACCTTCAACCAAAAGCTCCTGGAGCCTTCCTGGATTCGGGAGGTACGCTCTCGCCCTGCCTCCTTCCACCTCAACCAGGCAGGTGAACCTGTTCAGGCGCTGGATAAATATGCCGGGCTTCAGCTCTCCGCGAATCTCCATTCTAAAAACCCCGGAGCTTAACGCCAGAAACTTCAGCTTTGCTTTTCATCGCTAAGGCTTCGCTTTATTGCAATGAAGTTTGAGCCCCGCTGGATAGCCTGGGAGATTACCCAGAGGTGCAACCTGCGCTGCGTTCACTGCCGCGCCGAGGCGGCAATTAAAGCCGAGCGCGGTCCCACCACAGCCCAGGCAAAGGCGGTGATAGACGACATAGCGAGCTACGCGAAGCCGGTGCTGGTGCTCAGCGGGGGCGAGCCCCTGCTGCGCGGGGATATCTTTGAGATAGCGCGCCACGGAGCTCAGAGGGGGCTGCGCATGGCCATGGCCACCAACGGCACCCTCGTTACAGACGAGGTGTGCGAGAAGATAAAGCAGAGCGGGATTCAGATAGTCTCCATAAGCCTGGACGGCGCCTCACCTGAGGTGCACGACACCTTCAGAAACCAGCGGGGAGCCTTCAAGGGAGCCATACGTGCGGCGAAGCTCTTCAAAAAGCACGGCATCCCCTTCATAGTCAACTCCTCCTTCACGAAGCGCAACCAGGAGGATATCCCCAGGGTTTACGAGCTTGCCAAGAAGCTCGGAGCCACCGCCTGGTACATGTTCATGATAGTGCCCACGGGCAGGGGGAGGGAGATAATGGACGAGCTCATAAGCAGGGAGGACTACGAGAAAATCCTGAACTGGCACTACGAGATGGAGCAGCGCGAGAGGGAGATGTATGTGCGCCCCACCTGCGCGCCCATGTACTACCGCATCTTCGCCCAGCGGGCTAAGCGAGAGGGAAAGAGCACAAAGCGCAGGGCGCTGAGCTTTTCAACGGGAGGGAGCAAGGGGTGCATAGCCGGGCAGCTCATAGCGCTCATAAACCACAGGGGTGAGGTTTACCCCTGCTCCTACTTCCCAAAGAGCGCGGGCAACATCTACGAGCAGAGCTTCAGGGAGATATGGGAGGAAAGCGAGCTCTTTAAGGAGCTCAGGGACTTCAGGCGCTATAAAGGCAGGTGCGGCGCCTGCGAGTTTCTCAGGGTCTGCGGCGGGTGCAGGGCTCGCGCCTACGCCGTCACAGGAGACTACCTGGCTGAGGAGCCCTACTGCACCCACGTGCCTTTAAAACTCAGGGATAAGGGCAGCTAACCTCCGCTCGCCCTTGTGGCGACGTACCCGCTGGTTACGTAGCGGTAGGCCGAGTAGGCTGCAACCACACCCTCGGCGACGCCGACGATGGCCTGCTTGAAGCTGCTCGCAACCACGTCGCCCGCCGCAAAAACTCCCGCCACGCTGGTGCGGGAGTCGCGGTCTATTACTATCTCCCCCTTTTCGTTCGTCTCCACGCCCAGCCTCTTCGCCAGCTCGCTCTGAGGCTCGCCCCCTATGGCTACGAAAACCGCATCAAGCTCAAGCTCCCTGCTTCCCTTGTACTCGCGGTCCAGCACAACGCTGCGCAGCCTGCGGTCGCCCCTGACCTCGAGGATGCTGGTGCGGTATATCACCTCGATTTTCTCATTCTCCTCAACCCTGCGAATATTCGGAGGCTCACCGCGCAGCCTGCTACCGCGATAGATTATGTACACCCTGCGCGCGTACTCCGCCAGGAGGAGAGCCTCCTTGGCGGCGGAGTCGCTCCCGCCCACCACAGCTACAGTCCTGTCTCTGAAAAGCGGACCGTCGCAGAGGGCGCAGTAGTAGACGCCCCGGTTCTCATACTCCTCCGCGCGCTTCGCTGGCAGCTTCCTGTGCCTCGTGCCGGTTGCGAATATGAGCGCCTTAGCTGAGTAGCTTTTCTCTTCGGTGAGCACTCTAAAACCCTCCTGAGTGCGCTCCACGTCTGTTGCGCGAGCCTCCACCAGCTCCACGCCGTACTCCTCCGCATGCTCCAGCAGGCGCTCCGCCAGCTCCTCGCCGGAGATTTGCTTGAAGCCGGGGTAGTTCTCCACCAGCTGTGTAGTGGCTATAAGCCCGCCCACGTCCTCGCCTATGATGAGCGTGCGCAGGTTCAGCCTTCCCGCGTACATGCCTGCTGCTAACCCGGCGGGACCCGCGCCTATTACGATTACGTCGTGCATCTCATCACCCACCAGGAGTTATTCGTGCACCCTATTAAAAATACCTGAAGCGAGCGTTATAGCAGTCTGCACCTGATGGAGCACCTGTTGTGCGCCGCATCTATAAACGTCCACAGTCTGCGGTACCCTACTCCATCGCCTCAAGCACGAGCTCTGCGATGTCTTTCACCTGGTAGCGCTTGCCCTCGTGCCTCTCTGCAGCGGACTTAATAACGCGCTTGCACTGCTGGCACGCGGTGGCGATGGCATCCACGCCTGCCTTCTCTGCTTCCTGGATAATCTGCATCGAAACCTTCTCTGTAATCTTCGGGTTGTGGATTTCTACATCTCCGCCGCCGCCGCAGCACAGCGCAAGCTCGCGTTTGCTCGGAAACTCTCTAAGCTCTGCCCCCGGCAATGAGCGCAGCACCCTGCGCGGCTCTTCAAATACGCGGGAGTTTCTTCCAAGATCGCAGGGGTCGTGGTAGGCCACGCTGAGGTTGAGAGGCTTCTTCAGCTTTATCTTCCCCTCCTCAATCAACCTTGCGATGAACTGGGAGTGGTGCAGGAGCTCAACGCCTTCAATCTCCGGATACTCGTGGGCAAAGGTGTGGTAGCAGCTCGGGCAGGAGAACACCACTGTTTTAGCACCCTTCGCCTTAATCGCCTCGATATTGTGCCTTATCAGCTCCTCCACCTCCTCCTTCATTCCCAGGATAATCAGCGGGTAGCCGCAGCAGTACTCCTCCTCGCCGAGAATTGTGAAGTCAACACCCGCCTTCTCAAGCACCTGAACCATTGCAGCGGGAATATCCTGCACCTGGGGTGAGAAGCTGGCGACGCATCCCACAAAATACACCACCTCGGCTTTCTCCTTCTGGTAGTAGTGCTCAGGGGGCTCCGGGATAAAAAAGTCTATCCACATCGCCCTGTCAGTGTTGGGGAAGTTGGCCACATTCTTCTCCCTGACAACAGCCTCATGCGCCATGTGGAACTTCCTGGGGAGCTCTCCCCTGTGGTAGAGGTTTGCTCTAACCGCTATGCCCAGCTCGCGGGTGTTTATAAATACCGGACAAACCTCCGCGCAGCGGGCGCACAGCAGGCAGTTGTACACCTCCTCGTCGCCAAGTACATCTTTGCCTCTCCTGAGCTGGTGCTTCACGTGTGAATTTATCGCAGCGTAGCTCAGGTACGTCTCCATCTCCGGTTCTTCCCTGGTAGCGCTGTAAACCTGGCAGTTGAGGGTGCAGAGCTGGCACTTAACACAGCCGTCGAACTGAATAAGCTGCCTGGATGTGAAGTCCAGCTTCGCCGGCTCTGCTTCGATGCCACGGTAGTCGTAGGGGAAGGCATTTATGAGCATCACAAAGGGCGAGGTGAAGATGTGCCAGAGCTTGGTGTTGAAGGGTATGCTTGCGAAGAGGGACGCGAGCAGCAGTGAGGAGAGCACCCAGAGGGCCTCGTTGGCTCCGCCCAGGAAGGGCAGCGCCTTGGATATGGGGTAGGCGATAAACCAGTAGCGTGCAATCTCCTCCGGCACACGGTACGCCTGCAGAGCCGCCGCCTCAGCGAGAAAGCGGAAGATAAACCAGCCACCGAGATTTATAACAGCCAGCTTGTCCAGCAGAGTGCTCTTCATCGGGAAGGCCCCTGCGATAAAGCGCCTGTACACGGCTATGAACTCGCCCAGAATGACCATCCCGCCGAAGAGCTCGTTGAGCATCGCATAGGTAGCGTCTATGCCGGTGAAACTCTCTGGTGAGGCAGTGGCCAGGTAAAAGTAGTCCACAAAGGGCGCAAAGAAGAAGATGAGCACCTCGGGCATGTCGTGGAACTGCTCCACCCGGGTAGAGGCCTTGAGGTGATTAACCAGGATTATCCCAACGTAACCGAAGATTATGAGCACCTTCATCAGCCAGCGCAGCTTATCCTGCATGAAAAGCCTGCGTTGCAGGAAAACCTCCATAACCAGACGCTCAAGAAGCAAAAAAATGTTCCTGCTGAAGATGTTGCGAACAGCCCACAAGAAGCTCCCCCGCAGGGAGTGTCTGCCCCTGAGCCAGAGCGCCACGTTGCGCACTATGCCAATGAGCAGTATCAGAGTGGATATTATGAACAGCACCACAAACAAGGGAAGCCCGCCGAGCATTATCATGGCTACCACCGTGATTCTATGTGAAGCCGATAACCTTTATAAAATTTGCTATTATTAATTATGATAAATCTTCCAGAAGGTCCGGCAAAAAGGTGAAGGTGGTGGAGGCTCAATCACACTTGAGTACTTCCTTCTTCCTGTACTCCTCTATCTCTTTATCCATCCAGGCCTTTATCTTCTCCTCTCCGTGAGGCAGGTCCTTGAGGTCCTCCTC
>WANX01000087.1 GCA_015521565.1 Candidatus Hydrothermarchaeota archaeon
GAATATGCTGTGGCATCCGCTCAGCGAGCACGTGTTTTCTGATATCACCTTCATCGCCTCCCTTGCCCTTTCCAGGTCTCCCTGATTCAGCGCGTTCTCCAGGTTTTCCACGTACTCCGGCCTCATCCTCTCTTCTGTCATCTCCGGTAAGAACTTTGCAGTCATCTCCCTGCTCTCGTAGAAGTATCTCTTGAACTCCGGGAAGTGTTTTCTGGCCTTTTCCAGGTCGCCCTCCCTGAGCGCCTTCTTTATTTCGCCGTATTCGTACTCCAGGCTGGCCATCGCCCCTCCGGTGCGCTGGTGGCACACCGCCACGCCGCAGCTGCCGCCGATTCTGGCCAGGCTGCGGTTGGCAGCACCGAGGTCGCCGCGCTCAATATGCTCTCCAAGCCTCTGAAGCTCATCCTCCGCGACCATGAACTGTAGGTGCTGCTCCCCCGCCTTTTCTCTGGCCCTGGCATACACACCCCTGAGGGCTATGTACGCCTCCCTCGCTGCCTGTGTATCTCCCGCAAGTATTGCAAACTTCAGCTCCTCATAGGCTTCCTCAAAGCTCTTCTGAATTTCAGTGGCCTCTGCCATCTTCTCCTCTCTGGCTTTGACCTTCTCCTCCTGGGCGCAGCCGGTAATAGCCAGAAGCACCACCAGAAGGAAGTAAACCGCCTTCACCTCTCCACCTCCTCATACTTATCAAGCTTAGCCGTCAGGATTATGGAGTGGCACCCATCCACGGAGCACATATTTCTTTTAATCTCCTCCATTGCATCTTTTGAGGTTTTCAGGTCACCGCTTCTCAGTGCATCCTCCAGCCGCAGTATGTACTCCTCCCTCATCGTCTGCTCTGTCTTCTCGGGCATTATCTCTGCCATCACCTCCTTCATGCTGTAGAAGTGTCTCCTGAAGGCCGGGATTCTTGAGAGCGCCTCTTCAGTGCTGTTCCTCTCCAGGGCTCTGGAAATGTAGTAGTATTCGCTGGCGAAGTCGTACATCACACTCCCGCCTCTTGCGTGGCACAGCTCAATTCCACAGGTGCTGCCTATCTTTGAGAGCGCTTTCTCCGCGGCGGTGAGATTGCCCTCCCTGAGGGAGAGGTTCAGCATGCGCAGCCTGCGGGGTGGTACAATTATGTTTATGTGCTCACTACCGGCGCGTTTGCTCAGTGCGGCGTAAGCAGCGGTGAAGAGCTCAAAGCTGCGTCTGGCTTCCTCCAGGTTTCCAGAGCTTATGGCCAGCTCCAGTTTATGGTACGCCTGTGTGTAGTCCAGAGCCTCTGTCATTGTGCCTCCTTTTTCAACTTCTTCTGGCTGCTTCCTGCCCATGTTCTCGCCGATGTGAAGGAGGGCGAGAAAGCCGAGCAGCAGGAGGAGAATCAGGAAACCAGCCCTGCCCGGAAGCACATGCTGGCTCTTTGCTCCGTACCTGACGGGCGGTGTTTTCCTCTCCCTAAGATGGGTGCCGCACACGTGGCAGTAGTTCTGGTCCTCCCTCACCTCCACACCGCATTCGGGACAGTACATCCTGAATATAATTATCTATGTACACCTATTTTAAATTTTCTTTAACACAGATAAATCCGGATTAATCAAAAAAATATTTAGAAGCAATACCAAATATGGCACATGCCTCTCAACTTCTTCAAGCGGGGTCTGCGCACTCTTGGCATAGCAGAAAGTTTTGTAAAGCAGCGCAGCAGGGCGGTGCTCGCGGGTGTGGTAATGCGGGCTGACCTGCAGGTGGACGGCTTTGGCTTCGGCAGGGTCACACTGCGCGGGATGGATGCAACCAGGGGGGTTCTGGATGTGTACGATGCACTTGCCAGGAGGGACATAAATCTTGTGATGCTCAACGGATGCATTATAAGCCTGTTTAATTTAATAGACCTGGATACTGTGTATGAGACCACCGGAAGACCTGTAATGTGCGTTACCTATGAGGACAGCCCCGGAATTGAGAGGTATCTGCGCGAATTTGAAGATGCGGAGAGCAGAATTGAGGTGTACCGCCGCCTGGGGGATAGACAGCAGGTAAAGCTCCACACGGGGCACCGGGTTTATGTGCGCAGCCGGGGGCTGGAGCCTCATGAGGTGAAGCATATTCTGAATCTTTTCACTCTGCAGGGTTCAGTGCCGGAGCCCCTGCGCGTGGCCCGCCTGCTTGCAAGGGCTCTGCTGAGATGGCTGCCGGAGTGAGCCAGATTCACCGGCAGGTGATAAAAATTTCCAGAAATATTCAACAATATTTTAAATTGATAGGGTGACATGAGTTTAGAGGAGTTCCCCGGAGGGCGATACTGTGTCCGGATGCAAAAATGCCTCAACAGCTGTGGAAGTGAAATTTAATTCCGGCTCCGTGAGGGGTCTGCGGTGACATTGCCACGGTGATGACGGCCCCGGGAAGCTCCTTGAGGTAAGCGGATGCACAAACACCAATAGAAAAATATTTAAATAATGTAGGAAAAAATTATAAACAGGAGGTGAGAACACATGAGGAAACTCCTGCTGGTGCTTGGCCTGGTTGCAGTGGTGTTCCTTGTTATGCCCAGTGCCATGGCGAAGTTTACAGGCCAGCACAAGTTTGTCAACGGCAGCAGTGTTGACTGCGAGCGGTGTCACACCACAATAAGCACAGAGCTTCATGCGGGCAATGCCCACAACTGGAGTCAGAGCACCATCGGAACATCTCCGTGCAGGGTGTGCCACATACCCAACAACGCCAGACCGTCGGATCCCTATTATAATCCTTATGGAAGTGGAACGGGCACATACCACGCCGCGGCCATGGTTGAGTGTCTGTACTGCCACGGCGTGAGGAACGGTACAACCACTGACAACGGAGGTCTGACGATACCTGCTGCGAATGTGACCGCCGAGTTTGAGGGAAGCACCATAGAGGCCCACAGGCCGCTGTACTACAGGGCAAAGAATGCCTCCGGTGTGGATACCACCGACCAGCTTCAGGGGGCAAATGAGGCATGCATAGCGTGTCACACCTACGCTGCAAACGTGACAATAATTGAGCCCACACAGTACCTGAACATAACCGCAACAGCCACCAACTGTACCGGCTGGTATCCGGGCTTCACAGGCACACCGGATCCCAACTGCTACAACGACGGCTACAGCTTCAACTGGAGCATAACCCTTGGAATCAACAAGCCGTAGAGGGCTCTGAACTTCCTCCCCTTTTATTTTTATCTTTTTTTATGCAGAAATTCTAAATTGAAAATTTTTGCCAGGTATGTTCAAAAATTTTTAAATGTTATTCTGCACCCTACTGGTATGGACTTCATGCAGAAGATGCTGATTTTTTATTTTGCCGTCATCCTGGCGGTGGTGTACTTTATCAGCGGGATTAGGATACCCTTTGCAAGGCTCCTCCTCCGCTTTGGTCCTGTTAGTGAAAAGATGCAGAGGAAAATCAGGGAGAGGAAGGTCGCCATTCGAATGCGTCAGATGGTGTTCCCCTACAGACCCAAAACGCTGTCGGAGATACTCCTGATTTCAATAATCTACCTGTTCATAGGGTATCTCATCCTGTCCAAGATATTTTTCTTTGCAGTCGTTGTGAGCGACAGCATGCGTCCCACCTTTGAGAAGGGGGACCTTGTGCTCATTCAGACCCTCTCCAGGGAACCTGAGGTGGGCGACATCATCCTTTTTTCAGGATTTATAGAGCTCGACCAGGAGAGGAGGGAGTTTGTTATACACCGGGTGTATGCAATTACAAAAGATGGTATGATAAAGACCCGCGGAGATGCCATGAAGCTCCCTGATCCATGGGAGGTTCCACCGGAGAGAGTTGTGGGCAAGGCAGTCACCATATTCGGCCAACCTGTGGTCATCAAGCGTGTGGGTGAGGGGCTGATTCTTGAGCCGGGCAAGGCGATAACAAACCCCCTGGTTATACAGTACGTGATGGGCACAGCCCGAAAGATGGGGATGGTCATATTTCTGCTGGTAGTTCTAATGTACATTCTGCTTGAGTTCAGGGAATACAGAGTAAGGCGGGCGCCCAGATGAGGTTGTTAATAATTATTGACCGGCAATAAAATGTTATTTAAAGACAATAAAAAAAATATTTATATACGTTAGTCCCAAAACTAAGAGTGATAACATGAACGCATACAACGTGGAGCTGAGCGAAAGGCTCGCCCTGTACTCCTCCTATCTTGTTCCAGCGGGAGTTATATTTCTCTCACTGGTCTCAATGTTCAACGATGCTTTTATAAATCCGGATATGAAAGCGCTGGTGCTGGACCTTATATTTCTGCTGCTTGGCGTGCTGCTTCTGAGCGGTGCATACAGGGTGAACGCCAAATTCAGGAGGGGTATAGTTGCGGACAGGGAGTTCAGATACCTCCTGCTGGAGAAATTTGAGCCTTTTCTGAAGGAGCTCAGCAGATATCAGGTATCCATAGATGAGCTGGCAGAAAAGGTGGATGCGCTGAGCAGGAGAGTGGCCTACCTGTCAAAGGAAAAAGCCGCGCCAGCCTATGCTCCGCCCGTCCACTTCGCTCCAAACATGACCTTCCTCATCAGGTCTCTGAACATGTCCATAATCACTCTGGGCGCTATAATCTTTCTTTACATAAAGCTCTCACCCAACAGCATCTATCTAATTCTGATACTCATATTCCTATGGTGGTACCTCATTACCGATGAGTACGACCTGTTCAGCGACATATCTGCGTACATATTCATAATATTTCCGATTCTCGTCATCCCCATAACCAGCCTTATACTCCTTGCGTACTTCGACCTCCAGACACTCCACCTCTTTCTGTTCATAGCTCTCATCCTCTACGTGGTAGGGTACTACACCATAGCCACCTACTATGCAACAGGAAGGATACCCTTCCTTGAGAAGCCTGTTGAAACCTACAGGGACGGAGGCAGCGAATTAAAGCTCAGGAACGGAGGAGCCTCCTCCCCCCATGAGGCCGAGGTTCAGGCGGTCAGGGAGATTCTGGACACACTCCTGGGAGAGAGAAAGCCACCCCGTCAGCGCAATGGGGGTGAGGGAGAGTCCGGCGCAGAGTACCAGCGAAACGGCGGACATGTCACAGGGGCGGGCGATACCATCACAATAACCCTGGACAGGAATGCGCTTGCAGAGGTTATAGCCCTGTACCTCACAATGCAGCGGGTGCGAAGAAGACCGAGGCTGTTCGACTCCACCAGACAGCCCCTTTCGCAGAGCTTCATCAGTGCGCTGTACGAAAAACTCAAAAAATTCAGATAGGCGATTCCATGAAGGTGGTTGCTGCCTTTGCGGTATTAGTGCTTACTATGGTAATCTCCGGTCAGGTGTACTCCCAGGAAGAGTACACCAGAATAGAGGGACTGGACCCGCTGGTGAGAAACTTCGGTGGCATGGGCCACAGCGGGAGCAAGTGCGTCTACTGCCACGCCTTTCTGATGCCCGATAAGGAGTATGAGGAGAAGTTTCTCCAGGCAGGATGCAGGTGCCACCAGAGCGATGTTGCAAATGGCTACGATGTGAGGATGAACGATGTCAGAGAAAAGCACTCCTCCAACACCTGCAAGCTGTGTCATGCTGGCACAAAAAATGTTACCAGCCAGATATATCACCAGAAGGTTCACAGGGCTGTGCCCTGCGTAAAGTGCCACAGGATTCAGAATGTAACCGACTTCAGTGTGAGCAAGCCCGCAAGTATGGAGTGCAAAACCTGTCACAGATACGACATCCACTACACCCACTCGGAGGTTCTCGGGAATGTGTGCAAAATGTGCCACGGTACCAGCTTCGCCTCCAGATTCACAAAAAAAGACCTGGAGAAGCTAAACCTTGGAGAGGATGTGATAAACAGAACCATAGCTCAAAGGGAGCCGCCGAAACAGGAGGTGAAAAAGTTTGGATTCATTACAATCTCGAGGATCCTTGCTTTTATCATTGATGCTCTTTTCTAGTATACTGGCAGCAGGCTGTTTGAAGCTGCAGCCGAAGAAGATAAACGGCATAGAGTTCTCTGTGCAGGTGGAGAACCACCGGATAGTTCCGGACTCCGTGGAGGTCAGACTGACACCCGTTGACCTGACGCAATACAGAGTTCCCGGGATAGACTATCCCCCCTTTCTGGCCTTCAGGGGATACATAGTGCCCCGGGAAAACAGGAGTGTGGTTCACCCCACTTACTGGGGGCTGGTTCAGTACCGGGGCTCCGGCAGGTACAGTGTGGTGCTGATAACAGAGAACGGCTACAATCCCAAAAAGGGAGACGAGGTGAGGTACTACATAAGTCTCAGGAGCAGAAATGTTAAGTGGTCCTCCTCCTTTGTGAGCGGTTCCACGGTTCTGGAGTGATTCCATGAGGGCGTATGCGCTTGCTGCAGCATTGGCGGTACTCCTGCTTGGCATTCCCTCAGTATTCTCCGCTGGTAAGGTGGCAATTGTATCCGATGTGCAGGGGCTGGACAACTACACCGAGGTTCAGGAGCCGGTTTTCCTCCCCGGTGAGACGGTAAAGCTGTACATAGAAGCTCAGGATGTGAACCACGCCGGTTTTGTGGCAGTCAACTTTTACATTGTAATATACAACAGCAGATTTGAAATAAAGGATGTGATACCCTACAACGTCAGGTACAGGCGCTACATAAGGGATGTTTACATAACCCCCGAATTCAGGATACCCGAGCACTGGGAGGAGGGTAAGTACTACATAAAGGTCCATGCCTTTGATGTGGCTGATGAGGATAAGGTAAGAAGGATGTACGCCAGAGCGCTCGACTGGTTCAATCCGGACTACGGTGCTGCCAAGTCCTTCACAGACCAGCCAGAGGGCGTCAACGTGGGCGGGTACTCCGGATATCTGAAGAGTGAGAGTTTCGCCCGGGCTATACTCACCAGAACTCTGAGTTTCACAGTGGTGAAGAGGAAGGAAAGGCCCGAGCCGGGGGAGCCCGAGAAGGAAATTGAATACTATCCTGTAAATATCACCTACCACATAGAATCCCAGAAGCTTGAGAGCCCCCGCTTTATCGCCCAGAAGCCCTTCACCTTCAACTTCACCCTGTCCAGAGGCATTCACGACGGTGTTGTGGCACTGGACTACCTTTTCATTATAACCAGCGAAAGAAACGAGCCCATCTTCTACTCCACCTCATCGGAGAGGTACATAAGGTACCCGGCGGACACCATATCCCACACATTCTCCTACCAGCTTCCCGAGGGCAAATACTACCTTCTGGTCAAAATCTACGACAGAGCCAATCCCGAGCCTCTCAGGAGCTTCTTCCGCAGCCTCAGCGGGTATGCTGAGGAGTACGACATAAGGAAAATAGACGCCTACCGCCGCATAAGGGAGGGCAGGAACGTTGACGATGCTCCCTACTCCACCCTGGGAATTCTGAAGTCCTCGGGTGAGGAGAATCTGGTGTACTTCGCCAGAATTCCCTTTGATGTGGTCAGAGAGCTGAAGGAAGAGCGGCTTACAGTACCTGTTTTAGAGTTCCTGTCGCTGGAGCCCAGCGACTTCATACTGAACATCTCCGAGCCCTTCACTGTGAAGGTGAAGTTCAAAAATGTTGGCCGCGAGGGGACGGTGGATATATTCATGGACATAAGGGGTGAGAGGAAGGGCTACCGGCTGCGCAAAACCGTCTTTGCAGAGCCCGGTGTGGTTAAAACTGTGGTCTTCAATGTTACCCTGCCCCTGACGGAAGGTGCCTGGAAGATATCCCTGGTCAACTCAACCCTAAGTGAGGTTGTACTCGTCCAGAGCCCTGAGGTTGTGGAAAAATTTGAAAGAAACATCACCGAAGAAGAGGAGCTCTTCGCCCCGGTGGAGATTGAAAAGCCCAGGACTCCTCTTATCATAATAGGACTGCTTATTGCAGGTCTTGTGTCCCTGATGCTGATTCTCAGAAGGAAGTACGGCGGTCAGGTACCCCAGGAGTTCGCCCTGCCCATAAAACTCACACTGGCGCTTCAGATTTTGCTGCTGATTGTTTACCTGCTGTACCTGTACAGATAAACTACCTGCACCACAGCCTCAGCCTGTCCAGAAGCGCCCTTACAATTTGCCTCCTGCCATCACCGTTGGTGGCGTAGGCTATCTCTGTTCGGGGGCTCCACACCCTGCCAAGACAGCTTTCGCAGAAGAGCAGAGACCTCCTGTCGATCTCCTCCACTGTGCTGGAGAACTTCATATTGCACTCCTCATTGGTGCAGTGCACCATACCCAGGGTGTGACCGAGCTCGTGCAGCGCCTCCTTCAGGATGCGCTCCAGGAACAGCCCTGTATCGCATTCCCTGCCGTAGTACGCCTCTCTCAGCCGGACTGGCGATATCACCGCCCACCTGCCGCCCAGAGCCGCAAGCCCGAAGATGTAGTCCACCCCGGGCACAGTTATGTCCCTGTTTATCACCGCCAGTACTCTATCCGCTCTGCACTGATAATTGGAGAGGCTGTCCAGCAGATGGTCAGCCAGCACCTGCCCCCTGGAGTTCAGCTTCAGAGGGACCTCCGCCGGTGGGGAAAGCACCACCTCTCCGAACAGCTCACCCAGCCTATCCCTGAGGTAGCTGAGGCACAGCTCCTCCACCACGCCTATTGGAAGGATCTCCAGCACTGCCACCGTATATTATTATGCATTCACTATTTAAAAAATTTTTACATGGGTTTTAAATATTTATCATTCAAAGCGCTAATGCGGATTTCCATCACCGCGTGTTTGAGAAGCCCCACTCTTCCAGCCCTCCACTGCCATAACCCTCTCTGAGCCTTGCGATTCTCTCCTCCGTAATGGCTATATACTCCCTGAGCTCCTCCTCCAGATTCTGTATCATCCTGAGCTCTATCCGGGAGCCGCCGCTCCCTTTGCCCAGGGAATCCCTGAATATGCGGTACTTCTGCAGGCTCTTCTCCATTATTCCACGAAGACTGAAGCCCCCCAGCAGGATAAGCACATCCACATCCCTTCTTTCTGGCTCTGCTATCAGACTTGTGTATCTGAGCAGACCTTCTCCTGCAAGATGGTGCGCAGCCCATTCCCGGGACACCTCCTCCAGGTCCTCCTGTGTAATCTCTCCACTCTCCACCTTCTCCCGGGGAGCCGCCACTATTATATATGCCATTGTCCCTGTTTCTGTTTCCAGGGGCACCAGCGGATTTGCCGAGGCGCTTTCCAGCATTGCCCTCAGGCTGAGCACCTCCGGGTCGTTGCCGGTGCTGAGGCAGGGTGCAAAGTGCACAGTACCTATATTACCCGGCAGCTGGCAGTAGTCGGCTATGTCAATTGTGCCCCTGGAGCCCCTGCTGCTGGGGGCGATCATCATGTGGATTGTCTTTATAACCTCCTGATTTATCCTGTGGTAGCGCTCCGCCCGCTGACCTTTTTTTATTCCCAGTACCCTCTCCACCTGGGAGTTGTCAACCAGTATAACCAGCGCTGCATTCTGCTCACCATTATAGCGCAGCAGTCTTGCGAGACCGCACACGGCATTAAAATGCCTCTGAGGCGCCTCAAAGTCGTAGGGCAGTATTCCCATGGCCAGGAAATTGTTTATTCTTTCCAGTCCCTCCCCCGGGTCCCTTCTGACTCTGTGCACAATATACGGCAGCGACCCGTTACCTGTACCACCCCCCAGGGTGGTTACTCCGAGCAGCACATCATTTCTCCTGAGCCCCAGGGCGGCGATATACCTCCTGATGCTGTCGTAGTCGGCCATTGCCTCCCTCTCCCCCAGTATCCAGTTGTTGCCTGCGCCGCTCGGGGTCCTTCCGAAGATGCATACCCGCCTTTTCCTTATCTCCTGGAACACTTCCCTGAGCCCGGGCTCCGACTCAAACACCTGCTCCAGCGGAGCCTCCGGCTTAACGTCCGCGGGTGTTGTATTCAGCAGGAGTACCCTGTCGCCGATAGCCGGGGTCCTGTACTTTGCATAGTACAGAAAGGCTATTCGATTGGCACCCTGTCCGCTTGCTATTATACCCCATCTCGTATGCATCGCATCAGTCCCTCAGCCTGAGTACATTATCCTCCAGCACAGCCTCTGGATGCTCCCGGGTGTACTGTTTGAGAAACTCCTCCGCGTACCGCACTCCCAGCTCCTCTGCCGACACTTCCCCCTTCTCGGCCAGTTTGCGGGATATTATCCTTTCCACAGCAGCGTAGCTTCTGGCTATCTTCACAGTTCTGTATCTTCTGTCAAAGTGACTGTGGAGCGTTTCAATTACCTCAAGCGCATTTTTTGCAAACTCCCGGAACTCCTGTCTGGGGTCAAGCTCCGATATACGTCCGCCCGCACCTGTGCTCTCGGGCGACCTGCCCAGCTCCCTGAGCTCCTCCTCCAGAGCGGTGATTTCCCTGACGAGTGCTCTGGCAAGCTCCAGGGTTAGCCTCTTCGCCTCCTCCCTGATATCACTGAACTCTGCCAGATACCCCGGGTCCGCATAACCCGCTGCCCGCTGTCTGAGCCTCTTCAGCGCCTGCTGCTCCCTATCAAATTCCCTGCAGAACCCGAGAAGCCTGTCAAGGTAGTCCACCACCTCCTCTCTGGCCCTGAGGAAGGGCTCTCTCAGGTATCCCGAGACCTCGCTCCTCACCCTCAGCAGTCTGTACACCGCCTCCACCCTGTCTCTCTCCTTTCTAATCCTCTCCAGCTCCTCCCGCAGATGGGAAACCTCTTTTACGCCCTCTGCTGTGCTTATAAGAAATTCAGCCTCCCTCAGGCACCTGTCCATCAGCCTGAGGAATTCCTCTTCGGCGCGCCTGTGCTTCTCTATAAGCTCCGAGAGGCTTGTGGCGGGCATGCTCCCGATTCTCCTGAGCTCTTCGTACTCCTGCATTACCGAGAAGCCCCCCTCAGCCAGCATCTGCGCCGCACTCACAAGCTCCCGCAGACGCCGTGCAACCGCCTCGCCGTAGCCTGCCACCACCAGCGACTCCAGGCTGCGCAGCTGCTGCTCCACCTTGCGGCTTTCCACTTCTATTGCGGTGAGGGTCATCCTGTCTATTTTCCCCTCATTTATCTCGAAGTCTCTGCTGAAGAGCCCCCTGGATATGAGCCCCCTCTTTATTCTTGCAAGCTCCTTGAGGAAGGGTTCCACGTCCACCGTCGTGGAGGCGGTCCTGAGGTTCTCCTCCAGGGACTCCACGGTGCTTTTTATCCTGTTCAGAATCTCAACCTTCAGAAGCGTCACAGTCCTGTCTGTTTTGCTCTTCCACCATGTATACACCAGGCTCAGCAGCAGTACGCTCACAATCAAA
Source organism: Candidatus Hydrothermarchaeota archaeon (assembly GCA_015521565.1). Lineage (GTDB taxonomy): Archaea > Hydrothermarchaeota > Hydrothermarchaeia > Hydrothermarchaeales > BMS3B > Pyrohabitans. Next base: position 11,232 of record WANX01000087.1, read on the forward strand.
CCCACGGCCACGTAGGACACAAAGGTTATCCCGAAGCTCAGCAGCAGGACCAGGCCTGCTGCCAGTGTTCCGAGCACCACCAGAGCAGTTACCACATACTCGTTCATACACCCGCCTCGCTTTCCAGGAAGTCCTTCTCGTACTCCTCCAGGACCCTGAGGGAGATGTCCTTGTACTGGCTCGCCAGCTGGCTCAGCGTCCTGAGCCTGGATATCTGATTCGGGCGGTAGGTTAGCAGAACCGTGGCCGTGGCCAGGTTGCGCTTCGTCAGGGCCACGCCGAAGTGGGTCTCACCCAGGCGGGAGTGCTCCTCCATCACCTGCTTTGCCATGCTGGTGTTGATTCTTCCGCGCTTTGTGAGGTACACCGGCGGGATGCGGAGCAGCACGAGGTTCTTCTCCGCGTGTTCCGGTCTCAGCTCCGCCACAGTGAGCTTCATAAAGCTCCTGTACAGCAGGGAAATCACATCTATCTCGCGGTATCCTCCGAAGGGGAAGATGTAGTGCAGGAAGTTCCTGGTCCTCTCCGAGGCTCTTCCCAGGGCAGCGAAACCCGGGCGGGTGCGCTTCCCGAAGGAGAAGCTGGTGGCCGCTATCATGTCCTTCAGGTCTATCACAGGGGCATAGCCCTCGTACTGCGACGGGTCTACGCGCTCTATCACGGTGCCTATGAGTATGTCCCGGATGCTTCTGGCCACATACTCGTTGTACCTCTGGAACAGGCTCTCGGCACTCTCCGCATACGCAAGTCTCTGATTGTCCACCAGGATAACCGAGTCCACATGCTCTATCAGCACATTCAGACTCTCAACGGCATTTTTCGCTGTGAGTCCGCCTTCGTGGGTCGCGGGAAGGACAACTATGGCAATAACCGGGATGCCCATTTCCCTGAGAACCCCTGCCACCACGGGCCCTGCTCCGCTGCCAGTGCCTCCGCCCAGGGCAAAGGCCACAAAGGCAACCGGCACGCCTATACCGGAGCTCTCATCCACCTTTACCCTATCTGCAATTATCTCCCTCAGATTGTCCCTGAAGCGCAGGGCATCCTCCTCCGCCTTACTGCGGTTCTTCCCGTAGCCACCGCTCACAAAGTGCTCAAATCCCGTCATTGTTCCCGGTATAAATCCCCTGTCCCTGGACATTCCAACCCAGTGCTCTCTCCCCAGGTTCTTCAGAGTCTGCAGGTCGAGGGTCGCAGAATTAATCGCCACCGGCACAGCTATCCTGAACATCACTTCATCGTAAAAAGCAGCATCGATTATCGCTCCACCGCACTGTCCAACGCCCACAAACAGGTATGGCATTCCACCGGACCTCAGAGACCAGGCTTTTATATTTAATTACCAAGGTCAATATAAAACATTACTGCATGAGCCGCGGGCTTCTGCTCCTCTTCTCAGCGCTTCTGCTGCTCCCTGCGGCAGAGGCTCAGGACTGTACTTCAGTACTCACAGAGCTCCGGGGCTTTACCTCCCCTCTGTTCGCCTCACATTCGGAGTTTGTGCAGGTAAAGCAGGATGTGCTCCTGCTCCTCTACTCCAGGGAGCGCGCTGTGTGCAGCACTGCACTCACGAACTTTGCTTCCAGGACGCTTGAGTACCTCAAAACCATGGATGCATCATTTGTTCTGCTGAGCTCTTCAGAGACGGAAAAGCACAGGGAGGGGGTGGAGAGGGCGATTGAGGCGGAGGAGATAATACTGGAAATGGAGTCACTTGCCGCCGAGCTTGGGCCAGTGGCGGGGGATGCTGTTTTTGCGGCTGAGCAGGGCAGGAGAAGTCTTCTTTTGGCCAGTGGCATGTTCTTCGAAAGACGTGCGGAGGAGGCGAAAAGCACGCGGGAGAGACTGGAGCTGCTGGAGCTTGCCATTCTCAGCTACGGAGCCGCAGATGCGCTTCAGGCGAAGAACCTTGCGGTAAGGAGACAGAACCTGGAGGAGAGGTACACCTCCGACATGGAGAAAGCCTCTCGCTACCTGGATTCGGCTGTTTCAGGGCTCAGAATTGCGGAAGGGCTTTCCACATCTTTTCCCGGTTTCATAGACGCCTACGGTCTTGCCAGGGACGCGATTGCGGAGCTCAGGAGGGCGCAGGAGATTTACGCACTCCACAGCGAAAAGGAGAAGCTGATACAGGTGGAAGAGAGCCTCTCCAGAGCCAGGGAGATCTACAGCGTTACCCGCAACAGAATTCTTCTTCTGTTCGGTGTCCTATCCGCAGTACTTACGTCGCTGGCGGTGTACATTCAGAGCAGAATTTTGAGCTGGGAAAAGGACAGCTACGACTGCAGCCTGGGCAATGAGCTGGTGGGTGACTGAAATGCGCTGGTATGCCGTGCTTCTCCTGCCACTGGTGCTGCTTCCTCCCGCGGCGGCGCAGGTAGAGGCGGGGTTTATCTACACCGACGTGGACTTCTATTTCAACGCTCCCAGAGACCAGGTGGACAGGTTCGAGGTAAATCTCACACTTATGCTGTACAACTTTAACAATCAAAGCGCCGCCCTTGTGTCCGACCTGAAGGCAGAGCTTGACGGAGAGGCAGCACAGAGGGGAGTCACAGTCTCCCTGGAGAAGAGCTATGTGCGGGTGGAGCCGGAAGATTCTGCCTACGTCAGAATCACCTTTATGGCTCCGTCTTCGATGGCGGAGGGCAGCTACGATGCGGAGCTCACCGTCACTGGAAACTACACCTACGTGGGCGGAGGAGGCAGCTATCTGCTTCTCAACCAGTTTTATATAAGTGTAAATGTGGAGCATCCACCGCCCACGCTGTCCGCAGTCTGGGACCTGGCAGACTGGGGCAGGCTGCGCGCCGGGCAGAGCTTTGAGCGCACCCTCACTGTGAGGGAGGTTTTCGGCTATGCGGCGGCTGAAAACATATCGGTTTATCTCTCCATTACCGGTCCTGCGGAGCTGAACTACACGCCGCTGCTTGGTGAGGTGCCCGCCGGTGGCTCCAGGCGGCTGTCTGTGGCGGTGAGGGTGCCGGAGAGAAACCTGAAACCCGGGGATTACAGCGTTGTACCCCGTTTTGTGAAGCCGTCCGATGTGGATGTGGCGCAGCTGCAGAGTGCGAACTACACCATCCCGGAGCCCGTGATGGCAGTATCCACCACTGCCCTGGACTTCGGGAAGATTACCTTTGAGGCCGGCAGGGACACCTCCACCAGGAGCATAAGCGTGAACGAGACCGGCGGCTATACTCCCATAGAGGGGCTTGAGGTGATTCTTGAGGAGGGAGAGGAAGGCTGGATATCTGTGTCAGGCGCTGACTACGTCCCCCCGGGCGGGAGCATCCCCCTGAACTTCTCCCTGGCACTGCCTCCTGATGCAAGCCTTGGAAAAAAGAGCTGGGTGTTCGTGCTGAAAGGCAGGTATGCGGGCAGCCTGCGTCTGGAGGCCAGCGCCACTGTTTACTTTCCAGGTCTTGAGGATGCGGAGCGCAGGCTGCAAACTCTGGAGGAGCCGGAGTACACGCAGGTGCTCGCCAGTCTCCGGCAGCTCATATCCGCCTCAAAGGAGGTGACGGAGCTCAGGGAGATAGCCATGGTCATGGCGGTGTACAGCGGTGTTGTGGCCTTTGTTGAGAGCTTCTCCGGGCTCGAGGAGCAGCCACTGGAGGAGAAGGTGGATGTTCTCCTGCTTACCAGGAGCAGTCTCAGCAGGGCGAAAACAGGTGCGGCCTCCCTCCAGGATGGAGAGCTCAGAAGTCTGGCCATTCCGGCGGTTGAGGCGCTGGAGGCAGTTTGGGAGCAGCAGGCAGGTGCGGTGGTTGCAGCCCTGGAGGAGCGTCTGAAGGAGGAGAGGGACTACAGGAGCGCTGCTCTGGACAGCAGGAGACTGAGCACACTGTACTCCCTTCTCGGAGATGCGCAAAAGGCGGAGAGTTACTCATCAAAACAGGAGCAGCTGGAGAGGGCCTACTATGATGCGCTCAGAAAGGCGGCAGAGCTTCTCAGGCGTTCCGAGGAGGAGGTTTCGCAGGCAAAAATGCTGACACTGAATTTGAAGGAAGCCTCCTTTGTGCTCAACCCCTTCCACTATGAGGAGGTGGTGAGCCGGTACGAGAGGGCGATATCCCTGGCGGAGGAGGCGATTGGTGAGCTGGAGAAGGCCGGTGAGGTTGAGGAGGCACAGCTTGTGGCATCGCGGGTGGAGGAGCTGTCCATGGCAAAGCGGGGTATAGAGAGAAGTTTCACCGCCTACCTTGGACTCCTAACCGCCGCCTTTCTGTGGTTTGTGGCCAGGGTTACTCTGGGCATGCTTCGCTGGATGCGAGACTCTGAAATCCTGGCCGAGGGGGATGTGGTGCTGGGCGGGAAGACCGAACTATAGCAGCGTCCTCCTCAGCCTCATGAGGAGCTCCTCCCTCTCCAGCATCTCAATGGTGCACTCCAGCAGGTATGCAGCGTAGGCGCAGAGGGCTGCTGCCTCACCTTCCGCAGCCTCCTCGGCCCTCTCCACAAGCAGTCGGGCGACCTTCCACAGGGAGGCTGGCGGGTGCACAGATACCTCACCCACCATGGCGGTAAGCCTTCTGTCCACCTTCCCGAGCTTTTCCTTTACCCTGCCCCACGGGTTCTCGGCTCCGAGCAGCTCCGCGGCTGCCGTGTAATCGAAGGGCGGGGCTTCACAGCCGCCTGCATCGCGCAGCTGCGACCTGTAGAGGGCGACATTCTTCCAGTCCTGCATCGCCTCGCAGAGCAGAGATACAGTGTACTCTGCAGCATCAACGGCGCCGCTTCCCGGCCGGGGGTTTCTGGCAAGAGCTGCTGCACCGTCTATAATCTGGTGAGCAGCCCCTCTGAAAAAACCGGGAAGACATGGGTCGTACCCTGAGATGCGCCGGTGGGCTTCATCCACCCTTCTGCGCAGCTCCTCCAGGCGTTCCTCGACCCCGGGTGTAAGTGTGCGCTCCGGTGTTAGTTCAACCGCCAGCTCCTCCTGCCCTGGATGAATCACCACCTCCGCGGGGACAAATCCCTCCTTCTCAATCCTCAGACTCCTCCTGCCAGTGACACGCAGATGTGCCTCTCCCGAGCTGTCGGTGACGGCCTTTCTATCACCTGCCTCAACCACCGCTCCCCCGAGGGGCGCACCCTCAGTGCTCGTGACTTTCACCCTGAGCTCTGAGGCCCTCTCTACCCGGGACTTGGCATCCCGTGTGCGCCTCAGAAGCACAGCCACAATTACCAGCACTCCTGCCACAAGCACACCCGCCAGGGCCTTCCACGGCTTCAGCGGTTTCTCACGCAGGAGGGGTATGCTGATGACCTCCTTTCCTGAAAGCACCAGGAGTGCTGCCCCATCCCGTGCCATGGCGATGTGGTGCACCCCACCGGGGGGGCTTAGCACCCACAGGGGCTCACCACTCTGCGCTGTGTAGAGGACCACATCCTCCGGCGAGGCCACGGCCAGGTATTTATCAGAGGCCTCCACCATGCTTGCGTTGTGCCTGAGGGTCCTGTTCCAGAGAAGCCTGCCCCCGGAAAAGGCGCGTAGCTCGTTGTCAATCAGCAGGAGGAGCAGCCTGCTGTTAATGGCCATGTCCGCGGGCGGCGCTTCCAGAGTGAGGTTCCAGAGAAGGCTTCCGTTGTAGGAGAGCAGCTGCACTCCAGAGCGCCCTGCCACCGCTATACCGGCTTCCGACATATCCAGCAGTGCGGATGAGATTCCGGACTGCTTGCTCCACAGCAGTGCGCCGGTGGTGTTGAAAAGGTAAACCTCACCCCCAGCGAGCACGGCAATTTTATCTGATGATGAAGCGATGAGCTGTGCCTCAGCAGGCAGGGTAACGTTCCAGAGCTGCTGGGTTCCCCTGTAGAAACTCAGCAGCCTGCCCTGAGCCAGGGCAAAGCCGCTGTCGCCCGCCGCAATCAGAGAAGGTGCGGCGGTTTTCAGCTCTGCTATCATCTCTCCCGATGGTGATAGCAGGTATAGCTTCCCCTCCGACACCGCAACAATTCCGTCTGCATACCTCTCCACCCCCCGGACACTTTCAGGCAGATTAATCACCAGCTGCCCTGGTATTGATGGCGAGCCGTTCACCAGCTCCACCTCCACCTGTGCAGCGGCGCTGCTGTTTGCGAGGCTGATGTTAACTCCTATAGAGTACCTCCCGGGTGGCAGACCGGAGGTATCCCAGATGTAGGGCAGGGTTCTTCCCATCAGGGTGTCGTTTATGTAGAGCGCCACCTCTGCGCCTGGAGTGTGCAGGGCTCTTATCTCCACGGGTTCGCCCCTGCCGAAGACCTTTCCCCTGGAAGGGCTGAGTATCTCCACATGCACCGCAGGTGAGGCATTGCTCACCACCAGCCGTGACAAAGCGTATGCAGTGGCACAACCCTCCCTGAAGCTGAAAACAGTCTTCAGCGTGTAGCTCCCCGCACGCTCTGGTGCGAAGAAGCCGAACTCGGAGATTACACTCTGCCCCGGGATTGCCCTCCCGGTGTATAGCTGTGCCAGCTCGCCATCGCTCCAGTCTCCTGTGAGTGCGACCTCAACGGTACCTGAAGCGAGCTCTTCAAACCGCCAGCCGACGGTGCCTCTAATGTACTGCAGCGGAGCCGCGCTCAGGCTGCTCTGCACACCCTCTGCCCCCGCATTCAGGTCGATGGCGGAAAGGGTAACCAGCTCAGTTTCTCCTCCCGGGGTCAGATAGTACACCTTCTCGGGACACGACGCCTCCAGCTCAGGCAGAAGCAGGAACAGCAGCATCAGAAGGGGCAGCACACGGTGCATGGGGATACTTTGTTGCGCCTTACTTATGAAGCTTTAGCAGACCTCCGCCTCTGCGAACCCCTGCTTCAGGGAGGTAATCCTCACCTTCAGCTCGCCCCCTTCCCCGGCACCTTTTACAAAGACCTTCATCCCTTTTATGTAGGCGACTCCGTCCCCGCGCCCCGTTCTCCCCACCACTTTGGCAGGATACACATTACCCTTCTTCAACGGTGAGAAACCCTTCGCTATCAGATAAACCTCAGCGCTCCCGCTGCGGCTTGCCTTCGGCTTTGTTAGCTTCACGTACGCGAAACTCCGCCTAACTTTTTCGACGAGTCCCTGCAGGAGTTCCCCCTGGAAGACCTTCAGCAGCAGTGCACCTCCGGGAACAAGATGCTCTTCGGCTATGCTCAGCGCCTTCTCACACAGCTCAACGCTCCTCGCGTGGTCAACGCTCCAAACACCGCTTATCTCAGGCGAGGCGTCGCTTATCACCGCATCGCACTCCGGTACGAGCTCCCTGAGCCTCTGTCTCACCTCCCCGTCGGTGAAGTCGCCCTTAATAAAGACCACGTTCTCATAGCCCAGAGGCTCGACGCTGTGCAGGTCAACGCCGATGACGAAGCCAGAGCTGCCCACAATTTCCCTCGCAACCTGGCTCCAGCCGCCGGGGGCACATCCCAGCTCAAGCACGCGAAAGCCGGGCTTCAGAATCCTGAAGCGTCTGTTGAGCTGTTTTAGCTTGTACGCCGCACGGGAGCGGTAGTGCTCCCTCTTTGCCTTCCTGTAGTAGTAGTCCTTCTTCCTTTCCCAGAGCCAGCGCTTTCCCATATTCTCAGGATAAACGTTAATCATCGCGGGTATTATTGAAATGGAGCGGCTTCTCTATCTCGGGTGCATGGTGTACAACCGCTTTCCTGACTATGAGATTGCCGCGAAGGCGGTGCTTTCCAGGCTCGGAATAAAGCTAAGGGACTTCCACGAGTTCACCTGCTGCTCCTCCACCTTCATGCCCTCTGTGGGTGATACCTGGATTTACCTGGCAAGCTACAACCTTGCCCTGGCCGAAAGGCGGGAAATGGATATCGTAACCCTCTGCGGCACATGCACCGGCGTTTTCAAGAGGGCACTGCTGATGCTCCGCGACGAGGCTCTCAGGGAGAGGGTGAACTCCCGCCTGGCGGAGCTGGACCTCAGCGTTTCTGGCAGAGCTGGGGTGAGCCACCTGCTGGAGGTGCTCACACAGCAGAGGGAAAGGGTTGAGAGGGAGATACGCTCACCTCTCAACTTAAAAGTGGCACTGCAGCACCCGTGCAACGTCTTCCGTCCCCGCGAGATAGCACGCTTCGACGATCCGGTCAGACCCTCAGCCATGCGGGAGATGGTGGAGCTGACAGGGGCAGAGGCGGTGCGCTATCCCCTGGAGTACGAGTGCTGTGGCTCCGCACTTCTCATCACCTCTGAGAGCATGGGCATCTCCTCGGGCGCCGACAAGCTCCTCTCCGCCAGGGAAGCCGGTGCCCGGGCCATGGTGGTGGCCTGTGGCAACTGTGCCTACCTATTCGACAGACACCGGGACAGGATTGCTGCTGTGAGAAGGGAAGCGCAGCTTCCCGTGCTCTTCCTGCCCCAGCTCCTGGGCCTGGCTTTTGGCATGCACGGGAGGGAGCTCGGCCTGGAGATAAGGGGGGTTGAGCTTGGGTGAATGCACCCGCTGCGGCGCCTGTGTGCGCGTGTGCATAGCGGCCAGGCAGGGACTCGCCACGGGGGCGAGTGTGCTTGAGCGCAGTGACAGGTTTACCTGTGCAGGATGCTGGAAGTGCGTTGAGGCCTGTCCGGAGGGCGTTGACATATACGGGCTGATGATGCAGTCCCGCCGCTACAGAGAGCTTCCTGAAAGCTATAAGGCTGCAGTCAGGCGCATTCAGAGCACAGGGTATGCCATGCCGGCAGAGGGCGTCAATGCAATAAGGGAGATGTACGGTCTGAGGCCAATCCGGAGGGTGAGGCGCAGAGTTCTGGAGAAACTGCTGCGCGCTTCTGAACCGGAGCGGTGAATTACTCCTGTGAAGTGTCCTCCACCAGCTTCATTGCTTCCTCAACCAGCCTGCGATGGCGCTCCTCAGACTTTATAAGCTCACCTATTAGCCCCTTCAGCCCCTCATCTTCCAGCTCTCCGTACAGCTCCTCATACACATCCCGGGCGTTCTTCTCTATCTCTGCCAGATTTTTAAGCACGCCCAGGATTACGTCATTAGAACTCATCCCGTGCCTCCATCTTGATTCTGCCTATTGTGCTCAGTATCACCTTCCTGTGCCCCTCCGACTCCCTCCTTATTATCTCAGCTATCTCCAGTATGCGCTTCTTTCTGTCCTCCGGGAGTGTGCTCCTGTTAATCAGCTTAATCAGTGAGCGGGTTATCAGTGTTACCCCCTCATCCTCCAGCACTGCGATATTCTCCAGCCTTCTTATCAGGTTCCGCTTTGAAATCATCTCTTCCCCACCGGAAGTTTCAGACAGGTATATAAAAGGTATCGAACCTTTATATACTTTGCTTTTCATAGCTTAATTTGATGGTTGACACAGAATTTATAAAAATGCTGCTCATCTCCGCCCTTGCCGGCGGCCTCCTGGGGGTTGAGCGTGAACTCAAGGTGCAGGTCATCGCGGGAACACGCACCTTCATGCTCGCATCCATAACAGGCACGCTGAGTGTATATCTTGCAAGCGTGGCGTCAATTCCCTGGATTCTCATCGTATCCATGCTCGGCCTTGTGCTTCTGGTGCTGCTTCTCGGCGTAATAAAGAACTTCAGAACCTTCGACATAGGTATCACCACACCCGTCGCCTTCTTTCTGGCATACCTCATAGGCGTCATTGTTGGCCTGGGACAGTACATTGAGGCAATTACAGCGAGCATACTTGTCACGAGCATCCTGGTCTTCAAGAAGTACACCACCATACTGTCAGAGGCGCTGGGTCACGAGGAGATGCGCTCCGCCATGGAGTTCGGCCTCATCGCCTTTGTGCTTTATCCTGTTGCACCCGACTACCCGGTGGACCCCCTGGGTGTTGTAAATCCCAGGATGCTGCTGCTTGCTGTTATAGTAGTCTCCACCACCGGTTTTGCGGGTTTTCTTGTGCTCCGCTTTTTGGGTGGGGAGCTGGGCTCTGATGTTAGCGGAGCGCTGGGGGGGATTGTAAGTCTGAGAGCTACCGCCGGGGTTCTGTCCGCAGAAGCGGCAAAGCAGGAAGAAGCTGTCCGCAACATGCTGCGAGGAATGCTCCTGGCAAACTCCACCTGGGTGCTCCGCAATCTTTTGCTGGTGGGCATTCTGAGTGTGACGCTGCTGAAACAGCTGTGGCTACCTGCCCTGGTCATGGGGGCTGCCACGGCGGTGAGCGCACTTCTGCTTGTCAGACGGGAGGGGGAGGATAGGGTGGAGCTGTCCCTGAGGTCCCCCTTCGCCATTCTTCCAAGTCTGCGCTTTGCGCTGCTTTTCTCTGTGGTGGTGGCTGTGGCGGGATATCTTGGTCCGAACTCCCCTGCCCTGTATCCGGTCGCCTTCCTTGGGGGATGGGCATCGGCACCTGCGTCGCTTGCCTCGCTGGCGTCGCTCGTGGAGCTGGGGCGTCTTGAGGCAGATGCTGCTGCAGCAGCATGCGTACTTGCAATGGCAGGAGGAGCTCTCGGCGCTGCACGCGTGGCTATTTCCAGATGCAGGAGTCCCGGGGTGCGCTTCCTGGGTGCGGTACTTCTGGGCGCCCTTGCAGGCCTTGCCGCTGTCCTTGCCCGGTAACAACGTTACCATTGTTAATTATGCAGGGTATTGTGGTAATGCGCAGAACCGGCGGGATTGAGGAGCAGGTTAAGCTTAACTGCGAGATAAGCAATGCCCACTTCTGGGGGATCTACTCCATCTGCGGTCTTCTGATGCGCCTTCGCAGCCTGTACAGATTTGAGCACTCTCTCAACCCATGGGACAGCATCCACTCCGCTGAGCTGATGGAGTGGATAGGCAAAAAGGAGAGACTGTGGCAGGAGCTCAGGAAAGAGAGCATACGTCCGCTGCAGATAGACGGCAGGCGGATAGACGCCTACGACGTTGAGAGCGTTGAGGAGCACCTTCCCGCACACCTGTGCTACGGCGCCGGGTACGCGACTGGAATGAAGCCGAGCTTCTTTCTGGGCAGGCTTAAGGAGAAGCGCAAACTCGGCGGATTCCGTGTATATGTGGTTGAGAGGGAGTGCGTGAGGGACCTCCTGGCTGCGCCGGCAATGCTACAGGGCAGGAGGATATATCTGCGGATGCAGGTTTTCAGGGAGTACCTCTGGGACAGGGTGGAGGAGATTCGCTTTGGCGGAGCCGGACAGGCGCTCCGGGAGGCCTTTGCCTGCTACGGTCTGACAGAGGAGGAGCTGAGACGCGGTGGCGAAGAGCTTGCCCCCAGGATAGAGCACATAGCAAGAGAGGAGAGCTACACGCTGGTGGCCCACGAGCTCGGGGAGGCGCTTGAGGAGGAGTTTCCTGAGGAACTGTGGAACCAGATGGCGGATTCACCTTTTCTTGAGAAGCTTGCGCGCGGGCTTAAAGATTTGCTTGCAGACACCCACAGGAGAGGGACGCTGTCCGAAATAGTCAGGCGCAGGAATATCGCCTCCCTTGCCTTCTACGTCGCCTCCCTGACGGGATTCAGGAGGGAGCTCTTCCCGGAGGTTAGGGGGGCGTATGAGAAGGCAAGGGAGGGCGACTGGAGCGCAGTTGAGGAGGCGATGCGGCATGCCAGGAGCAGAGCACTGCGCTGCATCCAGACCCTGGTGGAGATAGTCCACAGAACAAATGGAGATGAGGCACTGCTCAGAAGAGAGGTGCAGAGGCAGCTGCTCAGACCAATGGGGATAAATTTATAAACCCCTTCGGCCAAAAATATGATGCCCAAAAAACCGAAAGGAAGGGATAGATAAGGAATGGAGATCTGCTCTGTTTGTGGCTTGCCAGAGGACCTGTGCATCTGTGAAGAGATTGCGAGGGAAACCCAGAAAATCACCATATCCTTAGCCAAGCGCAAGTTCGGCAAGTCGATGACGGTGGTAGAGGGGATAAGCGAGAAGTCCATAAACATCGCCGATCTGGCAAAGAAGCTCAAGGGTGAGCTTGCCTGCGGGGGCACCGTCAAAGACGGCAGGATAGAGCTGCAGGGAGACCACAGGCAGCGCGTGAAGGAGTTTCTGATAAAGCACGGTTACTCCGAGGAGCTCATTGAGGTGAAGTAGCGCCTTGCATGCGAAGCAGGTAATCGAGGCGGCGCTTTTTGTTTCCTCAGACCCCGTTTCAGTGGATAAGCTGGCTGAACTTACCGGAAGGACTCCAGACGAGGTTCGCGCCCTCATTGAGGAGCTGAGAAGAGACTATGCAGCCCGGGACAGCGCCCTTGAGATCCGCAGTATAGGAGGGGATTACTACCTGATGCAGGCCAGGGAGGCGCTTTCAGGCCTGCTAATCGAGCTGGTAAAGCCGGCGGTGGCACAGGAGGTGCTCAAGACACTCTCTCTCATAGCGCTGCGGCAGCCGGTTACCCAGGCAGAGGTGGTGAAGGCGAGGGGAAGCGCCGCGTATGCCCATGTTAAGGAGCTGGTTGCGAAGGGCTTCGTCTCCGCTTCTCCCGCAGGGAGGACAAAGATGCTTACCACGACAGAGAAGTTCTCTGACTACTTCGGCTTCAGCCGCGATATAGCGGAGGTGAAAAAGCAGATTGGCGAGTTGCTCATGAGGCGCTGAGCATCCGCCTGAGCTTGAGCAGCTGTTGTTTGAGCTGCTCGCTTTCCCTGCGCAGACTCGAGATCTGCCTTTCCAGTGACCTGACTTTCATGTAATGGCAGGCGTTCAGCAACAGCAGGACGGCGGTAATCACATACAGTGCGAACAGAACCGAATCCGCCATAAAGCACACCCCACTCAAATATCGAGAAGCGTAACATTAAAATAGGAATTCGTCCATAGTGTGCTCGCCCGGTGGTTTCATGGAGTGCGACGTAGCGATAATCGGCGCTGGTCCGGCAGGACTCTTTGCAGCGTATGAGCTCGCAGAGAGGAGCAGCCTCAGGGTAGTTGTCATCGACATGGGGAAGGATGTGGACAGGCGCATCTGCCCGATGGAGAAGACGGGTGTGTGTGTGAACTGCAAGCCATGCAATGTGATGAGCGGTGTTGGTGGTGCCGGCGGGCTTAGCGACGGAACTCTAAATCTGCGCCCGGACATAGGAGGTAACCTGTACGAATTCCTCTCTGAGAGGGAGGCATGGGAGCTAATCCGCTATGTTGACGGCATATACGTTAAGCACGGCACACCGGAAAAGCTCTACGAGGCGACAAGCGAAGAGGAGGAGGAGCTCTCGCGCAAGGCGGCGAGCGCAGGCATAGAGTTTGTGCAGATACCCCAGAGGCACATAGGCAGCGACCACACGCCCGAGGTTGTGAAGAGCATCGCAGAGCATCTGCGCAGCAGGGGGGTTAAATTTCTGCTTCAGACGCGGGTTGAGGAGATAACCCCCAGGCTTGAGCTGAAGCTCTCCACGGGGGAGAGGCTCAGGGCAAGGTACGTGGTAGCCGCTCCCGGCAGGAGCGGTGCACCCTGGATGGTGAAGCAGGCGCAGAAGCTCGGGCTGAAAATACGCCACGGGCCTATCGATGTGGGTGTGCGCGTGGAGGTGCCCGCGGTAATAATGGAGCCCGTGTGCAGGATAAACCGCGACCCCAAGTTCCATATAATAACAAAAACCTACGACGACTTTGTTCGTACCTTCTGTGTAAATCACCGCGGATTTATGGTGAAGGAGAGCTACAAGGGCTACGTGGGGGTAAACGGGCACTCGCTCAGGGATAAGCAGAGCAACAATACCAACTTCGCCTTTCTCACGCGAATAGAGCTCACAGAGCCTGTTGAGAACACCACCGAGTACGGGGAGAGCATTGCCAAGACCGCCACCACGCTGGGCGGGGGGAATCCGCTCATCCAGCGCCTTGGGGACCTGCGCAGAGGGAGGCGCTCCACCTGGAAGCGCATAGACTCCGGCCTGGTGAGGCCGACGCTGCGCGCAGTTACGCCGGGCGACATAGCAATGGTGATGCCCCACCGCATCGTGACCAACATCCTGGAGGGTCTGGAGCGCCTGGATAAGGTAATCCCCGGCGTGGCGAGCGACTCCACACTGCTCTACGCACCCGAGATAAAGTACTACGCCATGCGCGTGGAGGTGGGCAGGAGCATGGAGACCAGCATTCCCAACCTCTTCGTCGCGGGCGACGGTGTAGGTGTTTCCCGGGGCATAGTCATAGCCTCCGCCACGGGTGTGCTGGCTGCGAGGGGCATAATGGCAAAGGAGGGGATCGCTTAGTATGGAGCACATCTTCCGCGCCTACGACGTTCGCGGGATTTTTAACGTGGAGGTAACTGCAGAAACGGCGGCGCGGATAGGCATGGCCTTCGGCACCTATGTTGGCGAGGGAAAGGTGCTGGTGGCTCGAGATACGCGAACGACGAGCGAGATATTTGAGCGCGCCTTCTGCGCCGGCCTTGCCTCGACGGGCGTAGAGGTGCACCTGGCGGGGATGCTTCCCATACCTGTGGCCAACTTCGCCATAGCGAGCGGCGAATACGATGCTGGCGCCTACGTAACTGCGTCGCACAACCCTCCCCAGTATAACGGCGTTCGCTTCCGCCGGAGGGATGGTACGGGCTACACCGGGGAAAACCTCGAGGTTAAGGAGCTATTCTTCAGCGATAAGCTGAAGCTTGCGAGGTGGAGCGACGTGGGAGAGATTGTGGAGCTCAACCCTAAGCAGGTGCTGCGCGAGTATGAGGACTATCTGCTGGAGAGGCTTAGCCTTGAGCGCGGACTAAAGGTCGTGCTGGACCTGGGAAACGGCGCCTCATGCGTGGTGGCGCCCTACGTGTTCAGAAAGGCTGGGGCGAGGGTTACGACGCTGAACGCTCAGCCGGACGGCACCTTCCCCGGGAGGGAGAGCGAACCCACGCCGGAGAGCCTGGCTGACCTGGCAAAAACCGTCTCAGCCACAGGCGCAGCCTTCGGCGCTGGCTATGATGGCGACGCAGACCGCGTGGTTTTCGTGGACGACCTCGGGCGGGTGGTGCAGACAGAGAAGGTGGGGATAATAATAGCCCGCGAAATTCTGAAGGAGAAGGGCAAAGGCGTGGTAGTAGCAAATGTGGAGTGCTCCAGCATAGTTGAGGAGGAGCTTTCAAGGCACGGGGGAGAGGTGAAGCGTGTGCGCGTGGGCGACGTGTTTGTGTGCGAGGCGATAAAGCGCTACAACGCTGTCTTCGCCATGGAGACGAGTGCCCACTACTTCTATCCCGACTTCTACCCCTTCGACGACCCCATACTCATAAGCCTGAAGCTGGCCTCGATTCTTTCTCAGCGGGAGGAAAGCCTCTCCACGCTTGCGGATGAGATACCAGGCTACCCGAAGCTCCATAAAAACTTTCCCTGCGACGATCGCATCAAGTTCAAGGTGATGGAGGGGATTATTCAGAGCCTTAAGGAGAAGGGCTACAGGCTCGACCTCACCGACGGCGCGCGCATAGTGTTTGAGGACGGCTGGGCTCTCCTTAGGCCGAGCAACACCTCTCCGCTTATAAGGGCGAGCATTGAAGCAAAAACGCAGGAGCGGGTGCAGGAGCTGCTCCGCCTGGTGGAGAGGGAGCTGGAGGAGGCGAAGGGGAAGGAGATGGTGAATTGATAGTGAGCGAAATAGGGGAATTATTAAAAAAGAAATAGCAACAGCCGAAATTTTTTAAGTAGTTGAAAGATTTAATAGAAGATATTCTGGCACTCTCAAGCGATGAGTACCTGCGCTCAATAGAAGAGGCAAGGGAAGACTACAGAAGCGGCAGAATGAAGTCTTTTGAGGAAGTTTTTGATGTATAAAATTGTAGTAACAAAAAGAGCGCTAAAAGACCTGAAAAATATTGATTCTGAGACGAAGAAAAGGATAGCCATTAAACTTAAAGAGTATGCGAACCTTTTAAACATGCAAGAAAATTGTCAAACCACAAAATAGGGGAGTATATATTCAGGTTGGGGACTATAGCAGAACGAAAAGGGATTGAAACGTTAGCTCCTCCCGATGTTGTGATGCAGCTTCAGGGTGTTGTCAGGAGCATAAGGCGGCGCGCCCTATCTGAGCTCCGCTCCCATGGAAAATTCGCGGCGTGGCGCGAGAGGGACTTTCTCCACGGCAGGAGCGTTCCCGCTGGCGTTATTGTGCTCTCCACGCGGGGCTGCGCCTGGGCGCTTCGCGGAGGCTGCACCATGTGCGGCTACGTGTACGACTCCTCGCGGGGGGTCAGCCAGGCGGAGGTGCTGCGGCAGTTCAAAGAGGGCGTGGCAAGGCTCGGGGATGTGGCCTACCTCAAGGTGTTCAACTCGGGCAGCTTTTTCGACTCTGACGAGATTGCCCCAGAGACAAGGCGCGAGATCTATCGCATTGTAAACACCCTTGGTGTCGAGCGCCTGCAGGTGGAGTCCCGCCCCGAGTACATCTCGCGGGAGGTGCTGGAGGAGGCGACCTCTCTCCTGGAGCCCGAGCTGGAGGTTGGCATTGGGCTTGAGAGCACCAGCGACTATGTGCGCGAGGTGTGCATAAACAAGGGCTTCACCCTTAAAGAATTTCGCCGTGCCCTCAGGCTCTGCAGGGGCGCGGGCGCTCGGGTTAAGGCCTACCTGCTCATAAAGCCGCCCTTTCTCACCGAGGCGGAGGCGGTCGAAGATGCGGTGAGGAGCGGCACAAAGGCGGCGCGCCTGGGCGTGGACAGGCTGAGCTTCAACCCCGTTAATGTGCAGCGGGGCACGCTGGTGGAGGAGCTGTTTAAGAAGAGGGAGTACCGCCCCCCCTGGCTGTGGAGTGTGGTGGCTGTGGTAAGGCGCGTTAAGGAGCATGTTGGGATACCGGTTGTCTGCTCCCCCTCAGGGGCAGGAAACAGGCGCGGGGCCCACAACTGCGGCAGGTGCGACTCCCGCATACTAAGCGCCATACGCAGCTTCTCCGCCACGCAGGAGATTGAGCATCTGCATGGTCTGGATTGCGAGTGTATGAGAAGCTGGAGGGAGGAGCTTGCCCTGGAGGTGTTCCTGAGGTGAGGATAAGGGTGAGGAGGATTACGGGCGGCTACGCAGAGGGAGAGGCGGTGGTAACGCGGGAGCCCATCACCTTTCTGGGCGGCGTGGATCCAGAGCAGGGCAGGGTGGTTGAGCGCGGCCACGAGCTGGCCGGAGTGAGCATAGCCGGCAAAGTGCTGGTGCTCCCCCGCACCAAGGGTTCGACGGTGGGCAGCTATGTGATATACCAGATGAAGAAGCTGGGCACCGCACCCCTCGCCATAATCGCAGTTGAGGCGGACGAGATGCTCGCCGCAGGTGCAATAATCTCGGACATACCCCTGGTGGACTCTCCCGGCGGAGACGTGCTGAGCATACGCCAAGGCGCAAGGCTCAGGGTAAATGCAGATGAGGGCTACGTAGAGGTGGAAGATTGAGTGTCACTGCCCCGAACGAGGACAGCTTCGAGGAAATAATTGCAAGGGGTTTTATTATAAAGGCGCGCTATTCTGGAAGGAATCTGAGCTACGAGGTGGAGCCGCTGTTTACCCACGAGCGCAGCTTTGAGCTTGTGCTGCGCAGCATCGCAGACACTGGCTACTATCCCCTATACAGGGAGAAGGATGGCAGGTACTTCATCACTCTTGTAAAGGGGGCAAAGCGGAGTATATCCCTTCCTGAGTGGGCCCACGTGCTGCTGCTTTTAACCACCCTGGTCACTGTAACCCTCGCGGGCTACATATGGTGGGCGGGGGGCGACATTCTGCAGAGTCTGCTTTTCGCAGCATCGCTTATGATAATCCTGGGCGGGCATGAGCTCGGCCACTACCTGGCGGCGAAGCGGCGCAGGGTTGCAGCTACGCTGCCCTTCTTCATACCCGTGCCCCCCAACATCTTCCCCTTTGGCACCATGGGGGCGGTTATAACAATGCGCTCCCCCATCCCCGACAGACGCGCCCTGCTCGAGGTTGGCATCTCGGGGCCTCTGGCGGGCTTTCTTCTCTCCCTGCCCTTCATAGCCTACGGTTTAATGTACTCAACACCCGTACCCCTTGAGGAGACAAAGGACGAGCTCACCTTTTTTATGCCCCTCGCCATGCAGGCTATAGCTCGAGCGGTGCTGGGCGAGCTGGGGGAAGCGAGCCTTGATGCCCATCCGCTTGCGATGGCGGGCTGGATAGGCCTTTTTGTGACCTCCCTCAACCTGCTGCCCATGGGACAGCTGGACGGCGGACATGTGGTCAGAGCACTCTTTCCCAGGCGCTACCGCGCGGTTTACCGCCTCACCTTCCTGCTGCTCCTGTTCGCCTTTGTGCTCTGGCCCGGATGGCTACTCTGGGCGGTGGTGGCGTACTTCCTCACGAGGCTGGAGCATCCGGGACCGCTGAACGATGTCACCCCCTTAGACACAAGGAGAAAGCTCCTCGCCCTGGCAGCGCTTCTGCTGCTGGTGCTAACCTTCATGCCCGTCCCCTTCATCTCCACAGAGCTGCTGCTGGAGATTTCCAGGGGATGATTGTGAGCGCAGTTTTACAATGTTAATGTATATTCTATATGCATAATATATGCATAGAAGTATGGTGTATACAGATGGCGCGTACCACGTTAGTAATTGACGAGCAGCTTTTAAAAGAGGCACAACGGCTCAGTGGAGCTAAGACGAAAAAGGAGGCTATAGAAATCGCGCTTCGCGAGTTTGTGCGCCGCATGCGTCTTAGAAAGATCGCCGCGCACGCTGGCAGGGTGGAGCTGGTGCTAAGCCAGGAGGAACTGCGCCGTATCAGGGAGGAGCGGTAGTGCTAAAGGTGCTGGTAGATACCTCAGCCTGGATAGAATTTTACCATCCCATGGGCTCAGAGAAGGTAAAAAAGGAGATAATCCAGGCGCTGGAACTGCACGAGGTTACCGTTGTAGCTCCTGTGATTGTTGAACTCCTCAGTGGAGCTAAGACGAGGCGCGATTATGAAACGCTTAAGCAGGACCTTTTTGCGCTTTCCTGGCTTCCGCTGGACAGAGAGGTGACGGCGACGGCGGCAGAACTCGCCTGGAAACTCGCCCGCTCCGGAAAGCGTGTACCTACCGTTGACCTCCTCATCGCCGCAGCAGCCATGCAAAACGGCTGTGAGCTGTGGCACTTTGGAGACAGACATTTTGAGGTTATAGCCTCCGCCAGCTCCCTTGCCCAGCGCAGCCTGCGGTGAGCTACCTGCCGAACCTGCGCTGCCTCTGCTGGTAGGTGCGCAGCGCGCGCAGAAAGTCTATCTTCCTGAAGCTGGGCCAGTAGGTTTCGCAGAAGTAGAGCTCCGCATATGCGCTCTGCCACAGCAGGAAGCCGGAGATGCGCTCCTCGCCTGAGGTTCTTATTATCAGGTCCGGGTCCGGCATGCCGTTGGTGTACAGGTGCCTTGCAATTGTGGTCTCGCTTATCTCCCCGCTTTTTAGCTCCCCGCGCTCTATCTTCTCCGCCATCTTTCTAAAGGCGTCCACTATCTCCTGGCGTCCGCCATATGCCACTGCGACGTTTAGCAGGAGGTTGTCGTGGTGCTTCGTCTTCTCCTCGGCGTACGCTATGGCTTTGCGCACCCGCTCGGGGAAGCGCTCCACCTTGCCTATTGCTTTAATCCTCACCCTGTTGCGGTGTATTCGCTCGTCCTCGGCAACCTTGTAGAAGTACTCCTCAAAGAGGTCGAAGAGCCTCTCCACCTCCTGCTTAGGGCGGGAGAAGTTCTCTGTGGAGAAGGCGTAGGTGGTAACCGTTTTTATCCCAAGCTGGGAGCACCACTCCAGGAACTCCTCCAGCTTCCTCGCCCCGAGGCGGTGGCCCACCCAGGGCGGCGAGCCCAGCTTCCGGGCAAGGCGCCGGTTGCCGTCCATTATCACCGCCACATGCTCCGGCACGGGCTTTGACCTGACCTGCCTCTCCAGGAGCCACTCGTACAGCCTGTACACCGGGTAGAGAATCAATTCTCCACCTCCCTTGCGGTGAGCGGGGCGCCGCAGGAGCCGCAGAACTTGCCGGCACTGGTTACGGGAGCGCCGCAGGAGGGGCATTCCCCGGGGAGGCCCGGCTCCCGAGTTTCGGCGACATCCTTCTGCTTCCTCCCCCCGGGCGTCAGGAGCAGCAGATACAGACCGGCACCCATTGCAGCTATTCCGAGCGCCCAGTAGGCGAGCATAAAGGCTTCCTCCTGCTCAGCATACGCCTGATAGAGCAGGAGCAGCCCGGCAAGGGTGCTCACAACGCCCAGCGCAAAGCTCCGGTAGCCCACCTCTTCAGCCATGGTACTCTTCAGCTTTTTATGCGGCGTTGCATTATAAACCTAACGCACCCAGAAGCAGCACCGCAAGCAGCGCTGCTGCGCCATAGCCAGCGAAAATTTGAGCGAGGGCGTTCTCCTCCGTGACGCTGTAGCTCAGTCCTGCGCTCAGGAAAAGGAGTCCCGGAAGAAGAAGCCAAACAGATTTCTCATCAGGCAGAAGAAGAATCCCCCTCGCCGCCAGAAAGGCACCGCCGAATATTGCCAGGCTGCGCAGGAACACTCTGCCGCGCATGCTACACCTCCACTATCTCAGCCTTCATAGTCTCCAGGTCGAGCAGGCAGAGGGTGCGCCTCCCCGTAAGGTAGCCGCAGAGTTCGCCAGGGTTGATTGCAACGCATCCCCTGCTTTTGCGCACCTCGGCGCGGTGGGTGTGCCCTGTAACAACAACGTCGTAGCGCCCGCTCTCCACGAGTGCTCGCGTTATTCCGGCGATGGTACCGTGGTACAGTGCAACTCTGCGCTTGTCCAGCTCAAGCTCCGCAAACTCTGAGATGCTCGCCCCCATTTCAGAAATTCTCCTTGCAAGCAGGGCTCGTTCCCCATCGTTGTTGCCGTAAACGCAGCTCAGTCCTGCCTCAAGCTTCGCCAGCCTGGCAGCGGCGAAGGGTGCTATGATGTCGCCCGCATGGAGCACGTGCTCCACTCCTTCGCGGTTCAGCAGACGAACCGCCGCCTCTATTGCCTTCAGGCTGTCGTGGGAGTCTGAGATTATCCCGATGAGCATGAGTATTCCTTTACCTGCGCCCATAAAGTTTTTTTGCTCTCCCGTCGATTAGCGAGCATGAAGTTCGCGCAGCGGCTCAGCGCAATAGACATCTCCGGCATAAGGAAGATGTTTGAGCTGGCGAAGAGGGGGGACGTGGTGAACCTCGCCCTGGGCGAGCCCGACTTCGGCATACCTCCGGCGTCGAAGGAAGCCATAGTCTCTGGTCTCGAGAGGGACTTCACCCACTACACGCCAAACAAGGGCATAGCCGAGCTCCGCGAGGCGATTGCCGAGAAGCTGCGCAGGGAGAATCGCATAGACGCGAGCGCCGAGGACATAATCGTCACATCAGGAGCAAGCGAGGCACTGCACATTGCAATTCTCGCGCTGGTTGAGCCGCATGACGAGGTGCTCGTACCGGACCCGGGTTTTGTTTCCTATTCGCCTCTCGTGAGGCTCGCCGGTGGCGTGCCTGTGAGCTACCGCCTGAGCGAAGAGAGTGGCTTCGAGCCGGGGCTTGAGGAGCTCGAGGCGAAGCTCTCCAGACGTACAAAGCTTATAATTGTAAACTCCCCGGGCAACCCCACCGGGGCGGTTTTTTCGAGGCAAACTGTGCGCGGCATAGCAGAGCTCGCGGAGAGCGAGGGCATACCCCTGCTGAGCGATGAGGTGTACGAGAGGATAATCTACGAGGGCGAGCACCACAGCTTCGCCCGCTACTGTGCTGAGACGATTACTGTCAACGGGTTCTCAAAGAGCTATGCCATGACCGGCCTGCGTCTGGGCTACGTGCACGCACCGGGCGAGGCGATAGAGGAGATGCTCAAAATCCACCAGTACGTGCAGGCGAGCACCGTCTCGCTGTCTCAGCTCGCAGCCCTGGCGGCGCTGGAGCAGGGTGAGGGGCACGTGCGCGAGATGGTGGCGCGCTTCAAAAAGAGGCGGGATTTGATAATGAGGGAGATTTCAGAGCTTCCGGAGGTTACCTGCACAGTGCCAAAAGGCGCCTTCTATGCCTTCCCCAACTTCTCGAGGTACGGCTCCTCGGGGGAGCTTGCCATGGCGCTGCTCGAGCAGGCGAAGGTCGTGGTTACACCTGGCACGGCCTTTGGAGACGCCGGCGAGGGCTACCTGCGGCTCTCCTTCGCCACCAGTGAGGAAAATATTACAGAGGGGATGCGCAGAATAAAGGAGTACCTGGATGCTCAGGGGTAGAATCGCTCGGCATACCTCTCCCTTGCCCTCTTCAGCACATCCAGCGCAGCGCTTCGCGGCTTCCATCTGCCCACCTCTATCTTCCTTCCCTCCAGCTCCCTGTAGTGCGCAAAAAAGTGGGCTATTTCTCTGAGAAGGTGTTCAGGCACCTGATTCAGTTCCCTCAGCTCTGTGAA
>WANX01000088.1 GCA_015521565.1 Candidatus Hydrothermarchaeota archaeon
TACGTGCCGGGGGTTAACGAAGGTGCCAGGCGGGTGTACATGCGGGACCTCGATGCTTATTTCCCCTCAGCGCAGGTGCTCAGCGAGGCGGGAGCCTTCGGCGAGAGCCTGCTGGTGGAGGTGGCGAGGGGCTGTGCTCGCGGCTGCAGGTTCTGCATGGGGGGCTACATCTTCCGCCCGCGCAGGGAGCGCAGCATCGCAAGGCTGGAGGAGATTCTAACTCAAGGCGTAGAAGCAAGCAAGCCGGAGAGAATCGCCCTCCTCGGGGCGAGCGTCACAGACCACTCGAGAATAGATGAGCTCTCCGAGCTATTGGCGCAGATAAACCTGGAAATAGCCGCCCCCTCTCTGCGCGCGGATACGCTCACCGAGAGCTTTGCCCGGGCGCTCGCAAGGAGCGGGCAGCGCAGCATAACCCTCGCCCCAGAAGCATGCGAGCAGCTGCGCTTCGCAGCTAACAAGCACATGAGCAACCCTCAAATTCTCGCCGCCGCGAGGCTCGCGAAAGAAGCAGGGATAAAAAACCTGAAGCTCTACTACATCCTGGGCTTTCCGGGCGAGACAGAGGAGCACATTAAAGCGCTTGCGGAGGAGGTGAGGGAGATAAAAAGGGAGACGGGGCTGAGCCTGAGGCTCTCTGTAAACCCGCTGGTTCCGAAGCCCCACACAGCTATGCAGTGGTTCCCCTTCCCGGAGCCTGGTAGCTTGAGGATGAAGCTGCGCATGCTGCGCAGAGCCCTCGCGGGCGTGGCGCGGGTTGAGGGCGAGAGCATTAAGGGCGCGATGCTCCAGGCGGTAATAGCGCGGGGCGACTCGCGTCTGGGAGAGGTTCTGGAGAGGGCGCTTCACCACGGCGGCGGCTTCTCTGCCTGGAGGCGCGCCTTTAAGGAGGTGGGGCTCAGTATGCGGGGCTACCTCGCGGAGAGAAAGCCGCAGGAGCGCCTTCCGTGGGAGAAGATAGACGTGCTGGTGAGCAGGGGCTATCTCCAGGAGGAGTACCGCAGGTTTTTTGAGGGCAGGACCTCTCCGGGATGCTTTTCCGGATGCAGGCGGTGCGGTGTGTGCTGAATTTCCGGAAGTCGGCGAAAGATTTTATATGTGTCTTAGAAAGTTTATATATAAACATCGCTGAGAGATAAAATGGCACGGATACTTGTAGCAGATGATGAAACCATAACACTACGTGCTCTGGAGAGGGTGTTGAGAAAGGAGGGGCACGAGGTAGTTGCCGTAGATGATGGAGAGAGTGCCCTGCAGGTGCTGGAGAGGCAGGATGTGGATGTGCTCCTGACAGACATAAAGCTGCCCGGCAGGGATGGAATTGCCCTGCTGGAGTGGGTCAAGCAACACAGGCCACGGGTCAGGGTTATAATGATAACCGGCTACTCGAGTATAAAGGGGGCGGTCGAGGCGATCAAACGGGGGGCCAGCGACTACATCGCCAAGCCTTTCAGCCTGGAGGATATAATCGCCTCAGTAAGAGCAGTGCTTGAAGAGGAAAAGCACACCATATCCCTGCCACCTGGTGGTTTCTCAAAGCAGGAGTTTGAGCTCCTTATACGTGCGCTGAATCATCCCCTGAGACGGCAAATTCTGAGGCTGCTGCATGTGCCGAGAAACTTTACTGAAATATGGAGAACTATAGGCACAAAGGACCCCACAGCCGTTAGCTTCCACCTCCGAAATCTCAAGGCTATGGGTCTGGTAAAGCAGGACAAAAACAGAGCTTACTCTCTCTCAGAACTTGGAGAGAAGGCACTTTCTCTGCTCAATATGGTCAAGGTTGAGGAGCAGATTATTTGAAACCAGTTTCAATAACAAAAAGTTATTAAAACAAAATTGGCTTTTTTATTTGAAACAAATTTCCAAAAAAATATATAAGACCCCTCCAACAATATCCTTTCCAGGGTTGGGGAGGGGGGCCCACACTAAAGTGATGCAAAGATTTTTATTTTGAGAGAAATTTCAGGTAAAAATATGAGAATTATTGTAATTTCCGACATACACGGCAGGACTGATAGGCTGGATGCCGTGGCGGAGGTGGCTGAGGAAGCAGACGTGCTGATTGTGGCGGGCGACATAACAAACTTCGGCGGCCGGGAGGAAGCACGGAAGGTGCTGAGGCCCCTTATGTCGTCTGCAGAGCTGCTGCTCGCAGTTCCCGGGAACTGCGACAGAGAAGGTGTTAATCACTGGCTCCGGGAAGAGAAGATCAGTCTGCACGGCAGAGGGGTGGTGGTGGGAGATATTGGCTTTTTTGGTGCAGGTGGCTCCAGTCCAACGCCCTTCGCAACGCCTCAGGAATACTCTGAGGAGGAACTTCTTGCGGTGCTTGAAAGAGGATACACCAGTGTAGAAGGCTGTTCAGTAAAGGTGATGGTCACCCACTCCCCTCCCTTTGGCACTGTGCTCGATCTGACAGGTGCAGGGGTGCATGCAGGCTCCAGGGCGGTAAAGGATTTCATAAAGCGCAGGTCACCTGCTCTGGCGCTGTGCGGACACATGCACGAGGACCGGGAGAGCACACGTGTTGCCTCAACAATGGCTGTCAATCCAGGTGCGGTGCACATGGGGTATGCAGTTGTAGA
>WANX01000089.1 GCA_015521565.1 Candidatus Hydrothermarchaeota archaeon
AAGGTTTGAGATTTCGCTTATCCACAACCATCGTTAGCTTATAACCAATGTAGTAGCCTCTGGAGGGAGAATAGCCCCACTTGAACTCGCGACCCTCTAAATCCGCCTTCCTTATCCTCCTGCGGAACCAGTTGATGTCAAGCTGAATATCGGTAGCATCTACTATGAGCGGTTATGGTCGTCTCATCATGACAAAGATGTCTGGTAAGGTTGAAGAGGAAGTTAACAAGATTGGCGACACTCAGACATTTCAGCACATCCAAGACGTAAAAGACACTGGCTGGAGCTCTCTGACGATGCTCGCTCTGGCAGCCTTCGTGGGCGCGGCGGTGGTCATCCTGGCACTGCTCATGAATCTCATAGGAGGGCATAGAAGAGGAGGAAGCTTCTAAGCGATGATGTTCGAGCTTTTTATTTGTTTTTTATTTTATTAAAAACTGTATTACGCAAAATTATACCCTATTAAACCTCCAGATCAGAAGTTGGCTCTCCTTAATGGACTTGTTGCCTCCGAACTTAAATCCTAACGTTAAAAATTTGGATAATATGTGCTCAGGATCGGAAAAGAAGAGGAAAGGGGCTTAAACTCGAGATTTTAAGCCTCGGGCGGGGTTTGAACCCGCGGCCTTGTGCTTACCAAGCACACGCTCTACCAGGCTGAGCTACCGAGGCGAATTCGATGATGAAACACAAATTGGACTACATAAAAGGTTGTTGAAACACTGGGATGAAGAAGGAGGTCGCCCAGGAGTTAACCGGCAAAGCTTAGGACTCTGGCACCGGGTCAGCCTTCCAGAAGATATGACTCCTGGGCATATATAACTGGTAAAAAAATAACTTATAAACTTTTCCCCAAATTGAGTGATTATTCATAAAAATGCACAACTGATAATTAGGTTGCAACCTTTGCTGAATACTTAAGTAAAAATATTAATTTATCTTTCCCCGCGTCTAATGGCTGTGTAGGGTTCCTCTCTGACGGCGCTCAGATGTCCGGGCCACCCCGGGCACCTTTCTTATCTCCCCCTCCACACTCCCGGGCATGTAGAATTTGCTTGGCTCACCCGCAAGGAGAGACGCCCGTGCCTGAGCTTCGTAGCCCACGGGCACCACCATGACATCGGCGCCTAACATGCCCGTACTTATCTCAGCCCCCTTCCGACGCTATCCATCATAAGAACGCTTGCAAAAAGCGCTCCTGAGGCGATGGTCACAGCGAGAATAAGTGCAAGACTTCTGAACCATTTTCTTTTATGTTACGCACCGCCACAGATAACAGAGTTATATTTCCCATTAAATTTATATTTGCGTGTTAAACATATAAGATTTTCTGTAATATCCAATAAAACGCGTTAAATAATATGAATGGTTTATTTTTATTTAAAAACATTTGAAACAAAAACAAATAATGTATACAAAACAATAAATATTTTATAAAAGGAGCTCTGCAGAGTTGATGCAGACGTTTGTATAAATCTCCCCGGTCACATATGCTGCTTGCGGACTTATTCTGAACTCTTGCCTTTATAATTATAACATTTAAAACAATATGCAGCCTTTTCTATTTTATCAGAATATTTAAACTTTTTCTAATTAATTATTAAGCAATTATTATAACTTTTGATTTTTGCGAAAGCGCCGAGGTGTGCGTTTCAGTGATGTTGAAATCACTTTCGAAAAATATAAATATAGGTTGTGTTAACACTTTCCCAGAAAAGCCGGTAAAAAGCTAAGGAGGAAAGGATAAACATGGCGGACGATGCCGACAGGAGGAGGAAATTCTGGGCTTTTTCTGTAGTTGGCATAATGTTGATAATAAGTCTGTGGTATTACAGTGTTAACCCGATATACATGTACATCATTGCCTACGCATGGTTCGGCTTCGCCTACGGTATTCTGCTGCAGTGGGGCAGATTCTGCTTTGCTTCCGCCTGGCGTGACCTATTCGCAATAGGTGTTACAAGGATGTTCGTGGGAATAATGGTGGCAATGGCGGTGTTCAGCGTCATCATGGCGGTACTTGCGGCAAATGACCTCAGCACCTTCCATCCAGGCCCGCTGGGAATACATGAGCTTATCGGGGGTCTGATATTCGGTCTCGGCATGGTGCTCGCGGGTGGTTGTGCCTCAGGTACCCTGTACAAGAGCGGTGAGGGCAACGGTACTTCAATGCTTGCACTTGTTGCCATCTCCTTTTCTCAGGCGATTTTCGTGGACGCACAGGGATGGTTCGACAAGCTTCTCAGGGGATACATCTTCCCCCAGCCCAAGTTTACCATAGCCGAGAAGGTCTTCGGAGGCAAGAACCTGAGCCTCGGTGAGTACTTCATAGGAGATGCCATCATAAACACAATAATCCCCACACTGATATTCCTGAGCCTTGCGTACTGGTTTGTTGCCAGGAGAAGCATTGTCAAGCGCATCATTGAGAAGAAGGCGGCGGCGCTTCCAGCGAACGGCGGTGATGTGAAGCTCAGCCTCAAGGATGAGCTGTACGGCTTCTGGCAGATGATAACAGCCTCAAAGAGAACCACCCTTGCAGGGATACTGATAGGAATAATTGCCGGTGTGCACGTGATGGCCATGCAGAGTCTCAGGGACAAGTTCGGCATAGAGAACTTCGGTCAGGCTCTGGTAAAGATGGGCTTTGTGGATGAGGTTTCCAAGCGCGGAACCGTCTTTGACCCGGGTTACTGGTACATCACAACCCAGGAGGCTCAGATAGGCGCATGGGTGCTGGAGAAGTTCGGCTGGAACATGAGGGACAACATATACTTCGGCATCATGAACGGCATACCCAATCCCTGGCATAACCCTGCCCTGCTGATGTCTATCGGTATAATCCTGGGTGCAGCAGCCATTGCACTGCTCAACAAGGAGTTCAAGTTCAAAGCGCCAACCAGAGAGCTGGCTGTGTGGGGCATCCTCGGCGGTGTTCTCATGGGTATCGGTGCGCGAGTCGCCCTGGGCTGCAACATCGGAGCCTTCTACATCCGTGTTGCCGGTGGCGACCCCGGTGGCTGGCTGTTCTTCCTGGGTATGGGCGGCGGTGCGCTGGCCAGTGTAAAGTTCCTCAACTGGTGGACAGAGCGTCAGCTCAAGGAGGAGGACTTTGATATCGACATAGAGATAGAATAAAGAAAGGAGGTGCATGAAGTGAAGGTTAAGAAGCTAGAGAATGGGGTGTACCAGCTTGATGTCAAAGGCTACGTGTGTCCGCACCCTCAGCTGTACACGATGAAGACTCTGCAGAAGCTGAAGAGCGGGGATATCCTGGAGGTGCTCTTTGACAATCCCTCATCGGAGGAGAGCATCACGGCGCTCTGCGATAAGGAGGGCCACGAGATTGTTGAGAGGCGCTCCGATGGAGGCACCTTTATCTACAGGATAAAGAAGGCGTGATTGCAATGCGCGACGACATAGCGGTGCTCGCTATAGTCACCGCGATGGCACTGAGTTTCATAGTGGGTTATAGCTTCTCTCCAGGGGCACCTGCGGGTCTTGCAGAGAAGGCACCATCGGCCCCCTCACCTGCGTCCAAAGCTACCACCGGCGCTCCGGCCAAGGAGTTCACCATAGAGGCGTCTGAGTACAAGTTTGAGCCGGCGACGATAACCGTAACAGAAGGCGACCTGGTGAGAATAACCGTAAAGAATGTGGGTTCTCAGTCGCACAATTTTGTCATAGATGAGCTCGGAGTGTATGCTGCCAAACCTGCTGAGGAGGCAGCAGCCGGCGGCTACGGCGGTGGCTACGGTGGCGGCTATGGCGGAGGTTATGGCGGTGGCTACGGCGGCGGCTACGGCGGAGGTTACGGTGGCGGCTACGGCGGTGGCTACGGCGGCGAGGCAGAGGCAGCAGGGATACCGCCGGGTGGCTCTGCAACTGTTGAATTCGTCGTTGAGAAGGCCGGTGAGTACACCTTCTACTGTCCGGAGCACAGGGACAGGGGCATGGAAGGAAAGCTGATAGTGGAGCCGAAGGCTGCAGAGGAACCGGCACAGGCTGAAGAAGGTGCTGGCTACGGCGGCGGCTACGGCGGAGGTTACGGTGGCGGCTACGGCGGTGGCTACGGCGGCGGCTATGGCGGCGGATATGGAGCCGGATACTGAGCTGAGCACCAGCTCCATCTTTTTTATTTATTTGGAAATTTTCATGAAATAAGGGAGGTGTATTGGTTGTGAAGAAGATACTTGTGGCTTTTGACGGGAGCAACAGCTCTCTTAAGGCACTCAATGAGGCAGCCGAAATGGCAGCAAAGCTGGGTGCGGAGCTTTCGCTGGTGTATGTTGTAAATCTGGGTGACATCTACTATCAGGAGCTTCTCGGGAAGCCGGAGTTTACCGAAGTGCTTGAAAGTCTCAAAAAGGAGGGTAAAATTTTCGACGACTTTCTTAGCGAAAGCGGAAAGAAGGTTCTCGCTACCGCAAGGTCCTGCGTTGAAGGTGTATCGGTGTCGAAGGAGATTGTGAAGATAGGACACCCCGCAGAGGAGATTATCAATGCGGCGAAGGAAATAGGAGCAGACCTCATTGTTCTTGGTCCCCACTCAAAGCGCAGGACACTGCTTATGGGCAGCGTCAGCAAGGAGGTGGTGGAGCGCGCACCATGCAGCGTGCTGGTGGTGAGATAGCCTTGGCGATAACGCCCGAAATGAAGATAGGGCAGATATTCAGAGAGTATCCCGAGGCGATAGACTACCTGCTGGAGCACAACATATGTGAATGTGACTTCACCACGATGAAGCGCACCCTGCGCGAGGTGGCGGAAGAGCGCGGCCTGGACCTGGAGAAGCTGCTGCAGGAGCTCAACCGCAGAATTTAGGGAGCGTACACGTCCACCAGTGTTCTGAAGTGGAAGAGCCTGGTGGATGTGTTGAACCTGGCTATCAGGGAGAGGTTTTCCACCCTGCGCTCGACCTCCTCCGGCATGCCGGTGTACTGCCTCTGGATTACCACCACTACGCCAGAGGAGGAGTTTCCCAGGTAAAAGGGTGGCAGTCTGTACTCCCAGGTGAATCTTATTGGTGAGCGCAGAATCTGCTCCCTGGGCGGGGGTACCACTTCCACATGCACATACACCAGGCGCTTTTGCGTAAAGAGGTCCAGCATGGGTATGGTAATGTTGGGATTGTAGCTCATCCCGGGCGGCACCCAGGTGAGCACCTCCACCTCCTGTGCCTCGAGCTGATTCAAAAATTCTCCGGCTTCACGCAGGTTTACCACACTCAGCGACTCGATAAAAGGCACGTAGGCGAACAGGGCGAGCATAAAGGAGAAGGCGGCGGCGTAGCCTGCAATGAGGCGTGCGGGCTCCCTCGGAAGTCTGCTGAGGGTGTAACCGGCGAGCACAGCGAGCATTGGGAAGATGGGCAGCGTATACCGAATCCGCTTTATCTCGAGCAGGAGGATGAGCAGGAAGGGGAAGACTGCGATTATCACTGCGCTTCGCCTCTCCCTTATGGCAAGGCAAAGCGCTGCCAGCGCAGAGAGTGTCACGAAGGGGTGCACCTGGAAGAAGAAGGTGGAGAGATAGCTCTCACCCCACCGTCTGAGCCCCGGAGCCTGGAAGCTGCGCAGCAGTTCGAGCTGCTCCAGAAACACCCCCAGCTTCTGCAGCATCACCAGCAGGATTGCTGCACCAGCTATTCCACCGATTGCAGCACACCTCCTCATCGTGGTGCCCGCACTCCTCCTGGCGTATAGCAGCGCCGCCACCAGGAGCACTGAGAGCATCATCCATGTGGAATACTTTGAGAAGAAGGCGAGGGCTATGCTTATACCTGCGGCACCCAGCCTGAGGGTGCCTCCCCGCTCCAGCGCAATGAGGGTGGTGTAAATTGCCAGGGTCAGGAAGAACATCGTCGCCACGTCCACCAGCATCTGGGGCACCTGTATGAGCAGGTAGGGCATCGCAATCAGAGACAAACCTGCATAAAAGCCAGCGCTCCTCCCAAAGAGCAGCTCCGCCAGCCTGGAGGTGAGCAGCACTGTACCTGCGAAGGCAAGCAGATTGAAGAGCTGCACGCAGGTTCTGCTCTCACCCAGGAGGCTGAACATCGCACCGTAGATCAGTGGCACCAGGGGCAGGTCAGTCCAGGGATGAATCTCTCTGCCCCACTCTTCCCACAGGTATCTCAAGCCGTAAACTTCAGCATATTTGGCGTAGGTAAAGTACCTGGAGGTATCCATCATAATCTCTGGCATTCCCATGAGAGGAAGTGCGGCAGCCAGCGCGAGAGTGAGAAGCACCCTGTCCCGCGACTCTCTCAGCTGGGAGAAGGCATAGCCCATCGCCAGTGCGAAGAGCCAGAGTATCACCACAAAACTGAAGTCGCCGCTGGCAAATACCCAGCTCCAGCTGGCAGTGCGGTTGTCGTCATAGCTCCTGAAGCGGAAGAGGAGCAGCACTGTCAGCAGTGAGACAAACGCAATACCCCGCGTGCTGAGCACCACACCCTTAATTTCCCTGCCTGGCAATTCAAAGACCTCACTCTTTACTCCAAGGATGTGCCTTAAATAACATCCTACAAATATCACGGGGCTGGTTAATCTGGGTCATTAAGACAGATGAAGGAGAAGTTTATCTCCGTAATAATACCCTGCAGGAACAGCTCCGCCACTCTTGCACTCTGTCTCGAGAGCGTTTTTGCCTCAGACTATTCAAGCTTTGAGGTAGTGGTGGTGGACGACGCGAGTGAAGATGCCTCTGCAGAAGTTGCACGGCGCTACCCATGCAGACTTATCAGGCTGGAGGAGCATCAGGGCCCGAGTGTGGCGAGGAATATCGGAGCAGAGAACGCCAGGGGGGAGGTGCTCCTCTTCATAGATGCCGACTGCATTCTTAAAAAAGACACCCTGAAGCTGGTGAACCGTGCCATGAGCAATGGCGCTCGCGTTGTGGGCGGTACATACACAGCGGTACCCCCCTTTTCCCAGGGATTCTTCAGCACCTTCCAGTCGGTATATGTAAACTACTGCGAGACCAAGCGGGAGGAGGCTGACTACATAGCAACCCATTGCTTGGCTATAGATGCGGAGCTCTTTCGCACCACAGGAGGTTTTCTCAGGGACTCCTTCATGGGACATACCACCAGCATGGAGGACGTTGAATTCAGCCACAGGCTCAGGAGAACCGGAGTGAAGCTCAGGATTGACCCCTCCATACAGGTGGGACACATTTTCAACTTCAGCCTTGCGGGGTCGCTGAAGAATGCACTGCGCAAGAGCATGTACTGGACGCTCTACTCGCTGCGCAACCGAGACCTTTTCGCAGATTCGGGCGCAGCGTCGCGGGAGCTCAAGGTGAACGTCGCCATGTTCTTCACATCGTCTGCTCTGCTTCTTAGCTGGATGCTTCTGGGCACTCATCCAGCACTTGCGCTTTTGCCCCAGATGCTCAACCTCTACGTAAGCCGCAACCTTATCAGAAGCTTCTACACAGCGAAAGGTGCCGTCTTCGCTGCTATGGCCACGCTCTACTTCTTCTATGTCTACCCCATTGCCGTATCTGCAGGTGCCGTACTGGGTTCTGCCCTCTACCTGCTAAAGGCCAGGCTCAGGGTGATGTTATGAGGTACTCACCGCTGCGCCACCTGCCCCAGGTGCTGCTGAAGCGCCCGGTGCAGCTCACCTTCTTTGTAACTGCGAGATGCAACTCCGCGTGCAGCTTCTGCTTCTACCTCAGCGGGGAGAAGAGGAACGCAGCGCGGGAGGAGCTCACCCTGGAGGAGATAGAACGCTTTGCCAGGAGCACGCCGGAGCTGCTCTGGCTGGCGTTTTCCGGTGGGGAAGTCTTCCTCCGCGAAGACATCGTTGAGATAGCTGAGCTCTTCTACCGCCACACCAGACCGGTGATAATTCTCCTGCCCACCAACGGGCTCATGCCGGAACGCATCGCTGAGTGCGTGGAGGAGATACTCAGGCGCTGCAGGAGGAGCACAGTTACGGTAAAGCTTAGCCTGGACGGCATAGGCCAGGAGCATGATGCTCTGCGTGGAGTCAGGGGCAACTTTGAGCGCGTAATTGAGAGCTACCATCTGCTCTCTCCGCTGCTCCGGAGGTACGCGAACTTTGAGCTCGGGATAAACACTGTGCTCTGCGCCGCCAACCAGGACAGGCTGGAGGAGGTCTTCGATTATGTCTCCCGTCTGGAGCACATAAAAACCCACACCCTCTCGCTGGTCCGGGGCAATGTGAGCCGGGATATGAAGGACGTTAACCTGGAGCGCTACCATGAGCTTATCCTGAGGCTGGAGCGCGAGCTGCGCACAGGCAGGGCAAAGCTCTACCGCTTCCCGGGGGCGAGGCTGAAGGCTGCGCAGGATGTACTTCAGCGCAGGCTGATATACCTTACGGCGAAGCGGGAGAGGAGGCTGATACCCTGCTATGCCGGCAGGTTGAACCTTGTTGTGACAGAGAATGGAGACGTGTACCCCTGCGAGCTTCTGCAGAAGAAGATGGGCAACCTCCGTGAGCACGGCTTAGACCTGCGCAGGTTGCTGCGCACCCCCCGGGCGCGGAGGGTGGTGGAGGAGGTTAAAGACGGCACCTGCTTCTGCACCCACGAATGCTACTTCATCACCAACATACTCTTCAACCCGCGCCTTTATCCTGCGCTCTTCAGGGAGTACCTCAGGCTGGCGGTTTAATTTTTGTTGTTATCCCACGCTGTGGGGGATAATGTCGGAGGAGGACCTCATCTCGGAGGTTAAAAGGGCGGCCCAGCATGTGCTGCGCAGTCGCCACCGCTGCCTGGTGCTCCTTTGCAGTCCGGTGGAGGACGGTGAAACCCTTGCCCTTGCGGAGCACGTGCTCGGCACCTGGAAGGAGATGACGAAGAAGGAAAAGCTGCTGATAATGGGCAGGGAAGACTTTCTGGAGGCTGCACGTTCTCACTTCTCCGGGACCTTTGTGGCCTTTGGCGATGCCCAGCAGGTGCTTGGGGAAACCTACGACGCTTTGTTGATAGACCTGACCGGAGGGTTCAATCCCAACGACCTGGGCATAGCCGCGGAGACCATAGCCGGTGGCGGGATTTTACTGGCGCTTTCTCCGGAGGTGGAGGGGTGGAGCAGCCTGGTGTCCTGGCTCCACCGCGATCTTTCTGGGGACACCTCTGGAGTGGTGCCCCGCTTCTACCGGAGGTTCATCGAGCGTACCCTCCTCGCTGACGGGGTGATAATCTACGATACCGGCAAAGGTCTGCTCAAAAAGTTCCGGTATGAAGGTACGGGTGGGGAAAAAAGAAAGCTGGTGCTGCCCGGGAAGAGCCGGATAAAGAGGAAGCTGTACAAGCTGTGCGCCACCCAGGACCAGGTTGAGGTGCTCCACAGCTTCGAGGATTTTCTTTCTGCGAAGCGCAGGTGTGCCGTGCTCACTGCTGACAGGGGCAGGGGAAAGACGGCGCTCCTGGGCATACTCACCCCCTACCTGATTTCAGTGCTCAACCGCAGACTCAAACGTGCCGTTCGCGTGCTTGTTGTGGCTCCATCGCCGCGGGCTGTGCAGACCTATTTCCTCTTCCTTAAGAGGGGAATGGTGCGTCAGGGGATGACAGACTTCTTTCTCAGGAAAAAGGGAGAGCTCTTCACAATGATAAACAGCAGATATGCCCGTGTGGAGTATGCGGTGCCCAGAAGGGCGCTGGTGGAGAAGGACTACGCAGACCTGATAATTGTGGACGAGGCTTCCTCGCTTGCTGTGGAGGTGCTGTGGGAGCTTACCCGCGGCGACGTGGACTACATAATCTTCTCCAGCACAGTGCACGGCTACGAGGGTGCGGGCAGGGGATTCAGCATCCGCTTTCTGAAGAATTTCGAGAGCACCGGCGAGTACGAGGTGATAAAGCTGAGGCTTTCTGAGCCCATACGCTACGCTGCCGGGGACCCCGTTGAGGCCTGGCTTTACGATGTCCTGCTGCTGGACGCAAAGCCTGCCCGGCTTTCCGGAGAGGATGTGAAGGCGATTGAGGCGGGTGAGCTGACCTTCGAGCGGCTGGACAGGGACAGGCTGTACAGCGACGACCGCCTGCTCAGAGAGTTCTTCGGAATATACATCCTGGCCCACTACCGCAACAAGCCCTCGGACGTGCTCATCCTGGGGGACATTCCAAAGCACCAGGCCTTTCGCGTGGTTGCGGGTGGCAAAACGGTGGCGGCAGTTCACACCGCCCGGGAAGGGGAACTGGATGAGGAGCTTATAGAAGCGATGGCCCGGGGCTACCGCCCCAAGGGACACATCATCCCGGATGTAATACTGAAGCACTACTGCGACAGGGAGTTCCCGAAGCTCAGAGGATTGAGGATAGTGAGAATCGCCACCCATCCGGATGTTATGCGTCTCGGTGTGGGAAGCTTTGCCCTGCGGGAGCTGGAGAAATGGGCCAGGGAGAGGGGCTACGCCTACATGGGTGCAGGTTTTGGCGTCAGCGCCGAATTGCTGCGTTTCTGGCTGAAAAACGGCTTCGTGCCGGTTCACATCACAGCACAGCGGAATGAGATTTCGGGTGAATATACACTGGTTGTCATCAAGCCGCTCGACGATAGCCTGAGTGAGAGGGTGGCGCAGATTAATGCAGAGCTGGTGAAGCGTCTGATAGAGTATCTTGCCGATGAGCTGCGCGGGCTGAGCATCGAGGTGGCGCGCCTTCTGCTTGCAAGCCTCCGCATAGATGCACCGGTGCCTGATCCCCGCCTGGACAGCGTGGCAAGGACGAGGCTTGAGAAGTACTTCTCAAACCTGAGCTACTACGAGGGCATTGGCGACATCGCAAAGCCGCTGATGAGGTACCACTTCTCGAGAGCGAGGAGGGCACAGCTCAGCAGGGATGAGGAGCTCCTGGCCATAGGAAAGTGCCTGCAGCACAGGAGCTGGGAGGAGCTGGACAACGCCTTTGGCAGGCTCACAGGCGCCATAAGAAAGGTGTGGGAGTGGTATGAGGAGAATAAACTTCAATCCGGAGTACGTGGCGGCGATTCTCAGCGGGAGTAAGTGCGCCACTGTCAGGAAGGGCAGGCGCAGTTATGCGGAGGGTGAGGTGGTGGAGCTCACCTCCAATGGCAAGGCCTTTGCCCTTGCGAGGGTGGTGGCGTGCGAGGTTAAGCGCCTCGCCGAGCTTACGGAGTTGGACGCGAGGAGAGATGGCTTCTCCAGCAGGGAGGAGCTTCTCAGGGCACTGCGCAGAATTTACGGGGGCGTGAGCGAGAGAGAGCAGGTTACGGTGGTGCGCTTTAAGCTGCTGAGACGCCGGAAGGCTGCCCGGGCTTGTGACGCGGAGCGGTGAGCTGTGCAAAAGCATTATATACCCCCGGGGAGCAACACTCTCTTCCGGTGTAAAAATGGCCAGAAAGCAGCGGAAGAGGTTGCCAAAAAAGAAGTCTGAGGCAGAGATAGCCTGGGAGAAGATACGCAGAAAGTACCCCAACTGTACAGGAAGCTATCCCGAGTGCCCGGAAAAGATAGAGGACAGGCATTCTCCGCCAGCGGAGTGCCTCACCTGTCCTGTTTATGCGGAGTGGCGGCGCTGAACCTGCCCAGCACAAAAAGATGGTCCTTCTCATAGGGCTCAAGCCTCAGCGTCTGAAGCAGCTGAGCTCCAGCTCCGGTTAGCTTGTCCATCTCCCTTCTGAAAACCTCATTCGGCCTCACAGTTACGTCTATGCTTCTGGCCTTTATTATGTGGATAAAGTGGCCACCTTTCCGGAGAAATAGCCGCAGGTTCTCAAGCAGTATCTCCGTCTGCTCCGGGCGGGCAATGTCCTGGTAGACCAGGTCCACCTTCTCCAGCAGATAGCAGTAGCTCTCAGGCTCTGCGGCGCTTGCAAGAATGGGGACCATGTTCTCCCTGGCTTCAGCCAGCGGCAGCAGCGACTGCATTGCACGGGGTGAGACCTCGACGCAGTACACAATACCTTCACGGGCAATGTCGCTTATGTGCGAGGCCGTTGTACCCTGCGCAGCACCCAGGTAGAGCACCTTTGTCCTTCTACCTAATGGCAGGTGCTCAAGTCCGAGCAGAATTGCTGCTGCCAGCTTGCTTCTGTGCGGGTTCCAGAGGCGATACTCCCTTCCCCCATGAGTTACAAGCTTCTCACCGTACACCCTTCTGCCCGGAGTGAGGTTCAGAGTTGCGAGCTCTCCGTTAAGACGGTACACTCCCTCAAAGAGCTCCCTTATCAACGCCTGCGCCTCCTGCGCTTCCGTCGGGGTGTTCTCTTAATTTCCCCCACCCTTGCCTCGAACCTCTGCTTCAGCTCTTCCCTTAGCCCGCCTCCGAAGGCGTCCACACGTGCTGCAATTGCAAGCTTTGCCGCAAGCGCTCTTGCAATCTTACCGCGCTGCCACTTCGGTGCCGCTTTAATCGCGGGGTACTGGAATATGACCCCGTGCTTTGGAGGTTTCCCCCTGCCGCGCAGGTGGCGGAAGAGCGCCTTCTCTGCGCCGAGCACCTGAATTCTGCTTCCGGGCATAGAGGCAAGCTTTTCCACACTTCCAGCAAGGGCAATAAGCTTTGCTCCAATCCTGGCACCCACCAGGTGTCTCACATTCGGGGCCAGGCTGCTCATCAGCTCATCCAGGTAGCGCTCCAGCTCTTCCCTTAGCTCCAGAAGTCTGCACAGCTCTCCGGCGAAACAGCGAAGCATTGCGATGTCATCATCAGTAAGCTCCGCACCGGTTGAGCGCTCTGCAAGCTCTTCATAGCCCGGGAGAGCCTCGCGTCTGCCATACCGATGGATGAGCTCTGCTATTCCTGCGGCGTCTTCCTGCTCTGCCTCCGGGAAGTGGATGAGGTACCACTCCTTAAGCCTGGAAGAGAGAACATTAAGCGCCTCCTCCAGCTCCTCCAGCGCGAGCACCGCCTGCTTTATCAGCAGGTCTCTCTTCTCCAGGGCTCGCTTCAGCCTGTCCCTGGTGACCTCAAAGGCCACTCTGCGGAGGCGGAGGTTGTACTCCTGTCTGCTAATCCCGATCCGCTCCAGCAGTGCCTCCATATTGCCCCTGAGGAACTCCCCTCCTGGAGATGGAAACTCCTCCACCGGCTCAAATACGGCATCAGGAAACCTCTTTTTTAGCCTTCTCTCCTCCGGAGTAAGCTCCGTGGCGGTAATTTTTTGCGCAGCTTCTCCAGCATCGAAGGGTTCAAAGTCAAGAAGCTCTCCTCTATCTGAGAATATAAACACTCCGAGAACACTTCTCGCTCCGTAGCTTGGCATGGTATTCCCTTGCCGGCAGGGTATTTATTAGTTTTCACTCTAATAATATTTTTATACGATAGCCCATTACCCTTACAAGAGTCTTTTATTCTCACTTCTGATTCTGAAGGTGGAAGAAATGGGTGCGTATAAATACATTGCCCAGGCGTGGAAGTCTCCGAAGGGGAGTTATGTTTATCCGCTGCTCCGGCAGCGCCTTACAGAGTGGCGCCGCGGGGCAAGTGTTGTGCGCGTGCTGAAGCCGCTTCGCCCGGACAGGGCGAGGGCTCTCGGTTATAAGGCGAAGCAGGGCATAATTGTGGTGCGCGCCAGGATACGCAAGGGCGGGCGCAGGAAGGAGCGTCCCCGCGGAGGACGCAGACCAAAGCGAATGGGCGTGGTAAAATACACGCCAAAGAAGTCGCTGCAGTGGCTGGCCGAAGAACGCGCCCAGCGCAGGTATCCCAACATGGAGGTGCTCAACTCCTACTGGGTGGGCAAGGACGGGAAGTACGAGTACTTCGAGGTAATAATGGTTGACCCCCACCACCCGGCGGTGCGCAGCGATAAGGAGCTGTGCTGGATAGCGGGCACAGCCCATCGCGGACGTGTGTTCCGCGGTCTGACCAGCGCGGGGAAGCGTTCCCGGGGTCTGAGGAACAGGGGTAAAGGTGCAGAAAAGCTCAGACCCAGCATAAGAGCACACCAGCGCAGAGGAAAGTGATGCGCATCCTGAGCGTTAAGGCAAGCTGTTTTGCCCATGCCACAGAGGAAGAGGAGAGAGTCAGGCAGGCACTCCTCACCATCTTCCCCTGTGAGGTAGAGGTAAAGCGGAGCCGGGTGAGAGGACAGTTTGGCAATCCTATAGTTATACTGGAGGCAGAGCTCACAAGACAGCGCCACATTCGTGCCTTTTTACAAAGGCTGCTTGAGACCCTTCCCCGTGAGGAGCTCGTGCGCCTTGCAGACGAGGTGGAGCAGCGCTTCGAGCAGGGAAGGTTCTATCTCCGCCTGGACAAAATGCGTGCTTATCTGGGAGAGCTCCGCCTGGGTCAGGGAATTCAGGTGGTGCTAACGGTTACCAGCTACCCATACAGCGAAGCCGTGATAAAGTCGGAACTCAAAAAACTCTTCGGGGATTAAGATGTTTATAGACCTGCGCATTCACTCGCTCAACTCGGGCGGTGTGGATTCACCCCTGCGCATCGCCGAAGAGGCAAAACGCCTGGGTGTGAGGCCAGGACTATGCGACGGCATCGCCTATGAAGGTGTGCTTTCCGGCATCGAGGTAAGAGCGGAAAGCAGGCGGAAGCTGGTTCGCGCTCTGCGCAGCGTGGAGGAGAAGTTCGACTATGTGGTTGTGCACGGCGGAGATGCGGGCATAAACCGTGCAGCCACCAGAGACGGGCGTGTGGATATCCTGGCACACCCTTACAGAGGAAGGCGCGACTCCGGTGTGGATACGGTAATCGCCAGGCAGGCTGCGAAGAGCGGGGTTGCAATCGAAATCGACCTGTGGAGTATAATCTCTGCCAGGAGCTTTGCCCGGGTAAGGCAGATTCAGAAGGTTCAGCGCATTCTCATGCTGAGCAGAAAGTACGGATTCGACATCGTTGCAACCTCCGGTGCAAAGAGCAGATATGAGCTGCGCAGCCAGAGGGAAGCTGAGGCAGTGCTTCTGAGCCTGGGGTTTACACGGGAGGAGGCGAGGCATGCCATGGAGACTGTGCCGGGCAGGATACTGGAGAGGCGGAGGCTGGCAAAGTGTGAGCTTTCGCAGGGGGTGAGGCTGGTTGAAGATTAAGGCTCTTCCGCCAGCTCTGAGGATGAGGAAGCGCTACATCGCCTTCTGCGCAGAGGGTGACAGGTGTTTTAAAAGGGAGGAGGTTGCGAAGGCGATATTTAGTTCGGCTCTGGCGATGTTTGGCGAGGCGGGGGTTGCGCAGATGAACCTGTGGCTGCTGGACTTCGACGAGGACAGGCAGGAGGGTTTTGTTGTGTGTTCCCATCTCAGCGTGGACAGGGCCATAGCATCGCTGAGCCTCGTGGGGGAAATCTCCGGCGAGCGCGCACATCTGCGAAGCCTCGGGGTAAGCGGCACTGTTAAGGCTCTGAAGAGGAAGTTTTTAAATAGGAGTAGACACTTTATAAATGCTGAAGGCACAGCAAAGTTTATGGGCAAGGAGTTTGCAGTTGTTAGGGAAAGTGGAGAGTGCTGCGACGCTGTGCCAGTAGATGAAGAACTTGCTGAGCGGCTGAGACACAGGAAAATGAGGTTTATAGGTTTAACAAAAAGGGATTTGAGAGGTGAATAAGATGCAGCCGATACCTAGCATGGGCTACGACAGGGCAATTACGGTATTCAGCCCTGACGGCAGACTGTTCCAGGTTGAATATGCACGAGAGGCGGTAAAGCGGGGGACCACCTCGCTGGGAATAAGGTACAGCGACGGTGTGCTGCTTGCTGTGGATAAGAGGATTACCTCAAAGCTTGTTGAGGCGAGGAGCATTGAGAAGATTTTCCAGATTGATGATAACATAGCCGCCGCGACCTCGGGCCTTGTGGCCGACGCACGTGTGCTTGTGGACCGCGCGCGCGTGGAGTGCCAGGTTCACCGCATTACCTACGGCGAGGCTATAGATGTGGAGCTGCTTGCCAAGAAGATATGCGACTTCAAGCAGCTGTACACACAGCATGGAGGGGTAAGACCCTTCGGCATAGCGCTTCTGATCGCAGGTGTAAACGAGGCGCCCCGCCTGTTTGAAACCGACCCGAGTGGTGCTCTTATAGAGTACAAGGCCACGGCGATAGGTGCCGGAAGGAGCACCGCGATGGAGATCTTCGAGAATGAGTACCGCGATGACCTCACCATGGACGAGGCAATAGACCTGGCGCTGAAGATAATGAATGAGGTCACCGATGGCAAGATGAGTGAAAGCTCCATAGATATGGCGGTGGTTGAACTTTCAACCGGGGAGTTCAGGAAGTTTTCACCGCGGGAAGTCCGGAGCTACCTGGAGCGCATTCCCAGGAAGAAGGGAGAAGAAGAGGAGTAGCGCAAATGGTGCGCCTTGAAGAGGCGGTAGTAGCTCGCCTCGAGACGAGGGGCGAACGCTTCGAGATTCTGGTTGACCCGGACCTTGCCCTGGAGCTGAGGCAGGGCAAAGAGGTGGACTTTGAAAGGCTCCTCGCTGTAGACACCATCTTCAAGGATGCACGCCGTGGCGACAGGGCATCGCTGGAACATGCCTTCAGGCTGCTGAACGTCTCCAGTCTTGAGGAGGCGGTTCGCAGGATTATAAGGAAGGGAGAGATTCAGCTCACTGCCGAGCAGCGCAGGAGGATGCAGGAGCAGCGCAGGAGGCAGATAGTCAACTACATCGCCAGGCATGCCATAAACCCGCAGACAGGCGCACCTCATCCGGCCAGGCGGATTGAGAAGGCACTGGAGGAGGCAAAAGTAAACATCTCCATTCACAAAAGCGCCGAGGAGCAGATGCCGGCAATAATCAAAGCGCTGCGGCCCCTTCTGCCTTTAAAGTTTGAGGAGCGAAGGATTGCTGTCAAAGTACCTGCACAGCATGCGGCCAGGGCTTATGGTGTGGTTACAAAGTTCGGCAAGCCCGAGAAGGAGGAGTGGCTCGGCGACGGAAGCTGGGCCTTTGTGATGAAACTTCCGGCAGGTGCCGCGGAAGAGCTCTTCCGCGAGCTCAATGCGCTGACAAAGGGAGACTTTGAAAGCAGGATTCTGAGGTAGGAGTGAGTATGGAGAGGAAGCTTGTCATACCCGGTGAGGAAGTAGCAGCAGGGAAGGTGAAGCTGGGCGATGGTGTTTACCGCGAAGGTGAGAAGGTGTACGCCTCTGTACTCGGACTGCTGGACACTTCGAGAGGCCTGGTGAGGGTAATACCCCTCACCGGCAGGTATTTCCCGAAGGTCGGGGACTTTGTAATTGGCTTTGTGAAGGGCACCGTCTATGAGACAGCCTGGGAGGTGGACATAAACAGCCCCTATCTTGCAATACTCAACGCCGGCGATTACTACCGTGATGTGGACCCCTTCCGCACACCTCTGCAGAGGGTGATGTCTCCTGGCACGACGGTCTACGCGTATGTGCGTGAAGTGGCGCCCACCAGGAGAATTTACATCACAATGCGCCAGCGGGGATGCAGGGTGATAAGGGGGGGTCGCCTGATTCAGATATCACCCGCGAAGGTGCCCCGGGTGATAGGCAGAAAGCGCTCTATGATATCCATGATAGTGAAGGAGACGGGATGCAAACTTCTGG
Source organism: Candidatus Hydrothermarchaeota archaeon (assembly GCA_015521565.1). Taxonomy (GTDB): domain Archaea; phylum Hydrothermarchaeota; class Hydrothermarchaeia; order Hydrothermarchaeales; family BMS3B; genus Pyrohabitans. The sequence continues at coordinate 17,482 of WANX01000089.1, forward strand.
TGGGACAGAACGGCCGGGTGTGGATAGGTGGAAGGAATGCGAAGACAGCAGACCTGGTGGAGCGTGCCATCCGGAAGATAGAAGCTGAGGCGCATACTTCAGGCTTAACCGACAGGATAAAGGAGATGATTGTTAAGGAGAGGGAAAGGGTATGAAGGCAGGTGAACCCGAGGAGTTTATTATAGATGGGAAGCGCCTCGACGGGAGGCGTGTGGATGAGCTCAGACCACTGAAGATTGAGGCCGGCGTGCTGAAGCGCGCAGATGGCTCCGCTTATCTGGAGTGGGGTGGTAACCGGGTGCTTGCTGCATGCTACGGCCCGAGGGAGATACATCCGAGGCATGAGGCGAATCCGCAGCGTGCTGTGCTGCGCACATACTACAGCATGGCACCCTTCTCCGTGTACGAGCGGAAGCGTCCCGGACCGGATAGAAGGAGCATGGAGATTTCAAAGGTTACAAGGCAGGCGCTGGAAAGCGTGGTGTTCACCCATCTCTATCCAATGACCGCCATCGACGTGTACATCGAAATCCTTCAGGCCCAGGCGGGCACGCGCTGCGCGGGTATAACCGCAGCGAGCGTTGCACTTGCAGACGCCGGCATACCCATGAAGGACCTGGTGCCCGCGTGTGCCGCTGGCAAGGTGGGCGGACACATAGTGCTGGACCTCTTCGATATCGAGGACAACTACGGTGAGGCAGATTTGCCAGTTGCAATAGTCCCGAGAACGGGTGAGGTCAGCCTGCTCCAGATGGACGGAAACCTGACCCAGGAGGAGTTTGAGCAGGCTTTCAAGCTTGCCATAAAGGGATGCATGCAGGTTTATGAGAAGCAGAAGGAGGCGCTGCGCCGGAGATATGGGGGTAGTCAGGAATGAAGCATGAGATTATTGTTGATGTGAAGCGGGACCACATCCTCAACCTCCTCAACAGCGGCAAGCGCATCGATGGCAGAGCCTTTGACGAGTACCGCGAGGTGAGCGTTGAGGTGGGAATAAACCAGCGCGCCGAGGGTTCAGCGCTGGTTAAGCTGGGCAGAACTCAGGTGATGGTGGGTGTTAAGCTTTCGGTTGGGGAACCTTTCCCGGATATGCCGGATTCAGGGGTGCTGACCACCAACGCGGAGCTAATTCCCCTCGCAAGCCCAAGCTTTGAGCGCGGGCCGCCTGACGAGGACACGGTGGAGCTCGCCCGTGTTGTCGACAGGGCAATCCGCGAGTCCCGGTGCATAGACCTGGAGAAGCTGTGCATCTCCGAGGGGGAGCTGGTGTGGATAGTTTTCATAGACCTCCACCCCCTGGACTACGACGGCAACCTCTTCGATGCCTGCACCCTCGGCGCAATCGCCGCGCTTAAAAATGCGGTTTTCCCGAAGCTCGAAGACGGCCGGGTGGACTACAAGACAAAGACGGAGGAGAAGCTCCCGATTGTGGATACACCCGTGGAGGTTACCTTCGCCAAGATAGGCGGCCACATTCTGGTAGACCCCTGCCTGGAAGAGGAGGAGGTGCTCGACGCCAGGCTAACCGTAGGCTACAACGAGAAGGGTGAGATAGTGGCGATGCAGAAGGGTGGAAGCGGCACCTTCACACAGGAGGAAATCCTTGACATCGTTAGGCGGGGGAGAGAGAAGGCGGAGTTTCTCAGAAAGCACCTGCCGGGTGATGCTGATGGGAAGAACTAAGAAGGTGGGCTCAGCAGGCAAGTTTGGACCCCGTTACGGCATGAGGCTGCGCCGCAAGTGGGTTGAGATAGACAGGAAACAGCGGCGGCGCCATGTTTGTCCAGTCTGCCAGCGCCGCGGGGTGAGGCGCGTGGCCTCCGGAATATGGGCGTGCAGGAAGTGCGGGGCCAAGTTTACTGGCGGCGCATACATCCCGCGAACGGCTGCGGCGCTGACTGTGGAGCGTGCAGTGAAAAAGGTGGTGGCTGGGTGATGTACCGCTGCGGCAACTGTCAGCGTGAGCTTGAACTCGCAAAGGACGAACCCGTGCGCTGCCCCTTCTGCGGCTACAAGATACTCTTCAAGGTGCGCTCCGCCACGGTTAAGCGGGTAAAAGCCAGGTGATGATACTCGTCACCACATCACGCAAGCCCTCGCCGCGAACCAGGAGCTTCAGCAGGGATTTTGCAAGGGCACTTGGTGCAGAGTATCTCACCCGCGGGAAGGCAAACCTGGAGCAGGTGTTCTCTCTCGTGCCGGAGGATGGTGTTCTGGTGATGATAAAGGAGAGGAGAGGCAACCCCTCACTCATCGAGGTCTACCGCCGCGGCGAACGCGTTCTTGCGCTGAAGCTGGCGAGGGCGATGCTTATTCGCGAGCTCAGGTATAGACACGGCTACGGCAGAGGTGAGCTCGCCTCTCAGCTCGCACGTGCCCTGGGTGCAGACCCTTCGCTGGTGCTGCAGCGGGGCGACTCGCTGATGCTGCGCGATGGACCCGAGTTCAGGGTGGAGAAGGTGATTTTGCGTGGAGTCGGGAAGGGCGAGGATTGAGCTGTGTTTTGACAGCGAGAACTTTGCAGAAGTGGTCCATGCAGCGGTTCTGCCAGAGGTGCACTCCTCTCCAGCGAACCGCGCGAGGGCAAGTTTTAAAAGAGAGGGGTGCAAGATAATACTGGAGGTCAGCGCAGCAGATGCGGCTTCCCTGAGGGCATCGCTTTCATCTTTCATGCGCTGGCTGAAGCTTGCGGTTGAGTTAGGAGGTTGAGAAGATGGAACAGCTACCACCACAACTCCAGCACCAGCTTGCCCAGTTCCAGCAGCTCCAGCAGCAGGCGGAGGCAATAACCACGCAGAGGCTGCAGATGGAGCTTCAGCTTAAGGAGGTTGCGAGAGCTCTGGATGAGGTGCAGAAGCTGGGCGAGGATGCAGAGGTGTACCGGAGCGTTGGTAACCTGCTGATAAAGAGTACCAGGGACGATGTTGAGAAGGAGCTGAAGGAGAGAAAGGAAACACTGGAGCTGAGAATAAGTACCCTGAAGCGGCAGGAGGAGAAGGTGGCCTCCCGCCTAAAGGAGCTGCAGGTCAAAATTCAGGATGCGATTCGCTCACGCACCAGGGGCTCTCCGGGAGTGGGTGCTGGCTAATCCTCCTCGACGGTTTCCACACTCACTCTTATTTTTCTGCCGCTGAGCCCGTCGAAGAGGTTGTAGATAAGGCGCACTTTTCCTTCATCGTCTTTGATGGCAGGCTGATTCTGACTCCACGCAAGGGTGCCCACAAGCTCGCGCTTCATGTTAATAAGGAGACCGGGAGGAGTATTAAATATTTTTGCCGGATAACAGCACGGAGGGTAGCCTGCAAGTTTTTAGTCCCTACCGCCTGGGCGCGAGTTCTGCTTCCTCAATGATATAGACGCCGCTGTCCCCGCGCCACAGCTTTCTCGCCTTCTTCACCACCAGCCTCTGCCTGAAGAGGGGCATGTCCAGCACCAGCGTCTCAGCCTCGCCGCCCTCAAAGCCCAGGTGGAAGCGGTATTGCTTAGCGAGGCGCTTAAGCTCAGCCAGCTTCTCCCGCGTCACAACCACGCCCAGCCACTCCTCGCCCAGCCCTTCGGCGGCTACCGCTGTGATCATAACTTCAAAGCGATTTGCGAGCAGCTCCTCCCAGTACTCCTCCGGCTCTATCCCCCAGAGGGGCGAGTAGGTCTTTAGCCCAAGCTCTGAGCAGAGCCTCTGTATGCGCTCCCGCTGGTAGTTCGAGGCAAGAGCACCCGTGACTATTCCCTCAACCTCCTGCGCCACCCTCGCGATTAGGCGGCGCAAATCAGCAAGCTCTGCCTCCTTCTCGCCCCTGGTCGTGCCTCTCACCAGGGGTATTCCCATTGCCTTCGCCTGGAGCTCCACCAGCGCCGCATTGGGGTGGTGGAACATCCAGCTGTCCTCGCGCTCCGGGAGCATGTTGAGGATGTACCTGACCTCGTGCCCCGCCTTCACGGCTCTGTAGAGTGCAAAGACGCTGTCCTTGCCTCCGCTTACGAGAGCTGCGAGCCTCAAACTACCACCGTATCTCAAAGCCCCTGAATTCGCCGGTGTACTCCTCTTCCCTCGCCTCAACCCCGGTCACGCTGGCATAGGGCGAGCCCTCCCAGCACCAGCGCACCATTGCATCGACGGCTTTATCATCGCCCTCGAAGACTGCCTCCACC